>JAEOUG010000159.1 GCA_016839445.1 Candidatus Thorarchaeota archaeon
AATCGACCTGTCAGCTATCTGAGGGAGTCGAATGCAATGAGGGCAGGGTATTTCCTGATGCTTGTTGTTTTGGTGACAATTGCGCCCTCACCTACGCCCAGCGTGTACGAACCACTAGTAGTGCACAGCTTCACACTCGATGGATTGTCCTGGCAGTTTCATGCAGTAGCGTGTGATTCGAATGAGTTGCTGAGAGGGGCCTTCGAAGCGACGAGTGATGGTAGCCTCTATCCAGGCGATGAACAGAAGTATGATGATTGGGTTCCCATCAGGATTGACTTCACAGTTCTCTCTGCACCTGAGTTCGCCCTTCTTGAGGCGGGAAACTCGTCGACTCCATTCTTTGAGATGCATGATGTTTCCCAAGGATCATGGTCGCTACGGATGCCAGAGGCAGGTGAGTGGTTTCTTGTCTACTTCAATCCAACAATCTATCTTGTCCAGATTGAGGGGCACACGTTGCGAACTGGATTCAGTCTCTTGGCAGCCTCGCTGTTAGTACTACTCCCTCTAGGTGCGGCCCTTGTGTTGGTAGGACTGCTCAGGAGCAGGAGGGGCCGGATGATCAGCTAATCTCGCTCGTGGTTGGGGCTTCCGTAGGTATCAGCTCATCGACCAGCTCAACAATGGACCTGCCAAGCAGGCCTCCAAAACCTCCCAAGAGGCCTCCGATAAGACAACTGATCAATATCACGAGCCAGCCGAGCCCGCTCAGTCCCAGGATACCTAGGAAGAAGTCTGCTATGACCAGCGCCTGAGCAGTAAGTGCGAGGTAGATGAACAGCACAAGCCAAGCCACAAAGACGCCAACGAAGCCAACCAAGAATGCCATCTTGTGCCGGCGCACAAAGAGCGACCCAAGTACTCCTGCCATGAGCATGGTAATCCAAGCTCCGCTCAGCTGAAGTGCTGCGCCGATGGCGACAGTGATTATCATCGCAGGGATAACTCCCAGCTCGGGGAATATCTCGTCTATCTTCTTCATTCAATCAACCCCTTGGTAGGAAGGTGATGATGCCCTCGAGGGTTTCTGCATCATCGGATGTCTTGTAGTCAATCGCATTTGCGTAGTTGTGTTCAGTCATGTAGCCGTAGTGTCCAGTCACTTCATCAAGAGTGTACCAGAGTTCGAACAAGTCGTCCCAATGCTGACTGAACATAACTTGACTCTGGCCTCCAGGATACACTGTGTAGTACTTGTGCGGGTCTCCATAGGCGACAACCATTCGCCTAGAGGGACCATGCTGGACAGTCCATCCTCCCGCAACATTCACCGTGTACCCACTTCCAGGATGTTCTCCTCCTCCGATGTAGGTCAGGCCAGCTAAGTGATCAATCCGTATCGTGTGATGAAGTCCGTAGACCCAATCGTAGGGATCAGCACTAATCTCATAGAGGCCGTTAGCTGCGCGGTGAAGTGCGCGGATGAGAATCTCGTTCACGCCTTCCACAGTTCCTTCAGTCGTATGGTCATCAATGTAGTATGCGATGGACTCATTGAGAACCCACTCGAGTATCGGAACTTGAACCACCGAATATGATACTCCTGCACTACGAACCTCGTCGAAGACCTCGTATCGCATGGCATCAAGGAGATATGTCCAGATTGTGGGCGCAATTCCCTCCACAATCATTTCGTAGTCCCACGGACTGAGCCAGCTCATCAGAACCTCTATCGTGGCGTTCCCGTCGCCATCAGCCAGCCAAGCATCCATCACGTATGGAAGCATCTTCTGCGCGGTCAGGTCCAGAACGTCAGCCTGAAGCCGCTTCATGTCTTCTGGCGTGAGATTAGTGGCATTGCCTAGGTACGTGTGGATTCTCTCGCCACGGTAGTCTGGACTCTGCGCCCCCAGAATCGTGTAGGGATAGGTTGCAGGGTCAATCGACTTCTGATTGGCAGACTGCAGGAACCCTTGAGAGGGATTGAGAGACCGCGGATTCTTCGCATAGAGTATATTGCTAATCATCCCTACCGAGTCATTGAGGGCTCTGACGGGGAAGTGTCCTGAATAGCCCTGCCGAATCGGGAATCTTCCGGCAACAGTAATGGCAATATTGCCTTCATCATCTGCATAGATGAAGTTGTGAGGTGGCGAATCCCACCAGTACATGGCATCGAAGTAGTCATCCAGGTTGTTTGCACGATTGAGCATGCCCAATGTCATGATTTCGTGCGTGATGCTAATCCCAGTCCAGTTCATGGCTATGTTGGGATACGTTTCCTCTTCATCCAAGCCGTAAGTACTCATTTCCGAGTCGATGCAGGGACCGTGTACTGACCAGCTCACATTGAAGTCGACAGTAGCACCTCCCTTGACCTTGATTGGCTCTTGCCGAACAACGAAGTCCCTCCACTCACCATTGTAGAGATAGCGACTATGGTTTGTTGGGTCAAGCTCTTCAACGAAGATATCTAGGACATCTGCCCCAACATTCGTCATTCCCCACGAGATGTGCTCTGTATGCCCGATTAGTATTCCCGGCGTTCCTGGAAGACTGCCACCTTGTACATTCAATGGTTCACCTTCATCAAGGACCACGATGTGAACCTCGTACCATAGCGACGGAGCCTGCAGACCAAGATGAGGATCGTTTGCCAGAATGGCCTCACCGCTCGCAGTCTTGCTCCCATCTACAGCCCAGCTGTTGCTGCCTAGTACGTCCATATCTCCGAGCAGATTGATCGCGTTGGAAGTGAATTCAAGAACCCTATCGATTTCTTCAGCCGAGATCAGACCGGTCGGCTCTTCATCACTGGGATTGACAGGCGCAGGTGGGTGGAGCATTCCGGGGTAGCCACCAGGTGCATCGGGATACTCTCCAAGACTGAGGTTGTACTGCTCTGGGATGATTGGAATCGTGTTAGGGTACACTTCCGGGAACATGTCTGAATAGAGTGAACTGTCGTTCAGTTCCATGCGAATGAACTCGTTTCGTAGGTCTCTAACGCCACCGGAGAGACCCCAAGTCATATACTTCGCCCAGATGAATGAGTCAACTGGAGTGAAGTGTTGTGGCGTGAATCCAAGAATCTTGAACTCGATTGGTGTTGTCTCAGACGTCATTCTATCAATGAAGGCGTTCATACCCGCAACATGAGCATAGACACATCGCAGCGTGAAGTTGACGTCTGGGTTCGTCGCTGCGTTTTGAACATACCATTGATAGGTCTCTTCGGCAGACTTCGCAAGGCCGATAGCACGTTGGTATTTGTCTGAGTCTATACCCCTAGAACCAACGACTTCGCTGATCCTGCCTGCGGCAAGATAGGTCTGCATAACTACCTGAAACAAACGGTCCTTTGCGTGCATGTACCCCAGGGCAGTAAAAGCGTCCTCCGTGGTGTTGGCGTAGATATGCGGTACACCCCACTCATCAATAAGCACCTCGGCGCCGCTGACCACACTTGGAAGTCTGACAACATCGACGCCCACGGGTCCGATTCCTCTCCCGACATCAAAGATGCCGCCGAAAGGCTGGATAATGCCCAGCCCTCCTGCAAGAGGACCAATAGGAACAGTGAGAATCACTATGAGAGCCGCTGGGCCTATCAGCGACAGCACAACATTCAGAGACTTCTTCGCAAGCAACAGAAACCCTCCTTGAGCATAATCGCGAACAATACGCAAAGGAACACTTAAGCCCACCCCTTAGAAGACTGGAAGCGGGCTGAGTGTTATCTTCCGCTCAATGACCCCGCTTTCTTCTCCAGATACGAAGGAACTCACGCTATTGTAGACGTAGAGCTCGTGATATCCAAAGTGCATGGATGTCTCGTTATAGGAGAAGTACAACTGAAAGAGGTCGTCGAAGTGTACGCTGAAGGGATTCCCGCTCTGTCCTCCCGCTATCACCCACCGAGAGTTGCTTGTCGTTCCGAGATCAATGACAGAGCGATAGACAGGCCCTGTGGACATCTCCCAGCCATGAGAAGGAAAGAGGGTGTGTTGGCCTCTGATTCCCCCACCGTTTATGGTCGTGAGTCCGGCCATATGTTCGATGTTTAGAGTATGATGCAGGCCGTAGAGCCAGTTGAGTTGGTCCGCGCCATAGAGATTATAGATCTCATTTACTGCGGCGTGTAGCGCATGTACAAGAATCTCATCACGGGACTCAGTGATACCTGATGTCGAGTTGTCGTCAAAATACTCCGACGTGCCGTTTAGAATCAGCTCCTCGATGATGGGAGACCTCGGGTAGATACTTGACGGCATAGCCACAGTCGTGTAGACCGAACCATCCGCCATGTCTTCGAGGAACCTCAGTTCGTCGAAGATCTCGTACCTGATCTTCTCGTACAAGTGCATCCAGATTGTCGGCGCTTTCATATCGGTCGCCATTTCGTAGTTCCATGTCCGGAGCAGGTCCACGACTTGACCCACAGTCTCATTCGTGCCAACCATTGGATCCCAAGCGGAAACCACTACGGGTACTATACTTCGAGCTCTGATTTCGATTGCGTCAGCCTGGAATCGCATAAGGTCCTCCATACTGATGCTACCATCGGCAGCCAGAAGTTCGTCTATTCGCCTTGATCGGTAGCCATCCGCAAACGGCCCAAGAAGTGTATAGTTGTAGGAACTAGGGTCGATGGGTCTCTGATTGGTTGAAGTCACATAGCCTCTAGATGGATTGATTTCTCTAGGAAGGTGCGCATAGGGTACGTTGCTCACCATGCCCACCGAGTCATTGACAGCTGTCACAGGATAGAGGCCAGAATAGCCGCTTCGGATTGGAATCCTTCCACAGACGGTCATCGCTACATTCCCATCGTCATCAGCAAAGGCGAAGTTGAAGGGGGGATTGTCCCACCAGTAGATGGCGTCGAGGAACTCCTCCATGCTCGTGGCCTTGTCGAACTGCGTTGCAGCGATAATGAGATGGCTGACCCCGCTGCCTGTCCAGTTCATTGCGATATTAGGAGGAGCTTGAAGGTCACCGCCAGCCTCAAGGACAACTCCGTCAATCAGAGGTCCATGTACGGATAGTCGGACTTGGAAGGGGATATCTGCTCCCTCCTTGGTGTGAATTGTTTCGTCTATAACATCGAAAGCACGGTACTCCCCGTTATACAGATACTCGCTGTCATTCTCAGGATTCAGGCTTTCGACGAAGATGTCAAGGACGTCGGTACCCACGTTAGTGAAGCCCCAAGCAATGTGGTCATTGAAGCCAGATTCAATCGAGGGCATCCCTGGAAGCGTCACTCCGTATACGTTCATCTCAGGCACACAGATGTGAGCCTCATAGACGAGATTAGGCGCCGTCAACGGCATGTGTGCGTCATTACAGAGCATTGGGAAGCCAGTTTCAGTACGAAGCCCTGAAACAGCCCAGTTGTTACTGCCAAAGGTTTCTTTGAGCCCTAGGGGATCAACCTGACCAACAATCTCCCAGATGAGAGACTCAAGTTTCTGTCTGTCAATCTCAGCAGGCCTCTCATCTTTCAAGATAAGAGGGCCCACGCTTGGGGCCGGATATCCTCCTGGCGCACCATCATAGTCCGACTCATTCAGATTCGTCTGTTCTGAGATCGTGTAGCTAACGTATGGCATCTCGTCAGGGTACAAAGCTTCGTACATCGTGTCGTTGTCTATAGATTCTCGCAGCCATAGTCTCTCAAGATCAGTGAATTCGCCCGTCAATCCCCATGTGATGAAAGATGCACCCAAGAACATGTCAGTCTTGGTCCAGTGGGCAGGTTTGATGCCCAAGAGCTTGAATTCTATTGGAGTCGTTTCGCTTGTCATTGTGTCGATGAAATGGTTGATGCCAGTCACTTGGGCCTCCATGAGGCGCAGAGCGTAGTCGACTTCATGAATGGTGAGGCGATGCTCGTTGAACCAAACCAGACTTGCCTCGGCCGCTCGCTTCAGGCCAATGGTCCGGTAAAGCTTGTCAGAGCTATTCGCGTATCCGCCTACAAGCTCGCTTATCCTTCCTGATGCGAGGTAGTTCTGAATAACCATCTGGAAAAGCCTGTCACGAGCGTGCATATAACCAAGCCCAACATAGGCGTCCTCTGCGCTCAGGGCGTAGATGTGCGGCACGCCGAACTGGTCGATCAGAATCTGGACATTGTTCTGTACGCCATGAAGTGAGATTGTCTGTTCGTGTGGTTCGTTGAGACCGCGTCCTGTGTCGAAAATGCCCCCCCAAGGGGAAAGAATCTGCAATCCACCACTCAGAGGACCTAGAGGCATGGTTAGTATGACAACAAGGACAGCAGGACCAATGAACGATGCGCCCAAGTTCAGGATCTTTCGTTTCAACAACCTCGTGACCTCCAGTTGAACGCACAGATGGTAGAACGGCCACTTAAGCATTCGGAGATTCAGACTAGGGGGTGTTTCAGATTCGTTTCTTTGGCAAGCTTTTTCTGTGAGATGCACAGCCGTTAGATGGGTTGTGAACAACCATGGTAAAGACCGAGTCATTTCGCGGCAGGGACTTCATCACTCTGCTAGACTATTCCAAAGAAGAGATCGAAACCATGCTTGAGGTTGCTCTTGACTTGAAGCGCAGGTTTGCCACTGGAGAACCACACAAGCTTCTGGATGCCAAGACCCTCTTCATGATCTTCTACAATCAGAGTCTGAGAACACGAAACAGCTTCGAGGCGGGTATGACACAGCTCGGCGGACATGCACACTTCCTCGATCCGGGCAAGATATACGCACCGGCCCTTGAGGGAGATGAGAAGGCCTATTCCACAGAACGCGTTTCCGATGTAGCACGTGTTCTGGCCAGAATGGGCCACGGCATAGCCATCAGGTGCTACGGTGACCCAGTCGGCTGGATATACGGCCGCGCCAACGAGGTCATCAACAACTTCGCCTACTGGAGCCACATTCCTGTCATCAATATGGAAGATGACAAGTACCATCCATGTCAGGGTCTGGCCGACATCATGACGGTGAAGGAGAAGTTCGGGACCTTCAAGGGAGTCAAGTTCGTCATGAGCTGGGCATATTCACCTTCTGTCCACAAGCCTCTGGCAGTTCCTCAGAGCGCTGTGATCGCCGCGACTAAGATGGGCTGCGAAACCGTTCTGGCTCATCCAAAGGGCATGGAGCTCGACGATGAGGTAATCAAGCAGTGCAAGCTCTACGCAGAGGAGAACGAGTCATCCTTCGACATCGTCTACGATATGGATGAAGCCTTTGAAGGGGCTCATGTTGTCTATCCAAAGGCTTGGACCTGCAGAGACTTCATTCCGCCATGGAACAGCAAGCCAGAGCTAGAGAAGTCCCAAGAGGTCTTCGACAAGAACAAGCACTGGATCTGTGATGACGAGAAGATGAAGATTGCAGGGCCCAAGGCCAAGTACATGCATTGCCTACCCTGCGATAGAGGCTTTGAGGTCACCAACAGCGTGATAGATGGCCCACAGTCTATCGCCTTCGACCAAGCCGAGAACAGACTGCATGCACAGAAGGCAGTCATGGCACTGACAATGAGATAGCTCACCCAGGTGAGCTATCCTCCGTCCTTTTTTGGGGACGTCTAAGCGCCAGCTCGAGAAACTGCAGACCAAGCGGAAACGCTTTTGTGGGTCGACCCATACTCTCAGAGGGCAGAGGCATGTTACTGGACGAGATTGAGGGAGAGGTGTTTCGGGTCTTAACCCTTGGACACTTCCTCCGCGAGTACTTCGACTTCCATTGGCACAAAGTTGTCCCTTGCTCACTCTGCAAGAAGAAGAAGGAGGAAATCATTGTTCCGCGGTTCACTGTCCTCAAGGTATCAAACATGATCCGCAGGAGCCCGGACGAAAAGGTCAAGGAACCAACTCCAAGTGAATCAGGAGAGAAGACTCTCTCTCTGGGAGTGCCGATATTCTACCTCAACAACCAATGGATGTGTATGGACTGCATTCTCAAACACGTGGAGAAGCATGCGTATCCTCAGCGCCATAGGTACCCGACCAAACCTGAAAAGATCCATCAGAATCTAGCAATATTGAGAAGCGGAAATCTCCCTCCAAAGGAGCCACCAAGGTACCTTCTAGAGAAGACTGAAGTAAGGACTTGGTCAGATAGAAGAAGGGGCTTTGCCGACTCCGCGAAGCGGCATCTCGAGCTGTTTCTTGAACATTATTACGGTAAGGAGAAGGCCCGCTGTGAGCCCTGCGACTTCACCTATACCAGCGTGACGCATGATCACGCCTTCCGAATCGGGGGTCACCTGGTCTGCGTTGACTGTGTAATCGAACGGATTGATGGTATCGAACGTCACTCCGAATGACCGACTACACGAATCCTACACGCAGCAGAGTCAAGCGTTCGTGTGGTTGACCTCCCAATTAGCAATATATGCGGAAAGGGACCTCATGACGTAGTTGCGTGCCGATGACTGATGATCTTGAACTCATGGTGAAGTACCTCATTCACCTGCAGTTCTACTCGGAAGAGGAGGATGTTCTCTTCAGTAGAGACAAGAAGCATCGCGTCTCTATCAAAGGGATAGGCCCGGTGGTCACTGCATTCGAGAATGTCTTCACACGGAATATCCATCTCATCAGACGCAAGGAGTTCCGAGCCTTCCTTGAGGAAGTCTCGAAGACCGTGCCTTTTGACATCGAGCCGGTACTTCTCGAGTTTCTCAGAAGTGTAAGGGAGATCGGAAGCCACAATCTGTCGAACGAGTTGGCGGCCAACTTCCTCATTGGCCCCATCAGGTCTGCACTCCAGACACGCGAGTTTGAACTCTGCATGTATGACATCAGGAGGGACGCCATCGCCCGAGTTGGAGGCGACGACGGCAAGAAGACCGTCGACGAGCGGATTAGTCACTTCTATTCACACAATGACTTCCTCGTTTCGATGTTACACAATCTAGCACTCCTGAAGTTGCTCACCAAGATCTTTGGCACTGAAGAAGTTCAGGACAGTGTGGGGATGGTCTTTGAGCAATTCTGTCAAGACCTTACGAGAAAGCTCTCAGAACGCTCCTACACTTGAAATAGCGTGAATGAAGTTCTCAGACATCTTATATTCATAACACCCGAGCATCCCGCGGAGAGTATGAGATTGCGTGGAAAGCACGTTCTATTCATCCTAGTGATTATGCTCTCAATGCCCTTGCTTGCAGTGCCGAATCCATCCACGGTGGGAATCGTGCAAGCGGAGGACTTGAGACCGGAATCCAGTCCTGAAGGCACTGGTCTACCTTCAGAGATTGCCTATCAGGATTTGCGAATCGCCGTCTATGCGGAACCGGACACGAGTCTGCCTCCCTATGCCACTGGCGGTACCTACACGGACAACTTTGAGAATGTCTACAACTTCTTCGAAGCCATGGGCTATGAGGTAACAGAGCTGACAACAGGTCAGATTCTTGCAGGACTACTTGTCACCGCAGACTTCGATGTTCTTGTCCTCGTAGACAACCTGCCCCGTGAAGACATTACAAACAACATCATGGACTTCTGGCTTGGCGGTGGGTCAATTCTCAGCTTCAATAGCGCCATAGGGTTCCTATTCTACTCAGGGATGCTCGATGAGCTGTTCACAGGCACTTTCCAGCTCGCGCCGGTCGCAGTCCCCGGAATGTGGGCATACTACATGACGGATAACACAACAGTTGCTCAGCGCCACCCTGTGACCATCGACTTCGTCGAAGACGAAACCCTGGTTGACATGAATGGAAACATCACAATCTGGAACAACATGGACATGCCAGGTATCCTTGGCGAGCGACTAATACCCCTCTGCATGCACAACTCAATCCCAACCATAGGCTACGCGTTTGCATATGACGACCCTGACCGCGGTGGCAAGATTGTGCAACTGCCAGGCACCTGTGAGGTGCTCTCAGATTCAATCCGAGCCCTGACGGTCGCAGCCGTTGATTGGCTTGCTCCACGGCCAAAAGCGAGGATTCTCTTCGACCTTAGCCATCAGCCCTACTACGGAGTCGACATCTGGGATCCAAATGCGAATTTCGGTGACCGGTTCTATAGATGGAGAGACCTACTCGTCAACAGGTCCTACGCTTTTGACAAACTCACGATTGACGGCGCAGGACACCTTACGCCAGATCTTCTTGAGAAGTATGATATGCTCATCATAAACACGCCTGACACCAACTTCACTACTGACGAGTTCAACGCAATTGGGGATTGGGTCAATGATGGTGGAGGCCTCTTCGTAATGGGAGAGTGGAATTTCTCCGCCTTCGCTTACTCCAACCTCGTTGTCAACACTCTGGGTAATCTGTTTGAGATGAGTCTCTTCCTTGATACTTACTACTCAGACGTTACGCCAACCTCTCTTGGTACGCATCCGATTTTTGAGTCAGCAACCACGCTTGGATACGCTGGCGGTTCGTACGTCAACTTCACAGGGACTGCATATCCACTGTATGTCGACGGACCAAACGTCATAATGGCGGCCAACACCCATGGCGAGGGGAGAGTGATACTCCTAGGCGACATCAATCTAGCATCTAGTCATATGGAGCAGGCACCCGGAAACCGCGAGTTCGCGATCAACGCGGCTAACTGGCTTACGTCCGGCGATGCTAACATCCTTGTCTATGCAGACACTAGTGAAGGAAACCATGATCCTAACGAGAATGTCTACACGGGCCCTGTAGCACAGGCACTATGTGACCTGGGGCTGAAATTCCAGCTGCACTACAGCATCCTCTTCTTCAACCTCGCCCTGCAGGAGAAGGAGTGGGACATGGTTGTAGTTGACAACAACAATCATGGCATCTCGTCGTACTTCGATGAACTGCTCGCCTATGTGGAGTCAGGAGGCAAGCTGATCATGGCCACATGGGGATACTCATCTTCCCTCGGAGATGGTCTCTTCGCCTATTTGGGATATGAATACGCTGGCCCGATGTACGACATTCCGCCTCAAGTGCACATCTGGGATGATGGGCATCCAATCTTCAACTACCCGCAGAACCATGTTGGCACGTACTACAACGCTAGTAGTGACTTCGGCTACGGAGTAGAGGGAGCAAACCTCGACACTCTCAATAACGGCACAGCTTTGGCAGGCTTCGACATGACACCCGGCTCGGATAATGCAAGTATCATCCTGGGCGCGGGAGGTAGAGCCATCAGCAACGCGATGCTGCTGACCTTCTATATGGATGACATGGATGACTCCACCTATCCGGATGCTGTGGAGCTCTGGGAGGCCGAGATTGCATTCCTTTACTTCGAACGACCAATGCTCTCAGACCAAGCCAACATCGAGTATGAGGCTGGTACAACTGGACATACAGCCCATTGGACCTACACTAGTGGAATCCCTGCATTCTACGTGCTCCGAGTTGACGGGGTCATAGAAGAGACGGGCAGGGTGATTGACCCAAGCCTGCTGATTAGCATGGACGGCTACGCCCCCGGAACATACACAATCCGTCTGACTGTCTTCGATAGAGCGCTGTATCCGGTCTCAGACACCTTCGTGCTGACTGTGACTGACAGCGTGGACCCCACAATCGATAGTCCAGCAGACTTGTCGTATGTTGTCAATTCAACAGGCAACGAGCTCACGTGGCTTGTGTCGGACGATTACCCCGATGTCTACAACCTGTATGTTGACAGCGTGTTGGAGGACACCGGCGTCTGGTCCAGTGGCGCACTCGTTGTCGACATTGACGGACTAGACCTAGGTCTCTACAACTTCACCCTTGAGATCCTCGACACGTCAGGGAACAGCGTAAGCGACACTGTAATGGTCAGAGTAGTTGCGGGTGGTATCAGCCCAGTGGTGCTTGGCGTTGTCGGCGCAGGAATCGCCGCAGCAGTCATCATCGTGCTGATCATCTGGAACTCCAAGAAGGGCGCTAAGCCCGAGTAGCATACTGAAGAGCCCGTCAGCAGGCGGGCTCTCTCCTGCTTTTTCGTCTGGCACTTGCTGGTCAGTCTTGAGAAGTAGTGAGCAGAGGGAGTCGGCAGAGTATAGTGGGGTAAGGAGGTTGAGTGATTGAGTTTGATGATATAGCTGGGAAAACTCAGTCTGCCGAATTCCTCTGCGTTGGGAGAAGTCGTGGGGTCGCATAATATGTAACTTCGTATCACACGGTCAGATATTGAGTTCCTCGATGTGCTTGAAGAACTCCCTAGTCAGAAAAGACCTGTACGAGAAGCCGCCCCAGCCCGATTCTCGCATCAGGACATCAATGTCGCCTAGTAAATCATCCTTCGCCATTGTCCTTACATCGAATATCTCGAACGTGTCTATTGGCTTCATGTCGCCTCCGAGGGGTCTTGCCAGAAAAACAAAGGATCTCCAAGGAATGATCTCATCGCGGCAGACCACATCGAGATTGAGGTCGAGTACGAATCGCTCAAGCTCTACTTCAAGTCCGGTCTCTTCAAGCATCTCACGCTTGGCGGCCTCGATGATGCTCTCGCCTGGCATTGCTCCGCCTGATGGCGCCCTGTAGATTCCGGATCGAGCGTACTGGTGCTTCTGAATGACAACATAGAGGCCATCGTCCTGACGGATGAAGCAAGTGACATCGTGGTTTCTCCCCTTGTCACGGCTTCGTTTCACAAGGCCGCATTCGAAGTCGAGAAAACGAGTCCTGTAGGTGAGCTGCTTGGGAACACCATACCTGGCAACTATCTCGTTCATCTCTTCTGAGTCGATGTCGTTCAGGATGCTCGCCAGTGGCTCTGGTTCAACGCTTCATTATAGGACTTGTGGCACGGCAGGTTTTTGAGAAAAGAGAGCTTATGATAGAGGTCGCAATTGAGTGGAGGCTCACTGATGGAGAAGAGGCTTGGTGAGATACTCATCAAGACGTATCTTGGAGACATAACCGATCTCGCAGTGGATGCCATTGTCAATGCAGCTAATTCTGACCTCTGGATGGGCTCGGGCGTAGCAGGAGCAATCAAGTCCAAGGGCGGTGATGTGATTGAGAGAGAGGCCCTTGCGCAAGGACCCATCCGTCCTGGCGAGGCCGTGATCACTTCGGCAGGATGCCTCTCCGCCAAGCATGTAATCCACTGTGCGGGAATGCCTCCTGGAGGGAGAGCTACGTACTGGAAGGTGCTAGCATCCGTTCAGCATGCCTTGAATCTTGCCTCCAAGTACGAGTTGAACAGCATAGCATTTCCATCCATTGGGTCGGGGGTGGGTGGACTCACAAGAGAGGAATCTGCAAAAGCCATCCTCAAAGGAATCACACAATACGCAGAGAAGCCAGGTTCAGTGAGGGAAATCACTCTAGTGGGCCACAGCAAGGCAGCATGTGATTGCTTCTGCAGAGCCATTGAAGACTGTCAGGAGCACAGAACGTGAGGCAATGGACAATCAATGGAGTTGCGGTCAGTCTGGAGCTCGGACATGAGGACGATTCAGATCTAGACCTTGTTCTCAAGACCGAGAGCATTCCTCTCGGGCTCACTCCTGGGGGCGTCATCGGTAGTGGAGGAACAATAGGAGGATTCGGAATAAGCGTAACAGAGGCAAGTTCTGCGAATGTCATTCTCCACTGGCCCGCGATTTCCTTCGAAGATCCTGACAGGCGATCCGCAATCTACGAGGCTGCGAGAAACGCGCTAGAGGAAGCAGAGAGACTTGAACTCAAACGAGTCGGGCTCTTCACCCTTGGACTGGAAGTGTCCCGAATACCCAGTTGGGAAGTGGCCAATGAAATGACACGGGCAGTCGTCGAACACCTGAAGGACCAGACCAACCTGCAAGCGGTCGCCTTCGTTGCAGGTTCTGCAATGCAGGTGAGTTCTCTAGAGTTCGCTCTCAGCAACCAATGGACGTTCTCCTCAGACGGATAGTCCTTTGGAGCCCATCACATCTTCAGACGTCTTCTCGCTGCATCCGCTGACTGGACAAGGGGATCCCATGTGTCACAGATTGCGGGAGCATAGCAGTTCTCGAAGTCAAACAGCTCGGCTACATCGATGTCTTGCTGTATGCCCAGAGTCAGCACGTTGAGACGCATGGCCGCATCCTCAACTCCTACGAGCTGCCCGCCCACGAGCTTCCCAGTCTCCTTGTTGTAGTAGGTCTTCAGCTTCAGGTCATTCCCGCCAGTGAAGTAGGGAGGCTTCGTGCTACCCTTGATTGACCCCTTTGCTACGGGAACACCCCACTTGTTTGCAGTATCCTCAGTGAGGCCGGTGCTCGCAATCTCTAGGCCGAAGAGCTTGGTGACTTTTGCACCAACGGTTCCAGGGAAGCTGACATCTCCTCCGGCTGCATTTATACCCGCCACACGACCCTGTCTAACTGCCACCGTCCCGAGGCCAGCCACAATGCCAGTTCCTGTTATGAACTCGGGGCTCTCTGCGCAGTCTCCCACGGCATACACATTCTCGAGATTCGTCATCATCTTCTCATTGGCAACAATGCCTCTGCTCTTGCCGACATTCACACCAATACTCTCAGCAAGGTCTGTCACTGGACGGACTCCTGTAGCCACTACCACGAAGTCGGCTGGGATCTCCGTCACCTCTTCCGTCTGACGGCTCTTCACGATGACGCCCTCGGGTGATTCTCCTCCGGTGATCTTCTGAGCTGCAGTGTTTGTGAGTATCTTCAAACCATGCTGACGGCAATGCTCTTCGACGATGTCTGCCATGTCGGAGTCAACCATAGCTAGGAGGCAGTTTGGAAGGAACTCCACCACAGTGACTTCTAGACCTCGTTCTACGAAAGCCTCCGCTGTTTCCATTCCCACAAGCCCACCACCGATGACAACGCCTCGCTTTGCGGCCACAGCTTCGTTGGCCAAGACCCTGGCATCGTCGAGGGTCCTCAGCCCGTAAACTCTCTCCTTGTCCAGACCTTCAATCGGGGGGTCTGCATTCCGCGCACCTGTAGCGAAGATGAGTGCATCATACTGCAGTTCTCCAGATTCATCTCCTTCAAAGGTAAGCTTCTTGGCATCGTGCTCGATGCGAGTGACTCTCGTACCAAGTTTGGCATCTATCTTGACAGACGCCCAGCTCTCTGGAGGCATCAAGACAAGGTCCTCGAAGTCCTTCACCTTACCTGAGATCGTATAAGGAAGCCCACAACGGGAGTACTGAGAGTACTTCTCTTCATTGAATATCGTTATCTCAGCGTCTCGGCTGAACTTCCTTGCTTGAAGGGCGGCCGTGGCTCCTGCAGCCCCAGCACCGATAACAGCGATTCGCGTTGCCATTGGACTAGCTCCTTTGACTGACACCGAGAGGTCATCGACCCAGACTTGAATGTTTGGAAGGTGACAAGGAATCAAGTGGGTTTTATAGGAAGAAACAGAACTCAATTGCAGGAAACTAGGGGCATGAAAAGAGAGAGAAAGCCCGAGATTGACGTTGAGTCATTGAAGGGACCCAAGGAAGCCCAGAAGGCTGCCAAGACCCTGCGCGACTCAATAGGCTTCCACAACTACAGATACTACGTTCTCGATTCCCCTGTGATATCTGATCCTGAGTACGACAGACTGCTCGAAACCCTCTCTCTCATTGAAGAGAAGTTCCCAGAACTGAAGACTCCTGATTCACCAACACAACGTGTTGGAGGGGAACCAAAGAGCGAACTGGGTCTGATAGTGCACTCGATCCCGATGGTGAGTCTGAAGACAGTATATGATGAGAGAGAGGTGCATGCGTTTGATAGAACCTGCCGCGAAACCCTTGGTTCTGAAGCTGTTGCCTACGTTGCGGAGCCGAAGTTTGATGGGTTGGCTGTGGAACTCATCTACGATGAGGGAGTCCTGGTTGAGGCCTCTACCAGAGGAGATGGGAAGACAGGGGAAGATGTACTTGCGAATGTGATAACCATCAAAGAGGTGCCTCTGAACATCCAACCCTTTGGAGGAGAACCAATTCCAAGGAGGCTCACCGTGAGAGGAGAGGTCTACATGAGCATAGAGACCTTCCACGCATTAAACAGGCAGCGTGCCAAGGCTGGAGAGCAAGCATTTGCCAATCCAAGGAACGCGGCCGCAGGTGCACTCAGACAGCTAGACCCAAAGGTAACTGCTGAGAGGGAGCTGCAGATCTTCCTCTATGGTGTGGCAGAAGCGAGGGGAGTGAAGTTCGAAACCCACTGGGAGGTGCTTCATACTCTGCCCAAGTGGGGACTCAAGGTGAACACATCGCTTTCAAAGAAGTGCAAGGGCATAGAAGACGCCCTGAAGTTCTACAGAGAAGTCGAACGCAAGCGAGATGGACTGCCCTATGAGATAGATGGTGTTGTCTTCAAAGTTGACAACCTCAGTCAGCAAGAGACCCTCGGAATGCGTGCACGCGACCCGCGTTGGGCAGTCGCCTACAAGTTCAAGCCTCGTCAAGCGACAACGAAACTGAGAGGCATAACAGTCCAAGTCGGTCGTACGGGGAGACTGACTCCTGTAGCGGAGCTGGAGCCAGTACAGATTGGTGGCGTTGAAGTGAGTAGAGCAACGCTCCATAATTTCAGTGAAGTAGAGAGAAAGGGAGTCCTCATCGGCGACACTGTGCTCCTTGAACGTGCAGGAGATGTGATTCCCCAAGTCGTCATGCCCGTTGAGGCAGTAAGGGATGGTAGCGAGAAGAAGTTCCGAATCCCAAAGGATTGCCCCGTCTGCGGAGAGCGAATCTTCATTTCTGAAGACAAGAAGACAGCGACCTGCAATAACCTGAGCTGTCCTGCGCAGCTGAGAAGAAGCATTGGCCACTTCGTTAGTAAGTCCGGGATGGACATTGTAGGTATTGGAAAGAAGAGAGTAGATCAGCTGGTGGATGCGGGAGTTGTGACTGATTTCCCCTCAATCTACGAGATAGAAGCTGAAGACTTGGTCAGGCTTGAAGGATTCGCCGAAAGGGGAGCTGCAGCTCTCATCGAGCAGATCAATGCCAGCAAGTCTCGACCCTTTGACAGAGTGCTCTTCGCACTGGGAATCGCTGGAGTGGGATTGCAGACCGCCCGGGTTCTGGCAAACCAGTTCGAGAGCATCGACCGTCTCATGAATGCAGAGAGGCGCGAACTTGAAGGGATTGAGGGGATTGGACCAGAACTCGCAGGTAACATCGTAAGGTACTTCGGTCTAAGCCATTTCGGGCAACGGAACAGGGGTATGATAGCACGGCTTCGTAGGCATGGCCTGACAATGAGCACCAGGAAAGCAGCCAGCAAGAAAGGCGACCTCGCGGGGAAGACCTTTGTCTTTACGGGATCTCTATCAAAGTGGAGTCGTTCGGAGGCCTCAAGGCTTGTTGAGGAAAGGGGCGCAAGTACATCGACTTCAGTGAGCAGCAAGACAGACTATGTAGTAGTTGGTGACAACCCAGGGTCCAAGCTCGTTCAGGCCAGGAAGTCAGGAGTGACCATTCTCGACGAGGGCGAATTCTCGAGAATGCTAGACTAAGAGCGTTGCTCAATCTTGCTCATCGATATCCTCTGATTGACCGTAGCTATCTCCTTCATCATCCATGACGGCTTCTGGTTCAGCATCTGTTGTTGGCCCTTCATCTTCTTGCTCGACTTGGGTCTCAACTACGCCACCTTCTTCGTCTGCTTCTTCGACGGCTAGGTCAATGTCTTCATCCTCAGAAGGTCGGATTTCATCTGCCTCTTCAGTATCAGAGTCCGTCCCAGTCGCTTCGGGAGCCTCTGGCTCGGAGGGTGGAGTTGGCGCTACTTCGCCCGACTCTGTTTGGAACTTCTGGATCTGGGACCTTCTGCTGACATAGAGTGCCACGATGACCGCAAGAGAGAGCGCAGCCCCGACAACAGTTATGGTGGTCTGGTAGCTGCTGGCGCTGTCGCCAAGGAGTTGCTGCCACGTGATGACCAAGAAGGCCAGTCCTGCAATGTTCATGACGAAGCTTCTTAGCGGAGTGCCAACCTTGACAATCTCGGTTACACCGGTGTCAACCATTGCAGTTGCGATCACACCGGCGTTGTAGTCGGTAGACTTCGTCTTCTTCGCAAGGCCTCGTATGTCCATGGACTTCTTCTTGCCCATAGCAGAGAGCGCCTTGGGCACCTTGCTTGACAGCAGCTCGGCATAGGCAAGTTTCGCCTCGTCAGGGCCAATCTTACACTTCGTGCACATGTCCTTCTTCGTATTCCACTTCTTCAGACATTGAGGGCATTTTTGGCCAGGCCAAGCATCAGGGGAGACTTCTCGCAACTTCTGCCGGACTATGTATTCTGACACGCCGCTGTCCTCTCGCCCTTCTTCTTCGTCCGTCTTCTTCCGCTTGATCTTGCCCATTCCTGCAAGCACTGAGAAGAGGAGGGGTAAAGCTCCTATCACGGTGAGGTTTGGTAGTGAGCGAAGCTCGGAGGCCTTCTTGTGGATTCCCCGGAGCTTGTATGCGGTCTTCAATCCGTCAATCAAAGACATGATACCTGAGCCAACACCATATACAGCAGCGACTGTCGCGACTGTCGCGCCGATTCCCGTTACTGACGTGAAGATGTCCTGAGGAGTGAATGGTATGTCGAAGTAGAAAGTCTGCTTCAACTGGTTGACTGTGGTGTTACCCTCGAGGACGAACTGGAAGTCGACGGATGCTTCAAGTATGCCAGTCACGACCTTTATGCCCTGATACGTGAATGCTTGGTAGAGGTTCAGGGGAACGGAAATCGGGTCAATGGGAACCGATGGGTCGACCCAAATCCATGTCGAGTTCGTGACGGGTTCCACTATCTGGATTGGCAGGACTGCGATTCCCTGGTAGTAGAAGACAATCTTCCCGCTCATGTTCAGGCTCTGAACGCCAGTGACAATGATTTCCAGGTCGAGAGTCATAGGCCCCTCAAGATTGATCTCAATCGGACTACTCGCATTGGAGTACTTCACATTCTGCCCATCGAATGCGCAATAGACGTACAAAGGTCCCTTGTTCATATAATCACCGGGAAATGTCTGGGCGTCCGCGACGGGAGCATTCCCGACCATCATGACACCGAACATCAATAAGAACCCCAGAAGGAGTATTTTGGCGGGCGTTATTCTCATTGGCAACCAGGTCTCCGTTGTCCTGAACTCTGCTAGGCGTGACATCTTCCCGAGTTAAGGGTTTCGTGCGGGTCTGTCACGTGAGAACCTATTTATCTCGCATCGGCACCTTAGCCGCTTTGAGGATTCACAATGGTCTTTGAGCGTATGCCCCTGGAGATCTGGTTTGATACGTACCAGTTCGAGGTCGACTACGATATTGGCGAGAGCGGAATGAAGTTTCAGACAGTGCGCGAACTAGACCTAGACTTGAACGAGGTTGAACTCAGGTATGGATACCATATAGGACACCCCGACCTCAGGCAAATCATCGCCAATCAATATCAAGGACGTGGCGCCGAGAACGTGGCGGTGACAACCGGAGCAAGTGAAGGTAACTTCTGTGTGATTGCGCATCTGGTGAACCCCAAAGACAACATCATTGTGGAGCATCCGACATACCCCTCCCTCTACCAAGTCCCGCGGTCCCTAGAACGAGACCTGACCCTCTTCAAGTTGAAGTGGGAGGATGGCTTCACTCCGAACCTGGACGAGCTGAGGAAGGCTGTAAAACCGAACACGAAGCTGATCACTCTGACACACCCGAACAACCCGACCGGCTCGGTTCTGTCTGAGTCCACTCTCAAGGAGGCAATTGAGATTGCTGAAGACGCCGGTGCATATTTGATGGTTGACGAGACCTATAGGGATTTGATGTTTGACAAGCCACCTCCCCTGGCAGCCACACTGAGTGATAGAGCAATCAGCCTCACAAGCATGTCGAAGACCTGGGGACTACCAGGGATCAGAATAGGGTGGGTTGTCGCAGACACACCCATAATCGAGGCAGTCAGAGCCATTCGAGAGCAGGTCACAATCTGCAACTCCTCTCTAGGGGAATCTATTGCGAAGGCGGTTCTGGAGAACCAGGAGAAGGTCTTGGCGAAGCTTAGAGAGGCCATGCTCGCCAATTACGACATTGTGAAGGAGTGGATGGATGGCCAAGAGTGGCTTGAGTGGATTGAGCCAAGAAGCGGAGTGGTATGCGCACCGAGACTTCGGAACGGGAAGGCGACCGATAAGCTCTGCGAGCTACTAGTGAAGAAATACAGAACCTTCACAGTGCCTGGCTCGAGAATGGAACTCGATGGCCACTTCAGGCTCGGATTTGGAGGAGAGCAAGAGGAACTCATCCAAGGTCTCAAGCAGCTCGAGAAAGCACTAAGAGAGCTGTACGGGTAAGGGGGGCCTTGTAGGACCTCTTAAGCAATCGAAGGCACTACTATTCGGCTGAAATGAAGTGGACGCGGTTTCAGAGCAAGACTCACTTAGCTGGTTCAAGATAGGAGAGCTACGTCCCGGACAAGGAGCTATGAACCTGAGATTTCAGGTCATGGAGAAGCCTGTTGCGCGTATTGTCCGTGCGAAGTCATCAGGAAGACATCACGAGGTATGTGACCTACTAGTTGCCGACAATACTGGATCAGTCAGGCTAACACTGTGGAACGACGACATCGAGGACGTTGAGCCTGGGAAGACCTACGAGTTAGTGAATGGAGTCATCAAGCTCTTCGATGAATGCATGATACTCTCTCGAGGAAGGACAAGCTCAATCAGACTGTCACATAGAGCCATCCCTGAACTAAAGGACAAGCCTGACATGAGCAAACCATTCGCTTGGATGCCCAAGAAGAAACACAAGAGAACAAGTGCCGGAAGGTCATTCGAAGGCAGGCCCGGCCGTGAGGGAAGAGGTTACTGCTCACGGAAGTCCTTTTGAAGAGGCGACTCACTGTCTTGACCGGAGATGAGAATGAGAGTTCGCATCGGTGACAAAGTGATACCATACCCACTAGGCTCACTTCGCGGAAGGTTCCGTCTAGCTGGTTTCTCACAACTAGAAGCTGAACAAGCTGTCTCAGAGATACAGGCCTCTGTGGGCACCGGTTCTCTATCCGAGAAGGATCTCGATGCCATGGCCCGGGGTTGGATCTCCTCGAATCGCCTCTCTCTAGCGTCGTCATTCGAGAAGCTTGCTGAGTATGAAGAGGCCAGAAGGTCCAAGGGGCGGCCGCCTCTCGTTGTCGCCATTGAAGGAGCATCAGCGACTGGGAAGACCATGTTGGCCCTAGAAATCGTGAATATGATCAACGCAACCAGGTTCATTTCGACCGACACCATTAGGCAGATCCTTAGGACCATAATGCCCGAGAGCAAGTACCCGGAGCTGCATTGCCATACGTACCAGGCGCACAAATACAGGCAGGAGGGCTCCGTAGCGCTGAATCCGGAAGTGAGAGGATTCATTGCACAGACGGGCCTTATTATGCCAGGAGTAGTAGAACTCGCACGACGAGTCCTAGCCGAAGGGGCGGTCACTGTCATAGAGGGAGTTCACATAGTTCCAGGGTCTCTTGTGGGCCTAGGACCGAGTGTGCTGGAACTCGTAGTATCACCAACGAGAGAAACACACGAAGCGATGTTCCTGGCGAAGCACGCTGCAGGAAAGCTCAGGTCCGTCACTGAAGACGAGAACAGACGGTACGCTGAGTTTGAGGCGACTGTCAGCATCCAGGAGTATATGCTGGAGCAGGCACAGAGGAAAGGCATCAATGTCGTGGATTTCGAAGACTATGAGGAGTCTCTGAAGGAAATAGCAGCCCTGATTCTCAGTCGTATTGAGTCCCTCACCTGACCACAGAGAATAAAACAGAGGCTACAAGACGAGATTGCGTGACCTGACAAGAGGGATTCTTGTTGTCTTGGAAGATGAAGTCTCTGCAGAGGCTGTTCAATCCGGAGTGCGTTGCTGTGATTGGAGCCTCTGAGAAGCCAGAGAAGCTGGGCGCCCTAAGCTTGCTGGCGCTTCGTGGCTTCGCGAAGCCTGTATACCCTGTCAATCCGGGATATCGAGAGATCCAGAACAAGAAATGCTACCCGTCAGTCGAGGATATCCCAGAGAGAGTCGATCTTACCCTCATTGCGGTTGGCCCTCACCAAGTCCTTGAAGCGGTCAGTGACTGCGCCAAGGCAGGAGTAGGTGGGGCAGTCATCTTCTCAGCAGGCTTCAAGGAACTGGGAGGCATTGGTATAGAACATCAGCAAAGAGTCAAGAAAGTTGCTGATGACGGGCAGACCGCAATCATCGGGCCCAATTGCCTAGGTGCAGGGAACCTCAGAATCGGCCTTAATGCCACATTCTTTCCTCATCCAGTTCATATCAAGGCAGGGAGCGTCGGAATCGCAAGCCAGAGTGGAGGCGTCACGGGCCTAATGCTCTACCGTGCAGCCGATGAGAGACTCGGAGTGTCGAAGTTTGCCTCGGTCGGCAATAGGGTCAACATAGACTTCCATGACATGGTCTCTTACTTCAGAGAGGATGAAGACACGAACACAATCTGCTTGTTTGTGGAAGGGACTGAGCAGGCTCGTGAGATGGCAGATGAGATCAGTAAGACATCCCCTGACAAACCGGTTGTGGTGCACAAAGTTGGGAAGACCCCTGCATCAAGAGAGGCCGCCCTCAGCCACACAGGCAGTCTGGCAGGTAACGAGCACCTGTACAGCGCCGCACTCCGACAGTCAGGAGCACTCGAAGTCGGAGGAGTGTCAGAAATGATTGACACTGCGAAGCTCCTATCATTCTTCCCCAGTCCACCCAGAGGGAGAAGAGTGGCTGTTGTTACTCACACACTCGGTATCGCGTTGATTGCTGCCCAAACCCTAGAAGAGAGAGGGATAGAGATACCTATGCCCTCCAGACATATAGTTGAGCAGGTTCAGAGTCTGATTGATCTCCCGGTCGAGGTGCCAGTGAAGAATCCCATTGACGTATTGGCAAAGGGTTGGGCAGAGCCGGAGGTATTCACGGGGGCGTTCAAGCTCGCTTTGGCTAGCCCTGAATATGATGCAACAGTGATCTGCTTCTCACCCAACTTCATTCAGGGGATTGGTGGTGGTGTTCCTGTCGCCGACATACTTGAAGCCGCAAAAGGCACCTCGAAGCCGGTCGTCTGCGTTCTCAGCGCGCCGCATACTCGATCTCCTCCAGGCATGGAAGAACTGGAGGAAGGAGGTATTCCTGTGCTCCTAAGCCCAGAGAGAGCTGGAGTTGCCGTGGCGAATCTCCTACGCCGCCCCCTCAGAGGCCATTCATAAGAACAGAGAACAGTTATAGAGCAAGTCTTTTCAAAGGATAACTAAGCGTTCGCGCATCCTGCAAGTCTTAGTTGGTGACGCTCTTGACTGGCGAGTTCGACAAGAAGAATGGGCTTGATATGTCAGCTGTAGCTCTGCTTTTCGACAACTCGCCATACGGTGTGGCCATCGGAGAAGGCTTGTCAATCATCTATGCGAACAGCCAGATGGCGGAGATACTTGCGACGCGCATCCAAGGCGTCGTGGGACACTCCATGAAGGAGGTTGCCGACTACCTTGAGCCACCTGAGAAGGAAACAGCTGTCAGGGTCTTTGCCTCGCTTGAGAAGGGCAATCTGGACACATCGGGCGGTATCTTCACAATCAGACTACCTGACGGATTGACGAAATCAGTCAGGGTAACCGCGAATGCGATTGCAGTAGGGAAAACACGATACATTGTAGCATACGCTACCGATGTGACTCAAGACCAAGCCGCAAGGACCAAGCTCTTCGCAGAAAGAAAGGCCTACAGTGTTATAGCCGAGGCGGCACTGAGCACGGCAGATATTGCATCGCTAACTCAGAGAGTGCTGGAGGGGCTCACCGAGTCCTTGGGATTCGACCTGGGGACAATCCGGATTGTATCGGAAGACAAGGAGAGCCTAAAACTCATCGCCTCTGTAGGAATCGAGCCAGGAGGAACACCCGAGGAGGTCAGAATCGATGACCCCCACTTCCTTGTTGCCAGAACGGCTCGGACGAAGCAGCCCATGTTCACGCAGGAGATTGCTCGAACAAAGGAAAGCAAGGACAGGATGACTCGGGCCAAGGACCTCGGAATCCACTCACTCATCTTCTGGCCGATTCTAGGCTCTGACCGCGAGCTTATCGGAGTGATCAATATCGCTTCAAAGGTCGAGAAGATGATGGACGAGGAAGACAGAGGCTTCTTCGCAACGGTTGCGGGGATGTTCTCGACAATCATCGAGCGTAGAAGAACAGAGGAAGAGCTCCTTGAGAGCCAAGAACGATTCCGGGCCTTCGCTGACAATATGCCAGGCCCTGTCTTCATTAAGGACCATAAGTCACGAGTGCTATTCGTGAATCGCTTCATGAGGGCGCGTCCGATGCGCGAGCAATGGGAAGGAATGAAGCCTGAGGAGTTGTTCAAGCCGAATCATGCAGAGAAAATCTCTGAGGAAGACCAGAGAGTCCTGATGGAAGGTCCTATTGACCGCATTCAGAGCTTCTCAGATACAGACGGAAGCGCCAGAACCTATAGAAGTCACAAGTTTCCAATCTTCAGAGAAGGGAAACCCCCGCTGGTTGGCGGCTTCTCTATTGACATTACGGACAGAGTGGAAGCCCAGAGGCAGCGAGAGGAGGCCAGGGCGAGGGCCGAGTTCTTCAATGACCTAATGGCTCACGACATCAACAACATGCACCAAGGTATAATGTCAAGCCTGGAATTGATACTTGCCTCGAAATCCTGCACTGACGAGATGAGGAAGATTGCGGAGAGTGCTTTGCAGCAAGTCAATCGTAGCGTATCCCTGATCAACAACGTCAAGAAGTTTTCGCAGGTCAACCGAGAGGAGATCACCCTCGAGAAGACCGATCCGGGGCTCTCTCTTGCAGCAGCCATAGAGACTGTTAAGCAATCATTCCCAACCCGAAAGATTGCTGTGGAAACGAACCTGAGAGTGGGAATGTACTGCATAATGGCAAATGACTTCCTTCAGGACGTCTTCTACAACCTCCTACACAATTCTGTGAAGAACACCCACCAAGACGAAGTGAGGATAAACATCCAATCGTGTCTCGAGGATGAGGGTGAGTTCCTGAGAATCGATGTCGAAGACTGGGGGCAGGGAATGGATGACCGACTGAAGGAGAACATACTTGTCAGCCTTGATGACCGAGTAAGGAGAGTCTCTGGTGTCGGACTCACTCTAGTGAAACGCATTGTGGACATCTTCAGAGGCCAGATCGCCGTGGAGGACCGAGTCAAGGGAGACTACACGAAAGGAACTCGGTTCACCGTCAGACTCCCCAATGGCTGCTAGTGAAAGAGGCTTTTCCCAGAAGCGTTAAATCTGAGGGAACTTCTCCCTTTTACTTCAGAGAGGAAGGATTTGCCAGAAGAAAGCCCAGAGTTCATGCTGAAGATGGTGGCTCTAGGTGATGGTGCGACTGGAAAGACTAGCTGCATCATGCGCTACACCGAGGACCGCTTTGGCGAGAGCTACAAGGCTACGATAGGTACGGACATAGCGCTGAAGAATGTCACACTCAATGTCAAGGGAAGAGAAATCAAGACGCAGATTGTGCTCTGGGATCTGGCAGGTCAACCGACATACAAGGACCTGAGACAGCGCTACATGGTTGGCTCTTCAATGGCCTTCATAGTCTTCGACGTCACTCGGCCTCCAACCTTCCTGAGCCTAGACATGTGGTACAGCAGCTTCCGAATAGCATGTCCCAGAGCCATTGTTGCAGTCGTCGCCAACAAGATAGACAGAAGCGACCGTCGAGTACCTACCGAGGCAGGGAAGATGCTTCAGGAATGGTGGAACGTGATGTATATCGAAACCTCCGCCAAGGATGGAACCAACATCGACAAGCTCTTTACTGACGTGGCAACCAAGGCAGTCCTCAACGAGATGGCGAAGTGAATTCCGTCTGTTATCCTATGGGAAGAACACAGATGCAGCCTGTCTAGCGTAACTGAGTACAAGATCGGGGACGAAGAACAATACCACGACCCCAATTGCACACAGTGCCACGGCCATCAGAGGAATGCGAGCTACGGCAAGCTCTGACTCATCTTTCGGCTGCATTAGATATGTGTACTTGATGACTCGCAGATAGTATCCCAGAGAGAAGACCGAGTTGATGGCACCTATGAGGGCAAGCCACCACAGGTTTGCCACGACTGCACTTCCAAGCAAGAAGATCACCTTGGACAGGAATCCGGCAGTGCCAGGCATCCCTGCCAATGAGAGAATCAGGATCGTCAGCAGAAGTGCGACCGTAGGAGATCTCTTGCCAAGCCCTGCGAGGTCATCGTAGGTTACTGGTTTGGAGAGCCGCACGGCCATTGCCCAGACGAGTATGAACGTCGCAGTCTTCATGATGGCATGAATCATTGCATGGAAGATTGCTGCAGTGAGTCCCAGTTCAGAGCCCGCCGCGATTCCGATGAACAGGTACCCCATCATCGCAATGCTGGAGTACGCCAGCATCCTCATTATGTCCTTCTGCGCGAGTGCCAGTACATTTCCTATGACCATGGTCAGGATGGAAACGGCAGCAATCAGTGGCATCCATTCGGTTCGAGTCACGGCAAAGGAGAGCATCATTATCCGGACCAGTGCGCTGATTCCAGTCTTCTTGGAACTACCTGCCAGATAGGATGTCACGCTACCGTCAGCTGCAGAGTAGGCATCGGGCACCCATTGCCATCCAGGAAAGATGCCAACTTTGAACCCAAAGGACACAAGGAACATCACCATTGCCAATAACAGGGTGTACGCCGAGCTCTCCATCCCTGCAGGGCTTGCCCAGATGCCACCGACCGCTGTGCCTACCTCGGCAAGGGAGGTCGTGCCAGTCACACCGTATACGAGGGCGATGCCGAAGATCAGCAGTGTGGTAGAGAGAAGACCCATCACGAAATACTTCGTAGCTCCATCGATACCTGCTCTGTTAGGGCTCAGGGCAACGAGGACATAGGTAGGAGTCGACATTAGCTCCCAAGCCAAGAACAGCGAGACAAGGTCGGTTGCCATGACGACCCACATTCCTCCTGCAAAGGACATCAGAAGGAGGAAGTTGTATGGGCCCTTGTCCCCTCCATAGAGAGTTGTAGACATGAGGACCAGAAAGCCCACCAGCAAGATGATGTAGATGAAGAAATCACTGAAGGCGTCGCGTATGAAGAGACCGCCGAAGGACTCCCCGTTGTAGTAGTCTGCAGGATTGAACAGCACCATCGAGAGAGAGGAGAGCACCATCCCGAGGAAGCTGAGAGGGAGTGGATTGTGCTTC
>JAEOUG010000160.1 GCA_016839445.1 Candidatus Thorarchaeota archaeon
GGCGTGGAGGGGTATCGCCTCAATCCAGCATATGAGTCTGAGGACTGAGAGAATTAACAATAGTAAATGGTAGCGGGTGGAAGATTTGAACTTCCGATCTCGGGGTTTCTCCGAGCCACAGGGCTCCTATGAGCCCCGCGGGATAGGCGTAGTCCCACGAGCAGACGAGTCTGCGCCGGACTGGCTTCCCCAACCCGCTATGCAGGAGGGGAACGGGTCTGCGGAGTTTTAAAGTTATTCGTAGAGGGCGGTGTGGGAGGAGACGGATTTATCAGGCCTCGCGAGTGTCTTAGGACAGGAGTGACCATCTACACCAGATATGGTCTTGGAGTGGAAAGGAAAGAATGATGGGAGAACAGCCTCCTGGTTTTCTGGAGAAGAAGCGCAACAACAATCTGGCAGGGTACGCCATCATCTGTTTCATCATTGGAGGGCCATTGCTCCAGTTCGGCATTGTATTCCTGCCCTTCATGACTCTGTTCCCGGGATCCTGGGCAGTACCGCTCTTCGCCATGTTCGGCATCGGACTGATCTTCGTTATTGCAGGAGTCTATTTCCTGGTCCAGTGGTTCAATAGCGGGCAGTAGTGCGTCCAGAATCATCAGTGGTTAAAAGGTGCAGGCAATATAGTTCTAGTACTGATGAGGTGGAAGCATGATTGCTGAGGTGGCCCTGCTAGTCGCAATCTACTCGATCTGGATCTTGCTCCTGGTCAATGCTATGGTCTCAAGCGAGGAAGTATCTCTCACGGTTGCTACCCTACCGTTCATTATCACGTTTCCAATCGCACTGATCATGGCAGCCTCCCTCGAGCTTGTTGTGCCAGGGCTCTTCGCCGCAGACATCCTGATTACAATGGTAGTGGGAGTGCTTCTCTTCGTTAGATGGGTGATGGCAATTGCCGGGGAATAGAATGGGCAAGATGAAGGGAGCTATTTCTCCTTACGCTTGAATTCTGTATACCCACAGCGCCCACAGGCGAACCTGTCGAAATGCTCGGCCATGTAGGTGCCCTTCTCGCATCGAGGGCAGGCTCTCTTAGTTGGTGTCACCTTTCCGGACTTGTCAACTTTGTACTTGTTATGTGCCTCCGGCATCTCACTCACCCTCGGACTTCTTCTTCTCCTCATGGCGCTGCACGATGTGGTTGAGCTCAACTCGCTTCATCTGGGCAGGGTCGGAGTATATCCTTGCAGTGCCACGGGTCACACCAATCCCAAAATGAGTGCTCAATGACCTGACGACCACTGTGGCCTTGTCGGCATTGAACTGGGCCACAATCTTGTCTCGAATGTCGGCCCGACTTGGTGTGGTAGCACCAACATGATCCACTCTGAACTCAATCTCTTTACGTGCGAGTGGCTTGTTTTCCTTCTCACTGAGGATTTCAATCTTCATCGGCATCACAACTGCAGACGGCCCACCATGGGGGTAGGTCAGCCTTTCGACTTGGGGTTGTCTAATAAAGCTTTCACCACAGACAAGGAGTAGACGGACCCTCAGCGCACCTTGAGCGCATACTTGCCCGGCTTCTCAATGTTGAGTCTTGAAGCCACATAGGAACCCTTTCGCGGGTCTTCGCCCTTTTTCCGGCCCGGGAGAACCACAACTATTCCTGTGTATGAAGTTGAGAGATTGGTGCTCTTGCAGTTCGGGCACATGTTCTCTGTTGTCAGGTAATGACATGCCCTACAGGCTCGCATCTTCGCCATAGCATTCTTCTCCTTGCTACTTCTTCTTCTTACCCTCTCCGCGGGCAGCCTTCACATCATCTTCAACCCACGAATGGTCAGGACCGATCTTACCCAAGAAGGGCTGTCTCATGGTCAGACCCAGCTTCCCAGACCTGTTCCCTGACTCAAAGCTGATAGAGGTGACTCGGGCGCGTACCATGTCCCCCTCACCAAGGGTCCTTCCAGTCTCCTTGCCCAGCAGAGTGTTTGTCTTCTGGTCCTGCGCGATGTAATCATCGCAGATCTGGCTGACATGGCAGAGGCCGTCCAGAGGTCCCATTCGAATGAAGGCACCAAAGTCCATTAGCTCGACCACAGTCCCCTCTACAACCTCGTGTCGTACAGGCTTGAATACAAGCACCTGATAGGTGACTGCGTGATAGGTCGCGCCATCGCCGGGCATCAGCCTTCCCTGTCCAATGTCGTCGATCTCAATGACAGCAATCATGAGCCCAACGTCTCTGTCAAGAACGTTCTCGTGCTGCTTGCGCAAGTGGATCATGGCTGCTTCTTCGATTGGTGAACCGAACTGGTCCGGAGGTATCCGAACGACATCTTTCACCGTGACGATACTGTACAATTGATTACGCTCCTTGCCGGACAGGATAAACCTACTCAGAACAACTAGAACTCAGGGACATGTCCTGGGGGGGTTCGAACCCGATGGCTCGAGCCGTTTCGCTTTGCAAACCATAAAAACGTTGTGACACGGTCTCAAAAGGGCGAGCCCAGAAGCTCGACATGCTTTCTTGCTCTGAGGATGAGAACTGGAATGTTCATCTCCGTAGCCCTGTCCCGAAGCTCTCTATCATTAGTTGCCAGTACACCTCCGACCTGTTCGGTATAGCGAAGGAGCTGATCATCTACAGCCAGGTCCTCGCCGAAGTCGTGAGTAACAACTCTGCATCTATCAACGAGGCTCAGTGCTATCCTGAACTCAGTTCTTGTTGCCCCCCGTGCTGCGTCTTCGTTCTCTTCCAGTTCTTGCACGACGGAATTCAGAACAACAAACTCGAGTCGCTTCTCAAGGACTCGTTCCGCTTCTGCGAATATGTCAACGCCGAACTGGGCAGGTATTGTCAGGAAGTTGGTGTCCAGCACGACAGTGAGAGGCAAAATCAGACCTCTGCATATCCAATGAGTCGCCACTTGTTCTCAACGCGTCGGCCGATAGCTATCCTCTGACCGTCCTCCGCGACAACGGGGCGTTTCAGTGTCAGTTCGATCTCATCGCCGTGTAGCCTAGTGATCACTCCGACAGTGGGTGCAGTCCCCACAACAAGCATCATTGGTTCATTCAGGCGGAGATTCTCCACTTCCCTGTCCTTCTCCATGCCTACGACTCTCTGCATCAGGATTGGTTTCACCATTAGCTTCTCGTGAGTCTTGGGCATCTTGCCAACTCTTCCAACGACATTCCCTACCAACCTGTCAGCACGAGTTGAGGCCGGATCCAGTTCGGTCCCTACTCCAATGAGCCCTCCGGGGTAGGCCTCTTCAAGTGAGTTGCCGCTGCCTGAGAGCAGGCTGGCAACCTTCGCCCTAATTGGCTCAAAGCCCTTCTCAGTCTTGGAGCCCGGTGCTATCTCTATCTCGTCACCGACCTTCAGCTTTCCTTGGACAATGGAGCCGCCCACAACGCCACCCTGAATCTTGTCAGGAAGCGTACCTGGTCTGTTGATGTCAAAGGACCGTGCTACGAACATCTTCGGGGCCGCTGCATCATCCCGCTCAGGGGTAGGTATCACTTCTTCGATGGTCTGGACGAGAAGGTCTACATTGGCTCCAAACACCGCAGAGGCTGGTATGATAGGTGCCTCCTCGGCAATGGTGCCCTTGATGAACTTCTTGATCTGCTGGTAGTGCTTCTTCGCATTCTCCTTGGTAACCAGCTCTATCTTGTTCTGCACAATGATGATGTTCTTGACTCCCACAATCTCGAGAGCATGAAGATGCTCTGCGGTCTGTGGCATTGGGCAGGGTTCGTCTGCTGCGATGACCAGAATCGCACCATCCAGAAGGCTCGCACCACTGAGACATGTCGCCATGAGCGACTCGTGCCCAGGACTGTCTACGAATGAGATCTCACGGAGAACCTCTACTGCTCCTCCACACTTCGGGCACTTACCTTCCTTCGCAAGATGAGAGGTAGTGTAACCAGCTGGCTCGGGGCACTTCTTGCACTTCATGAGCGTTGTCGCGGCATATCCAAGCCTGATGGAGATACCTCGCCGAATCTCATCTGAGTGCCTGTCAGTCCATTCTCCTGTCAGATAGGAGACAAGGGTGGTCTTGCCGTGGTCTACATGACCTAGCGTGCCAATGTTGATTTCTGATTGCCCCTCGTATTTTCTGGTCACCTGGTCGTCACTTCCAACTGGGCATTATCTGCCGGTTGTGTGAAACTTCCTGTTGCACATAAGAAGTATATGGTCGGTGAGTTTCCCAGCGCACGCTGAGGGCCTATGCGGCCTTGAGAACAAGCTCCTCTAGAGGAGTGCTGCCCTTCTCTTCCACGCGCATGTTGACCTGAGAGATCTCTTGACTGAGTTCACGGCCTCTCACGGTCTTGCGTTGGGCTGTTCCCTTCCTTGTGGGCTTGAAACCTGGTGGGCCATGAATGAGAACGCGCTTCTTCCCGCTTCCGTGAACATCGGGACGGATTGGGAATCCGGAGCTGTCACTACCACCGGTGATCTTCAACTTGTAGCCTGGCAGGCCTAGTGCGTCACCCTCTACAATCTCTCCGACTGTCTTTCCAACAAGTGAGTTGGTCTTGGCATCGTCTAGTTCGTACTGGACAGCCTTACCAGTTTCTGGGTCTGAGATTACTAGCTTGAACGGCAACGATATGTTCGCCTACCTAGGTTGTCTAGCACCCCCGGGTGCTGACGGTTCCCCTGAGTTGGTCACTTTATGAGGATTGCGGTCGGGCTCTGGCTATACCCTCTTCACAAGCATTATAACTCGCTCGGGTTGCCAGAGTAGAACAACAGGAAGGACGACCTAATGGACCCCACCACGATTCTCTCCTTTATCCTCATCTTCTGGCTCGCAATCTACTTCATAGGACAAGCGATAGGAGTTGAAAAGCTGAAGGAGAGAGGCATCGATATCTCCTTTCCCTTCTTCTTCATGTACAGGACCGAGCGTCTCAATGGATTCCTTACACGGGTGGGAAAGAGATTCCCGAGGGCCTTCTTCAACCTAGGGATTGTTGTTGGCTTCATCGGAATGGGCTTCGCATTCTGGATGTTTGCACAGAACTTCGTGACATTCTTCATCCAGCCTGCGGCTGCAGGAGGCGTTGTCCCGCTGATTCCAGGCATAACTATCACTGGCCCCTACGTCTTCTACTTGGTCATCGGCCTCACGGTGACTCTGCTTGCCCACGAGTTTGCACACGGTTTCGCATCTTCGAAGGACAACATTCCCATCAAGAGCTCTGGTCTTCTTGCCTTTCTGGTCCTAGGCGGAGCCTTCGTCGAACCGGATGAAGAGGTCTTTGAGAATGAAGCAACGCCCCAGTCCAGGATGCGCTTGCTTGCTGCTGGGTCCTTCTCCAACATAATCTGGGCCTTCATCTTCGTGTTCATCCTGGCCAACTTCGCCACTATGATGTCACTGGCCTACTATCCACCTAGCGGCGCTTACGTCTACCAGCTCGCTCCAGAGTCTCCCGCTTCTGAGGTTCTAGAGGTCGGAGATGTGATCATCGGCCTCAATGAAACGGTCATATCGAACTGGACTGCGGTCAGTTACTTCATGGTTGGTGCCCTGGCCGGATCGAATCTCACAATACATACTCTGGACTCCACCGTGTCAATCATATTGGCTCCAAATCCCGCGAACGAAACACTAGGATACATGGGCATATACGGCGCAGACTATTGGGAGGCAAAGCCCGGTTGGGATGCCTTCCTCGGCCCGATGTTCGCCTTTCATTTGGAGCGAATCATCTTCTGGTGCTATCTGATCAACATGTCATTGGCTCTGTTCAACCTGCTACCCATCCCCGCACTTGATGGCGACAAGATACTCTCAAACGGACTGCGGCTCCTGACGGATGACGAGAAGAAGATCAAGTACACCATGTGGCCAATCCGAATCATCACCCTCCTGATTGTTGTACTGAGCATGATCCTCAGTTTCATCTATGGGAAGGGTATCTTCTAGGCTCAGGCCACTCTTGGGGGGCCTAAAAAGGAGGCATGCAGACACCTCCCTGATGCCCTATGATGACACATCAACTAGGATCGACAAATGATGTTCGAGAGAAGGCCAGGAAGGCGCTCGCGGACTACTTGATCATGTTCTTCCCCGGATCCTGGAAGGACCCGTTCGACAAGCTGAAGATTGTACTTCAGAACTCCGGTGATATTGACTGGGAGGCCTTGAAGGGCCATGCACTTGTCTACTTCGATGAGAAGAGGCTCCCAGAGGACCGTGTTGAATGCCTTGCGCGCATAGAGAGAATGTGCGACGCATTCAAGGATATCTTCAGCTCAATATCACCAGCTGACTGGTACAGGACAATCGATGATATCATGCAGGCGGCCAATTTCCGAGCATCCAAGGCTGCTCTTCAGATGAAGCGTATCCAAGTAGTCGACGAAGTGAAGAAGCGAGAGCCGGAA
>JAEOUG010000161.1 GCA_016839445.1 Candidatus Thorarchaeota archaeon
CATCCACTGTTACAATACAACGGGCTACCTTCTCCCTGACACCTTCTATGCTAAGGTTCATACCCCTACGCCTGGTGATATCGCCGCTTGGGACTTCTGGTGGGGTCTCTTCTCCCGGAACCTGCCTTTCATCATTGCAGGCATCTTTCCCGGAGTCATCCTTATGGCGAAGGGCAAGCCGTTTCCTTGGCTCTTGCCTGTTGCACTCACGGTGATGTATAGACTATCAACACCATATGCATCGCTCATCAACAACTGCAGGTATCTCGTACCCGTCTTTGGGCTGCTTGTGATTCCTGCTGTTGTTGCAGTGGCCTGGATTCTGAGGATTCTCGTAGTCGGTATTCTTGAGATTCGAGAGGCAACTGACATATCCATCGCTCTGGCGATCTGCATTTGCCTGCTGTTCGTGTTCCCGCTTATGCCGGAGTATCAGGGCCAAGCAGTATACTATGGAAGGGCCGTCCGGACCGTCAATGACCTCCATGTGAACATAGGTCACTGGCTTGCTGAGAACACGCCGGAGGATGCGGTCTTTGCGACTCATGATGCAGGCGCTGTGCGGTTCATATCAGGTCGTACAATGATCGACTTGGCGGGTCTCGTGAGTCCGGATATAATACACGGGGACATGACCCCTCAAGAGACCCTGTCGTATCTTAGGCAGAGGGGGTGCGACTACTTTGTCTACTTCGACGCGTGGTTCACCTATTGGACATACTTCCTGCCATATGGATCGTATGAGAGTCTGTATTCCGTTCACGTACCTGAAGACATTCACGTAGGAGGCGGGCGTCCGGACATGTCCGTGTATCGTATCTACTGGGAGATGACTCCCTATGCCTGAGGGCTCTGCAAACTCTTAATATCGAGGCGAGTCTAGGAGCGAAGTGAGGTTGATTCCATGGTTGACGTAAGGGGACAGATTGAAGACTACCTGAACCTGCTTGGGATGAAACATACATGGGACGAGGAAAGCGGCGTTTTCGAACTCCTCTTTACTGAGACCAAGAACGGCAGTCCCGATGCACCGGGAAGTGCTGGGGATGCTTTCAGATACACCATCTACATTCGTCCAACTGCCAAGTGGATACAGATCTTCACCGATGTATATCCCCTCAAAGAGATTCCAGAAGACAAGAGGGCAGATGTCTACTTGGATCTGCTTGCGGCGAATAGGCGGTACGCCGAGGTGTGTTTTGACTTCGAGGAGTCAAGAGGGTACATCGGCTCCTCACAGGAGATGATGGTTCAGGGTCTGAATTTCGATGGATTCAGAGAGGAGTTCTTGGCTGTGCCGTGGGCTGTTAAGCAGTTCTGGACCGAGATTGCTAAGAAACACGGTCTTGAGTGATATCACTTCAGGGTCTCACTGAGTCTACCAATGATCCTCTCGTAGAGGTCCGCAGGATTGGGGCATGCCGCAAAGCCGCCAGTGTAGATGCTCTGGCTTCCTCCCCCGCGTCCGCCTAGTTCTTCCACTATCTTCGCGATGTACCATGATGCATCCTCGGGTGTGTTGTGAGTACGCAGTATAAGATTGCACTTACCGATGGATGGTTGCTCTCCTGGCGTGAAGAGAAGGAGGATACTCTGGTTGGGCATCTCAATCCCTTTCACAAGGTCTCTCAACTGCCCGACTCCAACACCCGGCAGATACTCGCTTCGAAGTGAATACTCACCTATCGTCGTGTACTCCGTTACTCTCTCTAGGGTCTCCAACAATGTCCTTACTGTTTCCCCGTGAATCTCGCGAATGGACTTGGCCTTGTCGAGAATCGAACCAATCTGCTCAATCTCGTAGGGATACTCCCGTTTCCTCTGGAGCACTTCGTTGTAGACCACGCTCATTCTGGACAGTGCATCAAGTCCTGTCAAGAACTCGATAGTGGCACGCCCTTCGGTGAGCTCGTAGTCGATTATCTTGAATGCCACGAGATCCTTGGTGTTTCGGACGTGTATTCCTGAACAGGCCGAGCTGTCAAAACCCTCTATCTTGACGATTCTCAGTTTCTCATGTTTCGAGGTCACACCCTCCCTTGCCCTTATTGAGTCGTCTATCTCTCCTGCTCCGACAATCGACGAATCCACAGTGAGAGCATCTGAGATGATTCTCTGCACGTCGGCTTCCGCCTCAAAGAGGTCTTCAGGCGATAGAGCCCCTGAAGACACTTCAACTGTCCCATGCTTCCCATCAATCCAGATTGAACCTAGCTCGAGACCTTCAACTCGATTCTGTAGTGCTCTGACGAAGAGGTGCTCACCAGTATGATTCTTCATCATGCTCTTCCGCCACTCCATGTCGAGTCTGAGGATGGCCTCCGTTCCCTGCTGAATTGGAGCTTCTGTGACAAGGTAGACTACTCCATCGTGACTGATTGTGTCCTTGAACTCGACTTCCTCTTCGCCAGCAAGCAACACACCTCGATCCCCGGCTTGTCCTCCTCCAGATGGCCTGACCACTCTCTCAGCTATGGCGGCCCAGTATCCGCTCTCACACTTGAGGCAGTCCTTTACAGACACAACGAATTCGGAGTTCTCGGGGTCGGTCCAGTATAGGGGGACGTCAGCCATATCTTGACCTCACCTTCCGTGGGTGGGCAAGTCAGTCATATCTCTTTCCAAGCGACACAACGACTCTGGCCGAAAGAGCGATATATGGCAGACATCACGAACCTCGAAAGAGGTGCGAGAGATTGTCGAGATTCTTCAGATCAGATCCCCTGAAGAAGGCCAAAAGGTACGTTGACAAGGCCCTTGAGGAATATCAGGATGGCTATCCTGACTATGCTAGCACAGAGTACGAGAAGGCTGCGCGAGCCTTCAGCGAAGCAGAGGAGCTAGATTTCGCTGTCAAGTACTTCCGAGAGGCTGCCCACTGCGCGCTTGAGGCTGAGAACCACTTCCGAGCTGCCGAAATGAAGGTAGCTGCGGCTGAGTGTCTTCTCACTGAGGGAAGGTATGACGAGGCTGGGAACCTGTACTCAGAGGCGTCAGACCATTTCTTCCGTGAGAAGAAGGTAAAGGAGTCCAGCAGGACACTGGCTGTAGGCATTGTCGGTTACCTAGGCGCTAGGAATTTCGAGACCGCCACAAACCTGCTTAGGAAGGCCGAGAAGAGATACTCCACATCGTCAGGGAAGACACATCCCGTGCAGGATCTAGCTAAGCAGGCTGTGGCCATTCTCTGCGAGGGCAAGGAGGTCGCGCGCTCAGACTTCGATAAAGTGGCCTCCAAGACTAAGCCAAGTGAGGTTGAATCCGCGCTCTTCAACTTCCTTATCGACTCGGTACGCGTAGCTATTGACACGGAAGTCGAACTCGAATGGGCTGGCGCACATCAGGATGAAGTCAAGGTCAAGACGCCGGTGGAGCTTGAATTCAGATACAAGTGCCCTGCACCTGTTAGAGTCGTTGACCATAGACTGAGTCTGCCAAACAGCGTGGTGCTAGTGCGGGAACCCAACTTCGCTCAGGAGGCAGCCAAGGAGGAGTCTTGGCTCATCGAGGTGAAGCCGGTTCTAAGTGGTTCTGGATCCGTCGGCCCCTACAATGTGACACTCGAAGGTGAGAGGGTGCTGGTAAACAAGCACAGCAATGTCGTCGAGTTCAATATTGCCAGGGCTCCCCCGTCACTCTCTCTGGAACTCAAGCCAGAATCAATGAGAATCACGCTCGGCGATGAGGCGAGTGTTGAAGGTGAGGTTCGGAATGATGGCGACGGGCCTGCTGACAACATCCATGTTGCCACGGAGCTGACTGAAGGCTTGGAGATTGCGCTTGGCAGTGAAGAGCGGACAATCAACTTCCTTGGTAGTGGCGAGAAGGTGCGCTTCCAAATCTACGTGAAGGCGGTAATGCAGGGAGAAGGATCGATAACATTCACTGCCATCGACCGAAGTACGGGGAATGAAGCACGGATGACGAGCAGGGTGCTAGTAGGATAGTCTACTTGCCCTTGCGGCGCTTCCTCTCTATCGATTCGCGAATGTCAAGGCATGCGCCCATGACTTGCTGGATTGTTTCCTCCTCATCGAAGTCTTTCAGGAGTTCATCCGCAGTGTCAAGATCATTCTCGGCAAGAGCCTCGCTAAAGGAGAGGAGCGTCTTCAGCCAGTCCCATCTTGTCTTGGCGATGATCTTCTTCGCCTTCTCTATCCGCTCCTTCGCCTTGTCCATCTTGTCGATTGTGGCGAAGCCCATTGCCGATAGAGCAAGATCGATGACGGCTCTCTCGGCGTTGCCATTGTCAATGGCCTTCTCGGCTGCCTTGTCGTAGAGAGTCCCCATGTTCTCAGCGCAGGTCAGGAAGTACTCCTTGTTCCCAGTCTTGTGGCAGGCGAAGGCCGACCAGAGATGCGCTTGAGCTGCCAACTCTGTCATTCTCTCAAGAAGGGCCTCCTTTGCCGCATTCTCATAGAGGGTCAAAGCAGTCGAAAAGTCGGATATCTCACGATACTGAGTGGCCGCTTCCATGTAGGCTGTTGCAGCAGCCTTGTGGTCATCTTTCTCAACACGGTCCTCTGCGTACATGTGATAGTACTCCGCGGCGAGCCTAGTCATCTCAAGGACGCGATCTAGGTAGCAGCTAGCGGCGTGTTTGAACTGATTAGCCGCTTGGTAGTAGTTTTCTACTTCCAAGAACTCATTGGCAAGGCGTTCCCATTGGCTGCATTCGTCTTCCATGGCTAGTCGACCTCCCGAGTAACGAAACCTTAGTTGGAGTACATTCTAAGCCCGTTTCGGGTGCCTCTAGGGTGTCTGGCTCCAACTTTAATGTTGCTCTGACGTAGGACTAGCCATTAATCGAATCCTGAACGGGTCTCCTACCCTGGCTGCTCCGCCGATTCTGAAACAGATGCTTCCTCCGATGCTTGGGCCGTCTTGGAGATTTCCGCACTTGCTGAATCCGCTCCAAGCAGCAGGCCAGTGCCCAGAAGAATGGAGCCTATGAAGCTGATGGCAATCAACCAGTAGAAGCTGCCAAAGAATCCGCCGACTCCAGTGATGAATCCCGTGATGCTGACGAATGGCACACCGAAGAGACGAGCCAAGGTAGGCAGAAGCGAGTAGAGCGCATTCCGGTGCTTGTCTGGTATGAGGTCAAGATTGATGCGCTGCTGTAATGTGAACTGCAGTGTCTCCCACGCCACAGGTATCTGGTAGATCAGCAGGAGTCCAATAATCGGTACTAGCGCGCCTGCCATGGGAGGCACAATCTGGTAGTACGTCAGAACCATTGCGAAGAAGGAGGCATTGCTAATCACCGTCGAGAGGAAGACCCACAGATGCGGTCTCTTGAAGCGATCTATGAACTTGATGACGAGGAACTGCCAGAGTGTTGCACTGGCAAAGACCAAGGCGCGAATGAGTCCTGCACCAGTGTCGGAGCCCCCGTACTCGAAGTATATCCTCACTGAGAGAAATGTATGCCAGACAGATTCATTGGCAGCCCATATGGCTGCAATTCCAAGGAAGTAGAAGAAGATCACCCTCGAGTTGAGGAACACCGAGAAGCTTTCGCGGACCCTGCCGAAATACTGGCGCGCGTTCTCCTCTGATCTGTCAGTGTGAGTTACCCACATGATCTTCTGGATCAATAATAGCTCTAGGACTGTGACAACTGCGAAGATCAGGAACACGGCCTGTCTTGAGATTGCTGTGGCAATCACACCTCCGAGGCTGAAGCCCGTCACAGTCATAATATTGTACAGAGGTCCTGATCTGGCGGTGAACTGCGTGTAGATCTTCCTCTCTGGGTCTTCGGCCTCTGCTCTTGGCCGGTACTGATTGTCGAACCAGGCCTCCAACGCACCACTTTCCTGCGATTCTCCGACGGCCATGAGTATCATGAATACCAAGTAGTGAATGAAGGATGCCCCGAGGAGGAGGAATGGCATTGCCAACACTTTGGTGACGTAACCGCCAAGGAGGACTCGCTTGTAGCCTATCTGATCTCCCAGCGTACCCGACGCGTAGTCCAGCAAGGCCAGGACGGTGAAGTATGCACCCCAGACGAACCCAACTTCAGTCGGGCTCAGCGTGTCAAGATAGAACAGCGTTAAGGTAATTATCAGGAAGTTGAATGCGAAGATACGTGGGAAGTTGACGACTAGACGCACACGGACCAGATTCTTGAGTTCGTCGCTGAGACTCTGAACTCCGAGCCAGGAGTAGAATCTGCTGGTGCGCTTCAGTTCTTGGTCATTCACCAAAGTGGCCTCATTTGTGGTATTGGTCCTCAGGAAGACAAGGAGCTGTGGTTCAGTCTTGCTCTCCGACGCCACTCTTAACAGTGATGTCGTCAGCAAGGTCAAGCAGTGCTGCTATTTCTTCAGCTCTTCTAGAATCTCCTTAGCTCGCTCGACCTTGACATTTCTCTCCTTGACCATTCTCTCCGCCACGATGTCTACGACATCGCCTCGTGCTCCTGCGGTTGATGCGACATTGCGCGCATGTAAGGCCATGTGGCCCTTCTGGATGCCTTCTGAGGCCAGCGCGCGCAACGCGGCCATATTCTGCGCAAGGCCAACACTAGCTATTACGTGACCTAGCTCTGCTGCAGTCTCAACACCAA
>JAEOUG010000162.1 GCA_016839445.1 Candidatus Thorarchaeota archaeon
ATAGGACATTCGCATATGCCAATGCAACGTGGATTCGCCGCCTCTCCGCAGCGTATGGAGCTTCATGGCTGAAGCTCGCGTCCAACATACACCTTGGGAAAAGAACAACATAAAGCTTCTTCCAGAGAGAGACCCAAGACAATACTATTATATGCGTATAGAATACCCAAGTGGAGTGAGAGGTCACACCATTGAACGGTATTAAGGTAGCTCTGGTTGGTGTAGGAAACGTTGCCAGTGCGCTTGTGCAGGGCGTTGAGTACTACAAGGACGCCAAGGGGAACAATGAGTTTGTTGGGATTTCCCATCCCGACTTTGCGGGATTCCATGTTAAGGACATCCAGTTCGTCGCAGCATTTGATGTTGCCGACACGAAGGTAGGCAAGGACCTTTCCGAAGCGATCTTTGCGGCCCCGAACAACGTCATGCGTTTCTCTGAACCTCCGAAGTCGGGCGTGAAAGTGATGAAAGGTCCGATGCTTGATGGTGTAGATGATATGCTCCGGGCGCTCGTCACTGTTTCAGACGCCAAGGAAGCAGACGTTGTCAAGACTCTCAAAGACTCGGGAGCAGAGATGCTGGTCAACCTTCTTCCCGGATCGGCTGAAGAAGCCACGAAGTTCTATGCACAGGCTGCCCTCAATGCAGGTTGTGCCTTCATAAACGGCACCCCAATACCGATTGCCTCTGACAGAGAATGGGCCAAGAAGTTCGAAGAGATGGGGCTGCCAGTTGTCGGGGATGACATTCAGGATCAGCTGGGATCCACAGTGCTTCACAGGAGTATTCTCCAGTTGCTCGTTTCCAGAGGTGTGAAGGTCGACAAGAGTTACCAACTAGATGTTGGTGGAGGAGCTGAATCCCTAGACTCACACTACAGAGGCAGAATGCGGAAAAGAGGGGTGAAGAGCGAGGCAATCAGTCAGGATTTGCCCTACGATGCGCCACTGGTTGCGGGTTCATCTGACTATGTCGACTTCATGGATAACTCACGGGACTCATATTTCTATATCAATGGCAGGCAGTTTGGTGGAGCTCCCATAAAGATCGACATCCGAATGGAGGTCACAGACGGCCCTAATGCGGGCCCGATCCTTCTTGACACTATCAGGGGCACAAAGCTTGCCATGAAGAGAGGTCTCAAGGGTGCGCTAGAAGCCATCTCGGCTTACGGATTCAAGATGCCTCCGACACCCACGACGATGTACCGTGCCGAGAGGTGGGTTGAGGAGTTCCTCTTGGGCAAGAGGACTCTCTGAAGTAGCTAGCTATGGGCCTTCTCGTACTCCTTCAGAAGGCCTTTCAGCTCATCTAACTTGCTCACGACAGAGAACTCTGTTTCTCCCCCAATCTCACTGAGAGTCTCATTAAACGACACAACGCTGTTGTAGTCAGCGATGAGCTGGTCCTTGTCGGTCTTCTTCTTGGCACTGGGGTCATACACAACTATCCGGTTCTCAGGCTCAAAATTGATGACAACGCTCCGATCCAAGAACATGACCTTCTTGCATTTTGGACACTGCACACGGTTTGCCTTACCAGTCCTCAGCGATTTGATCAACTCGCGGTCCTCGTCCAGAGTGACATGGTCGATGACCTCAGCTTCGTATACATTCTTGCACTTCACGCATTTGACTTCGGTATTGCTCGTGTTCGCCAAGGCGGCCACCTAGATTGACCTTCTCAAGAGGATGACACTTAAGACTTGTGTACTATGCGGAGTCACTGTCGTCGCTGTCGCCAAGGACCTGCTCTTCCAGTATGTCCTGCAACATGTCAGACTCCTCGCCCTCGGTCTTCCTCTTGAAGAGGATGCCAGTGATTATTGCAGTCAGAGCGATTGATGCAATCACAATGGGCATAGACTCGAAGAACCCGCTTGTCAACACTCCAACAAAGAGAGCTACTATGGCTCCGGCAATTGTGATAGTAACCTTGCCCGTGAAGTAACTGAGTGTGAACTTCAATGTGTTGTACTTGGTCAGGCCGACATACACAATGAGAGGGTCGTCTGGTACTGGCGATGCCGCAGCGATGAAGAGGGCTATCGCGCCCCATTTCTCTACTCGTTCGCGTTCAGAATCAAGCGACTTGAGCCGTTCCTCCGATAGCACGAGTCTTGACCCTCTTACCACATAGAAGTGAATCAACTTGGCGAGGGTGGCTGATATAGCCACAACGACCCCGATCGCCACAGCCTCAAGGAGTCCCACTGGACCGAGCAGCGTGAATGTGAGCACTGCCACGCCTGACAGCACCATGTTACTGGGGCTGAGAAAAGGAATCATGTTGATGATGAAACAGACGACAAAGAGGCCGAGATACCCCTCCATTATCATCGAGTTGATGAACTGGAGGATGTCCTGCATACAACTACACCTGAAGATGTGTCAGAAGTCCGACTCAGAGGTCATGTTCCTACGTCTTCAACGACCACGCGCTGGACGCCCTCGAGTGCGACAAGCTCAGACTCCAGCTCCTTAACGTCTGAACTGAGCTGACTCGGGTTGAAGTAGCACTCGTAGAAGCAACGTGTTCCTCTCAAACACACGCCCGTGGAGAAAAGAAGGTCAACAAGACCAGCCCTCTTGAAGATCTGGGAGAGCTTTGTCAGAAAGTCATTGGAGAGCTTGCCGATTTCAAGCGAAAGGAATAGCACCTCATCGGTCTCCAGCGGGAAAATCTTGATCAGGCGGTCCTTGTGCACAAGCACCATCAGGCCGCGGTCTGTGCCCATGGCGTCCTTGAACTTCGCTGGAAACTTCACAGTTTCACTGCCATCGAACGTAAGCACTTTTCCTGCTGTAGCCCCGTCGTAATCATCAGACATAGTAGCCCGTCGCTCCTTGGCGAAACCCGTTTGATGACTACTCTCTCCAAAACTCGGATATAAGTGAATTGTGTGAATACTCGAACGTGAACTAGACCTTTGCGTGATTCTGTGGACCTTATGAGTCCCGAGCCGATACTGAACTCCGATAATCGTTGAAGACCAGAGCTGGAAAGAAGCGCACATTCTCTTCACTCAGGAGTGTCTCGGACCTCAGGACGCAGTATCTCTGCGAGTATCGGCTTCATCTGGAGGAGAGCTTCGGTGAAAGCAGCCCAACTCAGGCGAGTCGAATAGGAGAGCGATTGCATGCGGATGCAGCAGCTCGTCAATTCCAGACGTCTAGGCAACGGCAATGGCTCCCGCTCGCAATCGCCTTCGCAGCCGCAATCCTAGGTCTCTTCTGGATTCTGGGGTGAGCATATGATAGACCCAATAGCCTTTCTGACCCTTCTCCTCGGGGTCGCTGTTCTTCTCATGGTCATCCGTTCAGACTTGAGTGAAGGCAGTCGGGCCCTCCTCGCCAGAGCGACACCAACGGATCTAACACCTATCGAGTTCAAGGAACTGCCGCCACATAAGCGAACGAAGACAAAGCAGCTCCTCCAAGAGCAGACAGTCAGATCATTGGGTCATAGGTATATTGGCAAGTTTGATGCGGCCGTTGTGGCATGGGAGGACGCCCCAATAGCCCACATTTTACTAGAGCGGAAGTACCCCTCAAACCACCTTCCGACAAAGGCTCGATCAGAGGACTTCTTTCAGACAGGTCTCTATGCATTGGCGTTGATGGAATCGGGCTACTCATGTGCCAGAACAACTCTCATGGTCATATACTGCCTGCAGGACAGGGCATTGAGGTGCAAGGAGAACTCGAACGCCTTCAACTGCGGTGCATGCAGAAGTGCGAAGGTCTTCAGTAGGGCATTCAAGCCGAAGGATGTGTTGAGGAAACTAAGGAAACTTGATGAGATCTGGTATGCCGGCCGCAGACCCGAACCTCAACCGTCTCAGGCCAAGTGTCAAGCATGCCCGTACGGCGCCTCGGCTTGCCAGTTCTCGGTCGCATGACGCCGCTGGATAGACAGAGCAGACTTTTTTACGCCTGATTCCAACGGGAATCTGACATGGTGCTAGAACTTAACAGACTGCTATCGCAGATAATGGCGGCAAAGAGGGATCTCAAGAGAGCATACTACACGTCCAGGAACGCAGAAACCAAGCTTGATGTGAAGGATCTAGTTGCCACTACTATTACCGTTCAGCGACTGCTCGAGGAGCTCATCGCCCTGAGAAGGAAACACAGGGTGGCGAAGCAAGTTCTTGCAGACCGAAAGGCAGAGCTGACCGTTCGGAAGTGGACCATGGGGCTGCCGAGGCGCACAAAGGACTTCATGGAAAAGGCGCGTAGCTTGGAGCAGACACATCTCAGGCGATATCAGGAGGTACTGCTGAGATACCTGGAGGCAATCGCAGATGAACTCACCAAGTGGATTGAAGATGTCCACACCCTGGTAGGTATTCCTAGGGTTCCGCGAAGTTAGACCTCGAGGACTACCAACGAAGCCGTGCGGCAATCCCGCCAAAACCTTGGAGTTGTGCCCCTGATTCTGTCTGGTCGGAAAAGATGAGAAGCTCGGTGCCGTAGTTGGCCGCTTCGTCGTAGAGCTCATCAGACTGGTCAGCAATCTTCTCGGTGACCATTATGACCTCCGCTCTCCCCTGTCGGAGAGCTTCATAGACCTCGTTCTTTCCATAGGTCACGGTGTTCATTCCCTTCATGAGGTCCTGCATGAATGAATCCCAGGCCTGACGCTCGGCATAGATCTCTGTTTCCTTCAGAATCCTGGATGCCTCTTTCATTGCCTGGTACAGGCCAGTTTCGTCAATGACGCTCACTGGAATGATTGTTTCTGCTACCTTCTCCCGCAGTCTATAATCAAGGTCGCCCTTCTCCAAGAACTCCTGAGCCCTGATTGTGTTGCCTCCGAGGACAATGGCATCTACATTGTCAAGATTATCTAGCAGAAGCTCGCTGAGGATCTCAGCAGACTTCTTGAAGAACTCCATCATCTTCTCTTCTCTGATTCTTAGATACCTCTTGGCGCTCTGCCCGCCTGCGCGAGTCTTCCCGATGATGTAGAAGTCCTCATCACGTACTAGCTCCAAGTGTTTGCCTCGAAGATAGCCGATTGTCAGTTTTCCACCTTCTATCAGGACAATGACAACCAGGCTCTTGGGCATGGTCATTGACTCAAGCTCATCTGTGACGAACTCCCTTCCACAGAGATAGATGAACTGAGAGACCGGCGCAGGAGGAACAACAATGTCACGTATTGACTTCCCTGTACCGCCTTCTTCCTCAATCCCGAAGAAGAAAGCCATCCCATTGTCTGGAATCTGCTCGATCTTAGTCAGCTCGCTAAGTATCGCAGTCAAGTTGTCCTGAACATTCTTCCTGTTCGTCTTGCTCTTGATGTTGTCTGCTCCTGCTAGCTCGCTCTTCACGAAGTTGACGACATCGATGAGGTTCTTGCTGGGAGGGATGTAGAGAGTCGTGAATGAACTATGTCTGCCCTGGTATGCCTTGAGCTGCTCTACCTTTCGCTTGAGTCTCTGTCTCTGGGCGGACATCTGTTCAACACCTCTGGGTGTGTTATCTTCGCTGATTGGTGAAAATCAGAGTGGCCCTACGGGCCCATGGATTTGGCGTTCTCGACGGCATTTTAACTTTTGCGCAGTTGGCACGATTTTCGGGCTCCAGACCGGCGCGAAGTACGACAGATTAAAAAGGAAGGCGAGGCGTGACAAACGAAACAGGTGAAGGACGGATGGATCACCACCAATTTACAGCTGCTTAGCAATGGACTACACTCAGGATCATTCTAGGCTCCGCAATGCTGCCAGAATCCATCCCGCCCACCGTGGACAAGGAGTTTTGTCTGACCCATGAGCCAGCAGTTGACAGAAGGAGAGAGAGCCGTTCTCAAGGGATTACTTGACCTTGGCAGGAGAGTCAAGGCGAACGAGTTGGCAGCCCACTTGGGCCAGCGAGAAGAGAGAGTAGTATCCATTCTGAACTCACTTGCTGAGAAGAGAGTCATTGATCTCGATTCGACAGACATCGTTTCGTTTACTCTCACTCCAGAAGGTGAGTACTACGCCACTAATGGACTCCCAGAGCTTCGCCTCCATAGGGCAGTGATGTCGCTTGGCGGAAGAGCCGACCTTGACGACGCCATTGTGGAAGCTGGACTTGATGTGAATGAGAAGGGAATTGCGGTAAGCTGGGCAAGACGCAATGGATGGGTGTCCATATCGAAGACGGACTCTGGAACTCAGCTCGAGTGCATCCAGAAGGAGATCCAGTCTGACCTCGAGGGGGTTCTGAGAGGAATCCAAGAGGGGACGACCATCGTCGATTCAGACAGTGGCGTGAAGGCAGTCCTCGAGAGGAGGCTGGCTACATCCTCAGCGCAGAAGCTGTTCGAAGCAGAGATACCTCCGTCTGAGCTGGAAAGAGCGAGAGCATTGGTCGAGAGTGAAGTCGAGGGAATCGGAGACCTAACGCCGGATATTCTACTCTCAGGTGCATGGAAGGAGAGGACGTTCAGGCCCTACAATGTTGAAACAATCCCTCCAGTACCAAACAGAGGGAAGAGGCACCCATATTCTGAGTTCAATGAGTGGCTAAGGGAAATCCTAGTGGGTCTAGGATTCACAGAGTGGTTCGGTCCCTATGTTGAAACCGAGTTCTGGAACAATGACACGCTATTCGTCCCACAGGACCATGTGGCAAGGGAAGTCCAAGACCAATTCCGCGTTGGGTATCCTTACACTCATGGCACCATTCCAGACAAGAAGTACTTCAGAGCTGTGAAAGCGGTTCACGAGAACGGAGGAGAGACTGGCTCTATTGGATGGCAGGCCCCCTTTAGTGAAGAGGTAGCCAAGCGATTGTGCCTAAGGGCCCACACGACACCTGTATCCATGAGGTATCTATGGGAACATCGCGAGTCACCCCAGAAGATGTTCATAATCGATCGCAACTTCAGGTCAGAGACCCTTAGTGCCACACACGCTCAGGAGTTCAACCAATGTGAAGGAATCA
>JAEOUG010000163.1 GCA_016839445.1 Candidatus Thorarchaeota archaeon
AGGCTTCAGTGAATACCATCCTGAACTGGCATACGAGGAGTGGATAATTGACACATCTGCTGACGAGGAGAGAGCAGAGATTCGACCAGAGAAGAAACCCATGGGGCACCAAGCCTTCTTTGTTGTGGACCGAAGAACTGGGAGTGCCGTGTACAGCTATTACTACGACGAGAAGTCCTCCCTTCTTGAGGTGGCGCCAAACATTGTGGCAGCGATTTCTTCCTTCAAGATAGACCAGACCACGCCTACGGAGACCTCAGTCTTCCGAACCGGTGACCTCAGCTATATCACAATAGAGCGGGACAGCTACGTCTTCACCCTAGTGACTGGACGACATGGTGGCGTGGAAGCCCTCCGCGAACGCTTCTCCTTTCTCCCTGATCTGTTCAAGGACGAGGTTCCCGAGCCGACCGAGGATCCGACGGATCTGTTCAGGTCGCCAGCCTTCACTCTGAAGCTGTTGGCGACACTGCCACCTGAGGAGTTGGGGGGAAGAGTGGCTCCGGTGCAGAAACGCACTCTGATATGGGAGCGGTTCGAGCACGAGCAAGTCCGAGATTTCTTGGAGGCAGTGTGGACCCGCTTGGACGGGAATCTCACCATGTCAAGACTGGCCCCCGGAAAGGGGCCTGAGATCATCTTGGGCGCGATCCATCTGCTCCATAGACTAGGCGCAATCGAATTCAAGCTCAGGCTATCGCCCGCGGATGTGCCGGTTCTGATAGACCGTCCGAGCAAGGAGGTTCTTGCGCTCTATGAGGATCTTGAGAAGATCCTTGAGTATGTTGATGGAGATCTCTCCATTGAGAGCATTGCGAAGGCCCTGGATCTTAGCCCGAGCGTACTGATTCCTGTGTTTGGGGAATTGGACAGAAGAAGGATTATCAGGATTCGCGATGACGGCAGTCCACACACGCAACCTTCATAGTAAGAAGCCAGAAAGATACATAACGACACGCAATTGGCACAACCCACTGAAAGGAGTAGAAGTCGAGAATGATCCACAACGTGCTGTTGATTGAGAAGCAGAACGGTAACGTAGTGGTGAGAACCAGGTTCTGGAAAATTGACTTCAAGGAGGAGGATGTCAAGGATTTCCTGAGGGGTTACTTGGACCTTCAGAACACAGCCGGCCTCGCCCCGGACACTCCTGTGTTCGTGGCTGAGAAGCACAAGGTCTTCCATGCTGAGGTTGACGGCGAGATGCTTCTCATGTTCGTCACAGACGGCAGGGATGAAGACCGAGTCATCCAATACAAGGTGCGCGAGGGCGCATCCAGGGTCTCTACTGCACTGCGCGGCAACAGCATTGGATACATTCGGGACAACTTGGATGACATTCTTGGAGAGCTGATATTCACTCGCTTCAAGGTCTCGTTTGTGGGGTCGGGCGGTGTCGGAAAGTCAACGCTCCTCCGACTCCTGTTCGGCAAAGAGCCTGCTCCTGGCGGGTACGTTCCTACAATCAACGTTGCCGTCGACTCCTCTGAGACCATTCAGTTCGGCACTTTCCTCGTGACTGTCTGGGACTTCGCAGGTCAGGCTGTGTTTCAGGACCTTTGGGCCTTCTATTTCTCAGGGACTGATGTCATCTTTCTGATCACTGACTCAAGCTTCAGGAATGTTATGCAGACCAAGTCGCTTCTCAGGACAATCCGCAAGGAAGCGCCTGCTGTGCCGCTCTTCATCATAGCAAACAAGCAGGACTTGCCTGAGTCAATGAAGGCTGAGAAAATCAAACGACTTCTCGGCGCTCCAACCTTCCAGATGATAGCCACTGACAAGTCACGCCGAGAAGAATTCATTAGACTGATGCTTGACGTTGCCGCGAAGACCGTAGGTGTTCAGCTACCTGACCTTCCGATATCAGAGATGATCACGGTACGAAGAGGAACCGAAGAACTGGAGGCCAGCTTCGACAAGGCGCACTTGACGAAGTCACAGGAGGCAGGCTTCGAAACAGTGCCGTACGAGGAAATCCCAGAAGATACAGGAGTTGAGATACGGCCAAAGCAGGGCGGTGGAACGACCGGTGTAGCTTCCACAGAGAACCTTGTTCAGAAGGAAGCCTCATCACAACAAGTGCAGGTCATTCGCAAGACACCGGAGCTTTCGAAGATTCTCCATCTCATGCTGATCGTGCACAAGGACGGACTGCCAGAGGTGGCCTATCATCTCTCCTATGGCGAGGACACAATTGACAAGAACTCCGTGGCTTCTCTCATCTCGGCTCTTGACAGCTTCGGAGGTATTGATGCAGAATCGCCCGAAGGACCAGCAACCGATGCTCTTGAGACCATTGAGCACGAGGGCAACTTGGTGATGGTAGAGAAGACCAATCACTTTGTCTTGGCGCTTATTGTCACGAATGATAGCGAAGAAGAAAGTCAGAGGAGGACATTGAACTCCCTGCTTGTCGACCTTGAGCAACGCTATCAGAACATCTGGGAGAACTGGGATGGTGAGGTATCTATCTTTGAGTCATCCATCTGGGATGTGCGGGAGAAGGTCCCCCTACGACCGGTGAGTTTCGACTATCTTCTACGGGCTCGGGAAGCTGGGCGTCCGCTTCCCTTCAACAGCAGAGAGTTCGGAAAGGTCGTTGTCGAGGTGCAGTCCGCCATCGAGAACAACGACACAGTTGGAGGACTCGTGCGAAGTCTTGACATCCCCAGAGAGACCATCTTGGGCTGTCTACAGATTCTCAATCGCTTTGGCTGGGTTGACTTCAACGTGGAGATTGGACCCGAGAGCCACCTTCGGAAGTCAGGAGTCGTCGATGAGGACACTCAGAAGGCATATGGAGACGTCGTCGTGCGGTTCGTCGATCTCTGTGATGGCTCATTGCCTCTTCAAGATGTGGTGAAGAAGCTCAACGTGAGTCTGCCCGCAATGCGCTTCGTGGCCACAAAGCTCGTTCTAGATGGAGTCCTTGAGGTCGTCGTCTAAGTCTTGACGATAATCCTTTCCTTGTACTCCGGGATGTTCAGGCCGCGTACACTTGCGGTATAAGGCGTGTGCACCATGTATCGCCTTCCCTTGCAGGACTTGGCGAATTGCTCAAGATTGCTGGAGGATGAGTGGGCGCTGAGCCGTGCGAGCTCGACCTTGCACTCATGTTTCTCATATCCATGAAGGAGGTTCCATCCTGCGGTCCGAGGCGCCAGGTATCCGCAGAGTATCACTGCCGCCTTTGGGTTGCTTCTCTGCTCATTGAAGTGATGCCTCGCCAGCCCTCCTGACATCATTCCGCCGCCCGCAACCAGAACGTCATCCTCCGACAGATGCACCTTGTTCTTCTTCATGCTCTGCCAGCTTCCCTTCACTCCAACGAACTTGGTGACCCTCTCTGCTAGGCCAGTAACCCACACATTCCTGTTCTTCGTGATCCCCAGGTCTTCAAGCATCATGAGTATCTCTTGACTGCGGCCCACTGCGAAGCTGGGAATTATGACGGGTCCGTGTTTCGCAATTGTTGAGCTAATCTGCTCTGCAACCCTTGTACGGTCAAAGTCCTCTCGACCCCAGTATGTACCATCGAAGATGACATAGTCGGAATCAGTTGGGAGATTCGCGCCAGAGAACAGGATAGATTTGTCCATGTTGAAGTCGCCCGTGTACATTATCTTGGTGCCTTCAACGTCGACCTCGTACACCGCACTTCCCGGTATATGGCACGCGTCAATTGGCGTCACTACTATTCCAGGGCTCACCTCACTGCTTTCGCCATATTCTAGTTGAACATGGCTCCTCGTGACTTTCTCAATGTTCCTCGCGTTGTACCGCGAAATAAGATCCAGCTTGTCATACTTGCGGGGAGCGAACGGGGTTCCCACCTTTAGAGCATCTTCAAGGAGCATCTTCGCAATTCCAGCGGTCGGCCCGACAGAGCACCACTTCCCTTCATAGTCCTCAAAGAGAACAGGGAGCCCTCCTAGGTGGTCCAGATGTCCATGAGTGACCAAGACTGTATCGACCATCTCGAGCTCGGGGCACCACTCAGGTATCCGATGGTTTGCTACCGAGAGGCCGAAGTCCATCAGAATGCCACCAGTGTCGGTCTTGATCAGGATTCCACTGCGTCCTATCCTCGGGCCACCGAGGAAGATGATCTCTATCTTCTTGATCTTCGATGAGTAGGCTACTGATGGTAGGAGCCCCACTCTCAGCTTCTGCGGAATGAGTTCGAAAATGACAGGGTCAATCGCTTCGCCTGGAGGAGGCTTCGGGAGTTCCTGTAGCCTGACCTGTAGCACTTCACCGTCGTGGCTTTGGAATCTCTCCCTCTCGAACACCTGTTTCACAGATTCGATTGCATCTGGAACAGGGAGGCTTGTGTCCAAAGATTGCTGGGCCTCACGATAAGCAGCATCTCTGGCAATCCCGAGAGTGTCCCGGAGTAGTACATCAGGGCCCCACTCCTTTAGGTTCTCGTATACATCTAGGAAGGGTCTTCCTGCAACGGCCTCGCTCAGGTACTGCGGATGCCGAATGAGTGCATCTGCAAGGCGATATCTCTCCTGTGTCAAGACCTCACTTAGATCAATACCGAGTTCCCGCGCAGGGTCCGAGAAGGAGATTGGACTGAACAACGGGGCGCCAAGATACGTGATCCAGTACCGTATCTCTTTCATGATATCCTCTGGTTTCTTATGTCTGCAGGACGCAATCACTATCAGAGCACGTCTAAGCCAATCCTCAATGTCATTCTGTGTACGGATGTATCTCAAGGAGTACCTGTACAGGAATCTGAAGTCTTCCTCGTTGAAAAGGTCCAGCAAGAATCCGTAAAGACACAACGTCATGACTTCGATGATGTCCTCTTGTGCAGGATCTTCTATGTCATCTCTGAAGGTCTGCATCAGCTTCTCATGACACTGAACCCCCTTCACTAGTGATTGCGTATCGAGAGTCCGGGCTACACTCAACTCGTATGCCATGAGCTCAACATTCTCGCCGAACAGGCCCTGGCCAGCAAGGCTCTTGCCTTTGGTTGCGTCTTGGATGGCTGACTCTGCATTCTTGAAGTGCCTCGCAACAATCTTACTTGAGGATGCAGGATAGCTGGTCTTGCTCATGTCAATCACTAGGCCCTAGGCGTGTCTGTTTCTCAGCAACGAGGTCTATTATCTCCTTCTGGCTGAAACATGCATCACTTAAATGGTGCTAGGATTCGTGACAGGAAGAAGTCATTTGCCGGTTAACGTCCGGTTAAATGCGCTGGGAACTCAGTTCGCGTGGGGTGCAACCACTGGCCGCAAGCTGCGAAGAACTCCGAGAGAGAATACTCGAGCTAAAGAAGAAGCGAAAGGCGCTGATTCTTGCTCACAACTATCAGACCTTGGACATTCAGGAGATAGCTGATTTCGTTGGTGATTCGCTTCAGCTGGCAAGGAAGTCCGCAGAGAGCGAAGGATACGAAATGGTTGTCTTCGCTGGAGTAAGATTCATGGCTGAGATGGCAGCCGTTCTGTCTCCTGACGTCCCTGTCTACATACCGGACCCGGGGGCGCTCTGCCCTCTTGCTGCATATCTCACTGGAGAGAAGGTCGCCGCCAAGAAAGAGGAGTACCCCGATGCACCAGTTGTTGTGTACGTAAACACCACAGCTGATGCCAAGTCCAAGACCGACTATATCTGCACCTCAGGTAGCGCCATAGAGATCGTCAAGTCGATTGGTGCTGAGCGGGTTCTCTTCGGTCCTGATGCTAACCTCGCTGACTATGTACGCGAACACACGGACGTTGAGATCATCGACCTGGATGAGCGCGGGCATTGCTATGTCCATGACAAGTTCGACGTGGAGATGATACTTGAGCTCAAGAAGAAGTACCCCGATGCCATCGCCATAGCTCATCCCGAGTGTCCAATCGAGGTGCAGCACGCGGCGGACGTCGTTGGGTCCACAGGGATGATGGCGAACTTCGTGGCACAGTCAGATGCCAAGGTCTTTCTCATAGCTACCGAGATGGGAATGGTTGAACAGCTTCAGAAGGCTCATCCTGACAAGAAGATTCTCCCCGTCTATGAGGGGGCTGTGTGTAGACAAATGAAGAAGCACACACTCGAGAAGATACTACACGTCCTTGAAGAGATGCCTGAAGAGAATCTCGTGACAGTTCCTGAGGAGCACGTGCCCCACATCCGGCAGGTCCTAGAAGAGATGAATAAAGTGAAGGGTCAGGGTCCTGCCAAGGCCGTTTCAGCGAGAACCTAGTCATGGGCGAGACTCACAAGACTCAGGAGCGCCGACAGGGAGTCAATAACGGCGCCCTGATGATTCTGACGCCTGAAGTCACTCTCTGTAAACATGCCTGTGAGGGCGATGAATCTGCAGAAGCCCTCCGCCCTTTTCTGATCCTTCAGTGAGTCTCCGACGAATATCATGTCAGTGAATGGAATGTCGAACTCCCGGTGAATGTGATTGAAATGGTCCGCCCCCTTCTCGAATCCCGGTCGATATCCGACAATTGCCTTGAACATGCCAATGATTCTTCTTCTGCGGAAGTACTCCTCTATTGTAGGTTGGAAGGTGGAGGATGAGACGAAGACCTCGATTCCTTTGTCATTCAACTGCTCAACAACGGCGACAGTGTCGGAGAACAGCTCCTGGTCGAATATCCTCTCTATCTTGAGTTGCTCGAACTCCTCTATAGCCTCCTCGTTTCGAGGATCGCCAGGGAAGTTGCTCTTGATTTGGTGTTCGTACGGCAGTCCGGTTGTAGACCTGTATCGCTGAGTTGCATCTTCCCTGCTGACTCCGTAGTGTTTCATCATGGTGGCTACACCAATCTCCTCTAGGAACGGCATACTATCAGCAAGGGTCCCATCGAAGTCGAACACTATTGCCTTGCAGTGTATTTCAGGGGTCATCTGTCGGTCACCAAGAGGAATCTTTCTGGGTTGAGGCCTTCTTATAGTCCTCGATACGTCGGTTGCTCGTCCACGAGATCCTTCTGGGAGTGTTCGGACCTGGCAGCACACTTAGGTGGTTACTCACATGTCCACACTCTTCAGTGAGATCCGTCCGCTCTTCCACTTTAGCTTTGCCGATGTGCTGTCTTCCGGTTGTCCTCCCAGCCCCTTCCCGGAGAAAGCAATCACAATCCTTTTTGGGCTCAACTCGTTAGCGGAGTGTCAAGGAGTACAAGGCAATGACTTCTGAGGATGCTGGTAGCGAGAAGACTGGTACAGAACCAATTGACATTGGGTCACTCTTCAAGGGCACTGCGACGATCACATTGGTCGCCGAGATAGTCTCGGCAATCATGCTTCTGGGGTCTGGAGTGGCTTTCATTGTTAGCCGAGCTGGAATCTTGGAGATACTCTCAACCGACGTACTCATACTCCTGCTAGTGCCTGCTGCCATGCTTGCCCTCTTCATCTTTCTAGGAGCCATAAGCTTCTTTGTCCGCGTTAACAGGAGAATCGCAGGATTCTTCATCGGATCTGACATCGGTTCTGTTGATCTCAAGAAGCCCCGCGTGAAGATGGTAGTATTCATCTATGGCCTCGCGGTAGGCCTCATCCTCATATTCGGCATGTACGGGTACTGGCTTGTCTACAAGTACTACTTCGCGCCGCTTGCAGCGACCTCCCTTAGTTTCTTGGGCATCTCTCTTTCCCTAGGCATCTTCCTGATGGCACTACTCGTGCAGATGGTTGTGGCGGCTCTCGGCAGAACCGCAACCGGAATCATAAGAGCCGTTCTACAGGAATAGTCAGCTGAATAGCTCAGATGGAATTAAAAGGAGTCCATGTCTGGCTGACTTCGGTGCAACGGAATGGAGTCAGAGGCCGTCAGCGTCACTAATCCTGAACAGGCTGGGAAGAAGCTGCACATGTGGCAGCTTTCGTACATCATAGGATTCCTGATTGTAGTTCCAGTCCTACTGCTGGAATTCCTCGGCTTCCATCTTCCCGAATCGATTCTCCCTTATACTGAGCTAGTTGGGGGAATCCTCCTGATTGCTGGGGCATGTGAGGCATTTGTTCTCTCGGTCGAGGGGATAGCTCACAACATGCACCTGACCGACTATGTGTCTGGTATCTACGCCAGCCTCGCTAGTACCATTCCCGAGCTCTCCCTTCTTACGTTCCTCCTGCTCAGCGGCCAGTACGAGATGGCATGGATCCTCGCACTTGCCACCATCTTCATGAACTCACTAGTCTTTGCTGTCTACACTCTAATACTTCCCAAGGATGAACATGGCGAGTTCAGATTACCCGATGCAATTCATTGGGTGGGTTCAGACCTGCTTAGCATGGGGGCTGTCATCTCCTTGTCTGTGGGCCTCTCCATGGTGCTTGTTCACATGTTCAATCCTCCGGAGGGTGGAACCTTCGCACAGGCCCTAGACAGTGGCGAGTTGATAGTCTTCGGCATGTGCCTCGTGGTAGTGTTCATTGCGTACCTCTACAGAATAACGAAGTACTACGGCCGATGCGATCCCTCCGCCGAGGACCCGTATCTCTCCTGTGAGATAACGCACGATGCCATGAGCCGCAAGAAAGTTGTGACATACGTCCTCTTGGCCTCTCTGGGTGCTCTGCTGGGTGGCGAAGCCCTATCCTCCTTCGCTCACTTCGCTATTGATACCGCAGGTCTCACCATCATTCAGGCTGCTTTGCTCCTTGTCATCTTTGGAGGGACCCCTGAGTACATCATTGTGGCCAGCAGTCATCGGAAAAATGAGATTGAGATAGCGCTATCTAATGCCTTCGGCGGCATAGTGCAGGTCTTCTTCGTTGTGTTCGGCTACACGCTCCTAGCCTCGGGAATCATCGGGTTCGTCTTCAGTGGAGGACTGAACCTAATCCCCATAGATGTATTCTCAGTGGTTCTGCTCCTGTTCGCCTTTCCAACGTTGTTCATTCTGAGAGTCATGATCACGGATGATGCAAAGGTCAATGCTCTGGAGTCAATTGCGATGATAGCAGTCTTCGTAATGATGCTATACATCCTTCTCGTCTATGGCGGGTATTAGAGAAAGAGATTGGAGGGACCAGATGATTACTGATCCCTCAGGTGTCTATCCAAATGTACTGTGATCAAAGCCGATGACTGCTGGTGCCGGAGTGATTGCTGGTTCCTTCTCACGATACATGACAAAGAAGGCTAAGACGAAGAGAAGACCACCAATGGCGTAGAGTCCCATACGAATGCTGGTCCAGAGTATCTGATCATTGTTTCTGCCGTCAGTCTCACGTTGCTCGAGTTCAGTACGTACGCTACGCCCCTGAATCACAACGTTGTAGCTACCGGGCTCCAGTGTCAGGGTGCCGCTTGCATACTCACGTTGCTGGTAGATCGACGTGGACTCAATGGTCAGGACGATTCTGGCCTCTTCTATACCCTGCTTGTAGAATATCACGTTTATGACTTCGGTCTCGAAGACCGTCATGTAGTAAGATACCTGTACCCAGACAGTCTCTGTGAAGTACGGGCTATCGCTTACGACAAAGCCGAAGCTTGCAGAGTTCGTGGTCATTTCATTGGCGCCAGGATTAACAGGGCCTTCCATGTTCGCAGGAGCAAGAAGTAGGACGCACAATAGGAACACCACTGCCGGAATGAAGAACCTGAGTCTCCTGATCTTCTTCATCCCGTCCCGTCTCGTTGCGAACTCCACCCCAACTAGCGTCGCAATAGTCGCGCCACCAGCAATTGCTAGGGTGAATATGGTTGCCTCCATGGCCTGCCCCGTGTCCATTGTGAACTCTCCGGGATCCAGTCCTCGGGCAACCTCCCATGGGTCGCTCAAACCGTCCTTGTCCGAGTCAACCAGTGTTGGGTCTGAACCATAGATGACAATCTCTTCGTTGTCTCCAAGGGTGTCTCCGTCCGTGTCTCCGTTGAGAGGGTCACAGCCATAGATTTCAACTTCGGCATAGTCTCCGAGGCCGTCTCCATCCGAGTCCGCGTTATTGGCGTCTGTACCGAGTTCGAACTCACGCAGGTTGATGAGCGAGTCCATATCAGCATCGCCTCCGCTATCATCGGAGAGGGGGTCGAGACCGTTCGCGTCTTCATATCCGTCAGGCATGAGATCTAGGTCCGTGTCATAGTCCAATGGGTCTGTGCCCAGAGAGCCCTCCTCCGCATCATCTAGCCAATCCATATCCGAGTCGCTCATGAAGAGACAGGTGCCCAGAGTGTCATACTCCATACTGTCGCTGAGAGTGTCTCCGTCTGAGTCCGTGCTATATGGGTCGCCCCCTTCCATGTACTCCTCGATGTTGGTGAGGGTATCGCCGTCAGGATTCCCTGTGGAGTCATCAAAGAGCGGGTTTAGTCCATACGCCTCCTCAAACCCGTCAAACATCGAGTCTCCATCTGAGTCGGGGTTGCTGCTGGAAGTCCCTGCCGCTGACTCATCTGCGTTAGATAGACCATCGCCGTCTAGGTCGTCAGGCGTACCGAGCTTGACGAGGAAGCCATCTCGGCTTCCGCTGAGGCCAGAGAATAGGGTCCCGTATGTATCCCACGTGTTGCTCATGGTGTATCCAACAGCGTATGAGTAGCCATCACTATCGACAGTCACATCATATGCTGAATCGTCGTTCTCTCCTCCGATGAAGGTGGCATATCTCACCTGCTGTCCATCGGCGGTCAGGCTGAAGGCATGGGCATCAACATTTCCTTGGTGAACCAAGTCTGCCGCATTTACCAGAGGATAGTCGTAGGAATAGGTATAGCCGACGACGACGATGTTTCCTTCGGAGTCGATTGCCATGGCGTTGGGACGGTCTGTGTCAGATCCGCCGAAGTAGGTTGAATAGAGCACTCTTGACCCAGTCGAATCAAGCCTCATGATGAAGATGTCAGTGTCCGACCGTGTGTCGTCTAGCGAGTTGACAAGAGGCATTTCGTCTCTGTTTGTTGAGCCTGTGATGACAATGTCGCCGCTTGGTGTGAGGCCTACATCCACCACCCAATGGAAGTAGCCCAAGTCTAGCATCTTGGTGAAGATGAGCTCATCTCCACGTGGTCCGAGCTTGCATAGGAAGCCGTAGAATTCCTGGTCCTCATTGCCGAAGAGGATGTCACTCATGGGCCAATCAATTGCCTCGGTCCGCCCCACAACGAAGACTGACCCATCATCTCCTACTGCAATGCCACTTGGGTAGTCGTTTGCACTGAACCCGTAATGGTCCTCGCTTCCTCCTAGGTATGTTGAGTACACCAAGTCGCCCAGGGAGGTGAACTTGGCTATGACCACATCACTGTATCCGTCGAGCACCCAGTCCCAAGCGTTCTCAAGAGGCAGGTCGGTTGAGCCAGTAATGCCTGCAATGTAGATGTTACCACGGTCATCCAGAGTCGCATAACTCATCGAGTCATAGTCTGACCCTCCGAAATAGGTCGAGAAGACCAATCTGTCACCCGTCGCCGCTAGTTTCAGCAAGAATCCATCAACGTTCTCCCAAGGGTCTGGGTTGCTATTGAAGGTCGAATCATACGCGCGGACTGTGGGTAGATCGCTTGAGTCTGTATCTCCACAGATTATCATATTCCCATAGGCGTCGACCTCTATAGACATTGGATAATCTGTTTCTGACCCGCCGATTATTGTCGTGAATAAGACCTCTTTTCCGTCTGGAGTCAACTTCATCACGAAGATGTCGTATGGTTCTCCAGAACCTGGGCCAATAGAGTAGGTGACCGGAAGATCCGTCGAGTTTGTGAAACCTGTTAGGTAGATGAACCCAAAGTCATCCACGGCTACATCAGTCACTGCATCCCTGCTGTTACCTCCGACGTACGAGGCAAGTGCAAACGCACCTCCGCCCTGTGCAGTGACTGCACGAGCCTGCGCCGTAGGCAGGTCGATTTCATCAAGGGAAGTCACGTCTTGTCCTACCATCGGACATGCAGGAAGGACAAGCACAAGAAAGATAGGAATGGCTAATGCCCACATTCTCCTCATCAAGTGCCCCTAGCATACCGCATCTGGTACGTCCTACTTAAGCCTTCTCAGAACACGACTCAATTGCTGCTTCTTGGTCTAGTAGTGTCCGTACTCGCCAATGATCTGGATCTTGATGATGCACGTGAGGGTGACGTATTCGTCCGCCTCACCAGTATCCCCATGGCTTATGCCAACAATGTCAGTGCCTACGAACGCTATCCTCCCTTCAGCGACAATCATCATCCCTGGCCCAAAGAACCTGAATCTCTCACCAGATTTCGCCGCATCTAGAAGGACGCTTCTTAGGTCTGCATCCTTCTCGAATTTCGACATACCTCATGGATAGCAGGTCGTTGGAGATAAGCCTTGGCACTCGTCTGCGAAGGCGTCCTTCTCACGGCCGCTTCTGGAGCAAAGGAGCAGGAACATCTCTCCACGAGATGCCCCTTTCCTGTTCCTAGATGATGCCGACCTGCTTTCCGACCCTCTCGTATGCTGCTAGAGCAATGTCGAGTTGGTCCTTCGTCAGACCAGAGTTCATCATGTTCCTGATTCTTGCCTTGTCACGAGCAACCATTGGGAACACAATAGGCAGAGCGAGAATACCCTCTTTGAACAGCCCGTCGCTGAGTTCGACGGCCTTTGAGCTCTCACCGCACATGGCTGGAATGATGGGAGTCTGGCTGTTGCCGGTATCAAAGCCCATCTGCTGAAGGCCCTTGACGAAGTACTCGCGATTCTCCCAGAGAGTGCGCACATGCTCTTCTTCGGTCTCAAGCACATCGATAGCTGCGATGCACGCTGCGGCAGTAGCTGGTGGGTGAGAAGCACTGAGCAGCCAAGATCTGCTCTTGTTCAGGGCGTAGTTCACCATATCACGGCTACCTGAGACATGGCCTCCCATGACGCCAAAGGCCTTGGAGAATGTGCCCATCTCGAAGTGAACGTCCTTGTGGGTGAGGTCGAAGTGTGACACAATACCACGGCCACCTTTTCCGAGAACGGCCTCTCCGTGGGCATCGTCCACGTAGATCATGGCGCCGTGCTCTTTCCCGGCTTTGACGATACCATCCAGTGGTGCTATATCGCCGTCCATCGAGAAGACGCCGTCAGTGATAATGAGTATCCTGCGGGGATTCTCTTTCTCTGCGTCTTTCAGAACCTCCGCCAGGTGCGCTGTGTCATTGTGATTGTACACGAACCGCTTTGCCTTGGTCAGGCGTACGCCATCGATAATGCTGCCGTGGTTCAGTTCGTCAGAGACAACGACATCCTCCTTGTCAACAAGCTGAGGGATCAGACCCTCATTGGTTGTGAAGCCTGCGCTGTAGGTGAGGGAAGCCTCTGCGCCCTTGAACTGTGCCAGGCGCCTCTCGAGCTCCAAGTGCAGATCCATTGTGCCTGCAATAGCCCGTACTGATCCAGAACCTACGCCGTGGGTCTTCACTGCGTTGAGTGCAGCGTCCCTGAGCTTCGGATGGTTGCTCAAGTTGAGGTAGTTGTTCGAGCAAAGCATGATGACCTCCTTGCCATCGATCTTCGCCTTAGGGGTGCTTGGCCCCTGTAGTTCACGAATCTTCCAGTCTAGGTTTGCATCGACCAGTTTCTGATATTCCTCTTTCATCCAGACAGTAGGATCTCGCATTGTACTCACCCATTGTGGTTGTCGAAGTTTGCCCTGAGTCGGGCGTTTCTACGCGGGGCCGGCAAATTGGACTATATATGGCCTTCGCTGTGGGAATGACAGGGTGTGAACCGATCCGCTTTCTTCAAGATACTAGGCGCCGCGAACCTCGCATTTACCGGTATGGTTCTTCAGGAGGCCGTCCATGACTACCTGTGCTTGATGAAAGTCCCCGAACGATATTCCTTGAATGCAACATCCAGTTCATCTTGTGTGTTCATGACGATTGGCCCGTACCAGGCAATCGGTGCTCCAATTGGGGCTCCCGATATCAGCAGGAAGCGACCGCCTTGGTCACTCCTGACTAGGATGCTTTCTCCGTCAGAGAAGACAGCAAGCGTTCCTGCGTCTACTCGCCTACGCTTGTTCCCAAAGAGGACAGATCCCTCGAAGACGAAGGCGAAAGCGGTATGTCCACTTGGTATGGTGTGGGTCATCTCAGTCCCCTTCTCGAGTTCGATG
>JAEOUG010000164.1 GCA_016839445.1 Candidatus Thorarchaeota archaeon
GCCAGAGTGTATGCAGTCGTGGCGCCGCCAGTACCTGCACCAGCAATAATCACATCATAGTCTACCATCATTACACCTTCTTGGCAACCTGCCATGTCTGTTCTAGGAACCCTTCTAGCTGGATTGAGATCAATGGGTTGTCGGCCCAACCACACACGCTAAGGTCTGGCATAGATATCAAGGCTTCTGTCGAATCGACTACAATGTCGATTGCCGTGGTGTCCTCCTTGATTCGTTGGTCCATCTTCAATCCGCGGCTTTCTGCTCTCACTCCAAGAATGGCTCGTATTCCGACACCTCTTGTGCTTGCAGTCGAGAGAGTTTCAAGGACGTTGCCCCCCAACATGTCGATGCTTGGAGTGACCAAGAGAATGCTCTCTCTGGCCCTCGACAACATACCGACCATCTTGGCTACAACCTCTGGCTCTCCTCGGATTGTATAGATCAGGGTTGGAACTTCAGACTTTGTGTCCCGAGATTCCTGGATTGTCTTGAGGTCCTTCGCCAGTTGCCTTACCTTTGCTGTTAGCATCTCCTCAAGATGGATTAGAGGTGCGAACTGGTATACTCTCGGACGTCCCTCATCACTCACAACAAGACCTCGTGAAGTCAACGCTTCTAGGACTGCATACAGATTTGCATGATGTATCCCGGTCTCCGTAGATATGTCAGAAACAGCAGCGGAACCTAGCCGGTTCAAGGCTAGAATGACAGCACTCTCGTGCGCTCCGAAGCCTAGCTCACGCAATGTAGAACTAGCTCGAATACCAGCTTCGCCCGTGTCGTTTCCAGCTGAAAGGGTCATTGTCAAGCGATTTTATGTGCAATTACTACTTAAAACGATTGTGGACGTGAGAAACCGAAGAGGATCTCTTTGACAATATCCCTGGCGGCAATTGCAGTGATTCCTGTGTTGTCAAGCATCGGATTCAGTTCAACGATGTCTGCATACCTGACCTTACCCGTGGCGAAAGTAGCACTGACACACTGTAGCAGTTCTGCGAATGAGGGGCCTCCAGACTCAGGATGGCTCACACCGGGAGCAACGTCCGGAGAGAGAACATCAAGATCTATTGAGACATACAGGTGTTCTACTCTCTTTGAGACCTCTTTCACAGCACGCTTGAAATTCTCAGGCGCAATCGGCCTCGATCTGGTTCCTCCATGGAATTGCTCTCTCTGCTCGGGCACTGCGGACCGCAGGTCAAAAGCGGCGATGTTATTCAGAGAGACGATACCCTCATCGACAATCCGTCGTACAGTGCTGGCATGCGACAGCTGGTACCCTCCCATATCCTCGTAGAAATCTGCATGGGAGTCGAAGTAGACGAGACCGTAATCGGCAGGCCGCCCACGTTTCAGACCCTTCAGGACCGGGTAGGTGATGAAGTGGTCACCACCAAGGAAGAGAAGCCTACTGTCGCTGCCTGCAAGCTTGGCAGCAGCCTCAGAGATGTCAACTTGTGCAGCCTCTGGCAACCTCAGGGTCACCTCGAGATCTCCTACATCCTCCAGCGTGATTCTCTTTGTGAGAGGCTCCATTGACCTATCTTCCCCACCCAACGAGAGAGGGAAGCTCGTTGACCGTTCACTGTCCGTCGCCCTTCTGATTGCATCTGGACCAAATCTAGTACCCGGGGTGTGGCTTGATGTAAGATCGTATGGAATGCCCAAGACGCCCACATCGGGGTCACCTTTGTCAGGAGAAGGAATTCCGAAGAAGTCCCTAGGAAGCCTGAGATAGCCATTGAGGAGGTCACGGAGAGGCATGAAGTGAGTCGAGCAAGCCTTCTAAGATAAACATGATGAATTTGCAGAGAAAAAGAAGAGAAGGGGCTCTGAGCAAGAAGCCCTGCCCAGAGGCCTTTCAGCTTAGACTTGGTAGACCTTGCCGCCGCCAGCTCGAAGCATAAGTACGATGTTGACGACAGCTCCCAGACCCACGACGCCAATCATGATTCCCGTGTAGGGCCACCCGTCAGCAATCATCTGACTAAGCAATCCAACAGGATCTGAACTGACATCGTAACCTTCGACATGAGTCTGCTTCGCATACGTCTCACCTTCGAAGTCGTAGGTCACAATGGCGTTGTCAAAGGTGTACCTACCCTCATTCGGGAATTGGACTGTGTACGTTATGGTGAGATTCTGGCCATCCATAAGCACAGCATAGGTTTCGTTGGTAGTGCCAGTGACCGTCGTTAGCGGGTAACGCTCAGCGAAGCCCTCATCCCAAAGGTGCACGTTGTAGATCTCCTCAGGTCCATGATTGAGTACAGTGACTGTGACCAGTGTCGAACCTCCTGGTGCTGTCGAGGCGGGAGTGAAGGTCCTCTCAATCGTGACGAGTGGCGGGAAGTCTCCCTCCTCGAAGTTGAGAGTGTAGTCCGACTGGTCCGTGTATGCTGTGGCATTCCAAAAGACCATGCCAGAACCCTCATCATAGAATGTCAGATTCATTGCCTCGTTCTCTGGCAGATACGACGTGAGGTTCATGTTCTCGGGGATGTTAACGACCACTAGAGATTGACCCGATGATAGTCCATTCACGACTCCTGCTTCGGACTTGCCGAGTAGGTCCTCGAATATGTTCAAGTGGTCGGTCTCAGAGGTCACAACTTGCTCTCCGATGTAACCTGCGGCTGCAATAGCTACCGGTCCATCGAGATCTGGCATCTGGGATGTGACGAACGACATAGGCGAGGGTGCAGTCTCGTTGCTGAAGCTCTCGATGAGGTCCATGAGGTCGCCCATGTCGGGGACAGCAAGGATTCCTGCACCAGCAGCGTCTGCACCTGAGAAGACAGTCCGGTCAATCGACTGCAGAAAACCCGTCTGGTCCATGACATCCAAGACCGCATCTACAGCGTTCTCAAATGTGTTTGTGACCTGATGGATGTAGACATGAATCGAGTCGAATGGAAGCTCTATCTCCATCTCAGGGGGGAAGAAGCTGTCATCGATCCTGAGGTCGAGCAACAGGGAGAACGCGAATCCAAACTCACCAGCCATGTGAGTTCGAATCTGACCCATTCTCGAGGCTGCATCGCCTGCGTCAACATTGATGAAGATATTGAACATCAGACTGAAGTCGGTTCCCAGAAGGTCGAAGATCTGGTCGAAGTTCATTCCTTCTCCACCAAACTGGGCAGCAGCGAAACCGCCGTCAGTGAAGTTGAAGAGATCAGCACCAACTAGATCAAGGGCGTACGCAAGAAGCTCGCCATGTGTGGCGACAAGTGCCATGACGATACAGCCATCATACATGGGCAAGTCCAGTCCCAGCGCGCTATCCGGGACGCCGAGTTGTCCGTAGATCACAGCAGGTTGACCCTGCCTGTCTATATTGGCAAAGACCACCTCTGCTCCGTTCTCGATTAGTTGCACAAAGAAGTCCTCACCAAACTCATCCTGGGCCAGCACGGCATTGCCATTCTCAAGTGCGGCAACTGCAGGCACGGACATAATGAAGACAAGAGCAACAAGGGCTAGAGCGTGCTTGTAGTTCAGTTTCATCTTAGAATTCCTCCTTAGGTCTCACAATAGCACCAACAATTCCCGCGACGATGACGACTATGACAGGAACTATGAGCCAGATGATGAAGGGCGTGACTATCGCCACAATATCAGGCGAAAGACCTCCTCCGCTCAGAATGGAAACGAACTGACTGAGGAGATCCTGCAGTAATGGTATCCCGAGAAGATCCGCGAGGGAAGTACCTGCAGGAGGTCCAGTCATTAGGGCTTCACCTAGCAATGTGAACGACACGCCTCCTGTGAATATCAAGTAGACACAGAAGAGAAGTGCACCAATGCAGCTAAGCCACGTCATGAAGCCTACAACGAAGGCCCCCTTCTTGGTTCCGGCCATAACTCCTCCAACGAAGCCAGCGCCTGCCCACACGGCCATCATAGTGATGTTTGTCAATGGGTTGACAAGTAAAAGGTTCACCATGACCAGTGTTGGCCTTATGTAATTCCCCAGCGTGGGGGCCAACCAAAGGACCAACGTGTTGTAGCCTACAGGAAGCAGAAACCAGCCGCCGAGGAGGACTATGGCCAGCGTAATGAGCCAGCCGAAATACTTGCTACTAAATGATGATATCGCGTTTACCTCCTAGCGAATTATACATCTTGACGTTACTGCCAAGGAATACGGATTTAACACTTTGGTGCTTGCTATCGTTCGGAAAATCAGAAAAGAGATATAGCGCGACTTCCAGTACGCAGACGCGTTCGGGAGATGGTCCACCGGGCAGTAACTCATGTGTAGAGAATCACACAAGCAGCATAATCTGCGGAAGTGAGGATGTGGAAACGGACACCAATCAAGCGGATATGTATGAGCTGCTCCAGCTCATGTCGTCATTGAACGACACCAGGAGATCAATTCTCTTGGCGCTGGCGCATATCTACCCTAGAAGCGTGAGTGGTGTTCAGTTGAGCCGACTGATCGGCTACAGCGGAAAGTCAAGAAGCCTCTATCGTGGAGTGATATCCCACCTAAAGGAGAACGAAATGATACAGATAGACCAGCTCACACCCAAGCTTTACGCAATCCGAATAAATAATGAGCATCCGCTTCTATCTGTGCTAGTCGATCTCTGTAAGGTTCACGGTCAACAATCGAGAAGAGTCTACTTGAAAGCGCTGGAGGAAGAATGAATGGCCGAAGAGAACCTCCTTGGGCAGGCAAAGGCGCTCTACAGAGATCGAGTGAGATTAGTGATATCTGCTCTTCTCGTTGCCTTCACAGTCACACTCTACATTGCCTATAGCGGAGGGATCGTCGAGCTCCCAATCGGTTTTCCGCCTGGGATCACGTCTGGACTGGAAGTCGTAGCTTCGTTCAATACAGTTGGCATCATTCTTGCCGTCTTCCTCATGGCAGCTGCCTACAAATTCTGGACATGGGCCTTTCTACCCAGCCCGGCTGTTACATACACAATGGCGGTCCTTCAGGGGATTCTCGGATCAAGAAGCACCGTGAAGCAGACCATAGGCAAGGGATTCAAGGTGACCCTCGACAATGGCCAGGTCTTCACTGTGAAGTGCTGGATTCGTGAAAGAGGAACGGATGACTGGTTTGTGTATCGGCTGACTTCGATGGTCTTCGACTCAGATCAGCTTAGGTCTGTCGCCCTAAGGCACGGATTCGGCGTGCGGAACGGTCGAATGGTAGCAAGCGTTGGAAATGACGAGCTGCATCACAGAACGCTCCTTCTTGCGAAAGCAATGACATTGCTGAATCCGACATAGAGCATCATGGTATGTTCGACAAATGTATTTCTTGGGTTCTTGACAGGATTCTCCCGAACAGACATGGTTATGCGGATTAGGCGAACTATTGACATCGCAATCAGCAACTACACCGAGATTGTAGGCTTCTGTGTCTTCACCTATGAGGGGAAGGTAGCCTATGCCAGTGACAACATGGACATAGCGCAGGACATACCCACAATCATTGACGCTTGGAATGGGAAGCATGAGAGATTCACAATGAAGCATGTTGAGTTCCTAGCTGCTCTTGCCAGCGAGAGGGAGTTCGTTGCCATCAACCCCGAGGGGTCAATCAGTTTCATCTGCGGGACCGGGAAGGGAGTCTGGTTCGTTTCAGTCTTCGCACCGATGAATGTCGACAAGTCGGGAATACTACGTGAGTGTATCCAGGCCGCCAAGAACCTTGAGTCCTCTGTTTCCATCTTTGACATCTGAAGTGTCGCTAGGGGTCTACCATCGGTTTCTGCTCAGCTATAGTCCTAGCGATGATGGCCAATGTGGCTCCAACCCACCCAAGAGACTGCTGAAGCTGATGTAGCATGTCCATCACAAGCATGCCCATAGTAGCCGTCTGAACCAGAGTCATTAGGAGGCCTGCCACGCCTGCGGCTACAGCAAGTACAATCCCTATTCTCGCACCCCTTACGTGATCGGTGGTCAGCACAGCGCCGGCGATGATTATGACCACTCCTGCCAGCACTGTAAGCAGTGCCAAAGCGCCCATCACGGTTTCAAAGGTGATCAGCAGTTGTAAGCCAAAGAGGGCTTCAATCCCTTCTCTGATCTCATCCAGGACTCCAATGGCTCCGCTGGCTCCAGATATGATAAGAAGAATGCCTCCGATGAGACAGAGCAAGAGAGCAGTCCTGTTGTGTAGTGTCATCTTCACTCGCCATCCGATTAGTCACTGATTTAAAGGTAGCTTTTGCAGATTCTCGAAGGACACATCATCTTTCACAGCACAGACTTGAGTTGTATACGATGAAGGTGAATGTAGAGAGCACAGGCCCTCTCGATGCACGTGACATTGTTTTCGTGCACGGCGCGGGAGGCTCCGCCGCAACCTGGTTCATGCAACTACGCGGCCTCTCATTAGCGTTCAGAGTACACGCAATCGAGCTGAATGGCCATGGCAGGTCTCCCAACCGTGGTATTGAGGACACTAGGAGCGCTTACTTGGAGGACATACACTCGGTCGTCGCAGAGATGGATCAGCCAATCCTCGGGGGTCACTCAATGGGAGGAGCTCTCACACAACTCTATGCCCTTGAACATCCCGACTCACTCTCGGGAATCATACTCATCGGTACTGGAGCACGATTGAGAGTGAGCCCAGCTATCTTTGATCTCCTTGAGAATGACTTTGATGGATATGTACAGGCGTTAGGGGAATTCATGTTCGACAAGAATGCCGACCCACGAATGGTCGAAGCTTCTATGGCAGAAGCGAAGCAATGCAAACCAGAGATTATAGGCCGAGACTTCAAGATGTGTGACGAATTCGACATAATGGATGCCGTTGGCCAGATTTCGTTGCCCTGCCTGATTATTGCTGGCGAGTCAGACCTCATGACCCCGGTTAAGTACTCACAGTATCTGTCGGGCCAGATTAGCAGCTCCAGACTTGCGGTCATCCCCGATGCTGGGCACGCTGTCATGCTGGAGAAGCCCAGAGAAGTTAACGACGAGATAAGAAGATGGGCGAAAGAAGTCCTGACTAGAGATTGATTAGTCTCTGGTCCCGACGTTTCTTCTCGATGGCTGCCACTAACCGTGTTCGGTCGAAGTAGACCTCATTCCTCGTGATCTTGTTTCCGGACAGCTCTACGATGTCGAGACCAGTTTCATGTATGATTTCTGGACCTACAGGAATTGTGCACTCCCACTTGACGATTGCTCCCGATTCAATTGGAAAGACCTCCACAGGCTTCCACTTCCAAGTACGGTAGACATCCAGCAGGCGAACGAAGTACTTGCGAATCTGGTCTTTTCCTTTGAGACCGTCTCGATGAGCTGGATCCGAGTAGAGCGCTTCTTCATGATAATAGGAAAGGAGCTCATCAGGGTTGTTTCCAGTCCAGGCGTTAAGCCAGTCTCTACAGAAGTCAAGCAGTTCATCTTCGTTCATCGAATCTCACCAGACTACGGGCAGGACACGACCTGACCTCCGGCACCAGTCCTTCTTATTCTTTGCCCATAACGCTCTTGGCTCTTCAGCCCCTCATTGTTAAATATCGGCTCAGCTCCACACTCAATACCTTTACAGACGGTTTCGGAGTAGAGCTGATATGACAATGGGAGAAACTGTTCAGGAGATTCCGACAGACAGAAAGGAGCGGCTTGGTTGGTATCTGTACGACCTAGCTAACACAAGCTTCACTGTTCTGATTGTGACCGCACTGTTTCCACTGTATTTCAGGATTCTAGTGTGGAATGAAACCCTTGGAGATGCCATGTGGGGCTATGCTGGCAGTGTCACAATGCTAATCATTGCATTGACAGCACCAGTACTGGGAGCAATAGCGGATTTTGGCGGTTCTAAGAAGAAGTTCGTGGTGTTCTATACTGCAGTCTGCATATTCTTCACCATGCTGATGATCTTCCTCCCAGGAATAACTCAGTCACAGATTGACGCTATTCCAGATCCTCGCCCGATTGTCTCGCCTTTCGTGTTTCCACCATTCATGGGAGTGGAGATGTGGTTTTGGGCATGGCTCATATTCATACTAGCCAACATAGGATTCCAAGGAGCGCTACCCTTCTACAATGCATGGCTTCCAGAAATCAGCACTGAGGAGAACATCGGAAGGATTGGAGGCTATGGCTACGCTGCTGGCTATGTCGGGGCAATGGGAACCATCGTCATTGCTTTGGTGACAATCCTTCTCGACATGCCGTATACCTATGCATTCCTCTTCAGCGCGATATTCTTCCTGGGCTTCGGCGTACCGAGCATCCTAGCGTTGAAGAATCGACCGGCCCGGAAGTTCCCAGGAGAAGAAGGGAAGTCGCTCGGGCGCCTTGGCTTCAGTCGAGTATGGAATACTCTCAAGAACATACGTAAGTACAAGGGCCTGCCCCTCTTCCTCGTTGCCTATTTCCTCTTCAGTGACGCTATAACTACCGTGATCTACTACGCTGCCATCTTCGGCCAAGCTGTGTACAATTTCGGTACCACGCAGACTCTGATCTTCTTTGCAGTGACTCAGCTTGCGGCCATTCCAGGTGCGTTTGTCTTCGGCTGGGTTGCCGACCGTATTGGCACCAAGAAGACACTAATCATCACCCTGTTCATCTGGATTGCGGCCCTCCTCATTGCCTACATCTTCGTAGCGTGGGGACAGCTCGTCTGGTGGACTGTCGGAATGATAGCCGGCGTGGGGATGGGCTCCTCTCAGAGCACAGCTAGGAGCATGTACGGCCAGTTCATTCCTGAAGAGAAGAAGAGCGAGATGTACGGCTTCTACGCTTTGACCGGCAAGTTCGCAGCCATTCTTGGGCCATTCGTCTACGCTTCAGTGCTACTCCTGGTTAACCCCACCCACAACCCCCTGTTCGTGGTTCAGGCCCATATGAGTGCCATGCTGGTAATCCTTCTGTTCTTCGTGGTATCTGTACTTCTACTACTGAAGGTACGCCAGCCAGTGAAGGGAGAAGCGAAGATCTATCTCGAAGATGATATTCCATTCGCCTAGAATGCCTGTATAGAGTCCCTCATTCCTGAGGGACTCCCCCCTCCTTTTTGGAGTCCGAACAGGATTCCGGAGACTCTCAAGGTAAGTTGAAGAAACGGGGCGAGTAGGAGTACTGCAATCAGTGCTCCCTGCAATGCGATATCGCCCAGTAGAATCGTTCTGAAGAGATAGATTCCGAGCCCCGACGAACTGACTGTTATCTCAACAAGAACCATGCCTGTCACGAGTCTGGGAACTGCTCTTATGAAGCCGTCAATCCACTCCGAAGGCATATGGCCGAAAGCAGCCCGTTGGTCCACTTCTCGTATTAGGAGCGCAGCGTAGAATGACAACACGGTCAGTGCTGTCAGAGATTGCAGGAGCAACCCCGCGCTAAAGGTATCGAATCGCGGAGAGGTCGAGGACAGAGCAAGCGAGAAGACTAGAAGCAGAACCGTCGCGCCGATGGTGCCGCTCAGCGAAACGTACAGACTCCGATTCGCAGGAGTACTCTCGTCAATAGAAATGGTCTGTACCGTCTTCTTAGCTAACACGGCCCCGACTAGCAGAGCCCCTCCAAGCAGAAGTAGGGAGCTAGGCAGTCTGCCGAGGATTTCTCCAGCAACTGGGTCGCCTGTAAGAACCGATGTACCAAGGTCTCCGTGAAGCGCTCTCGTGAAGTAGGACCAGAAGTACACAATCCACTCCCACACGTCTGCGTCGGGCGA
>JAEOUG010000165.1 GCA_016839445.1 Candidatus Thorarchaeota archaeon
CACGGAGGCGCTACATCCTTCGATGCTGAGCACCACAAAGAGATACTTGCCGCAATCAGTGCCTCCGCCCGTTTGGGGATGAAGGCGCTTCAAAGGGGAGGGTCTTCTCTCGATGCCGTAGAAGCCGCCATATGGGCACTGGAGGAAACGAGTCTCTTCACTGCAGGCCTTGGGGCTTGCAAGAATCTCGATGGGGAAACAGAGGTTGACGCGATTGTAATGGATGGCAACCGCCTTCAGAGCGGTGCCGTCATGGGGGTCAAAGATCTTGCTCATCCTATCTCATTGGCCAGATACGTTCTGGAGCGAACTCCTGTCATGCAGGTCGTGGGTGGCGGAGCAGAGAAGCTGTACTCAAAGATGCTTGCTGAGGGCTACAGAAAAGAAGTGGCGCCTAGACGTACGGATGCCTTTGCACTCGCAAAGGACTCTGATACGGTGGGGGCGATTGCAGTTGATCGAAAGGGACGCCTGGCCGCAGGATCGTCAACCAGCGGCTGGCCCGGCAAGTTGCCAGGACGGGTTGGCGACAGCCCGATAATCGGGAGCGGTGTCTATGCAAATGACGTCGCCGCTGCTAGCTGCACAGGCAAGGGTGAACAGATTCTTCGAATCGTCATGGCTCGTGTTGCAGTTCTGCATGTCGAGCAAGGCATGAGCGTCATTGAGGCGGCTAGGAGCGCTGTGTCTGAGCTTAGGCAGAAGACGCCCGGGGAGGGAGGCCTAATCATGGCCGACAACAAGGGCAATGTGTCCTACGCATTTGATACGCCACATATGCCCGTGGCCATAGCGAGCTCAGAATCCGACCAAGTATTCTGTGAAATGAGACCTCGCTCTTTGTAGACAATGACGCAGTCTAGAAGCGAGTACTAGGATCTGCTATCTTCGATGATCTTCACGATCTCCTCTTCGATCGTTGGAGTCATTCTAGGCTTGGTCTTGATTCTGCCGACTTCAATGCCCTTCGAGTCGAAGATGAGAATAGTGGGACTGCTTGTTATCTCGAAGACGTCTACTTCTTCTGGAGACGGAGGGACCTCCCACAGCTTCTTCGAGCCGTAGGGTGGCTTGGTCATGCCTCCGAGAGCCACTATCGTCTTCCCTGTGGCTTCTTCAATGAGAGATAGGACAGGTATCGCCTTCCTTGCGTCACCACACCACTCAGCGAAGGTTGCCACAACTCTGTATTCCTGCAAGTACTCTCTGAGTTTGGATATCGCATCCTCGTTGAGGTTGTAGAACTCTTTCTGTCTGACGAAGGCTCCTCGATAAATCGGTTTGAGGTCTGCAATCGCTTGTGAAGCTCCAGGCGCATCCTTCCTGATGTCTTCTATTGTCGGCATGGCCATTGCCCTCCGGGTAATGTTGGTCTATCAGTCTGTTTCGCAGACAATGTCGGTTCCCTTCTGACCCTTCTTGGATTGAAGGGGAGCCTGCTTGATGAGCGAAACGAGCTGCTTTAAGTCTGTGCTGTGGGACTCCTCTTCCTCTCTCATGTGATCGAGCATAAGCTTGGCAATCGGGTCGTTGATTCTGGGCAGGACCTTCTGTAGCAGCCTAACCATTTCGCCCTCCTCCTCAATCAGGTGCTCAAGTTCACGTTCCAGTTTGACACGACCTGCATATCTACCAACCTTTGCAGACCACTCATCACATGGCACTGTGATGATGTGCTCAATCATTCCCTCTAGGAACTTGATGTGCTTCCATGTGTCTAGCCTGAGATCCATGAAGGCAAGTCTGACAGCTACTTCCTTGGCATCCTCCTCCAATCTGGAGATGCGGTCCAAAGTCTTCTTTTCCACTTCTATCTGAGATTCGAGTATCTCAATAATCTCTTCTTCTCTTGCACTCAACAATAGTCATCTCCGGGCCAGCGAACCTGACCTATGAACAATTAACGATTGTTATTTCGTGTCTTATAAGATTATTGATGATTCACTTCGCTAGTCAATGTGCAGCGCGCGCCTGTAATCCGGATGGTCGAATTCCTGGCCTACTTCGCGCTCATTACCCAGGAACTGATTCATCATGAGGCCAGCATAGTTCCCAGTGCCAACAGCCATGGCCACCTGTTGAGTAATCGCTCGGACATCCCCGGCAGCCCAGACACCCTCGATGTTCGTCTTTCCTCTGTGGTCTGTGAGGATGTTTCCCTTCTTGTCTATCTCGACACCAATCTGTTGTGCGAGTTCTGACCTTGCTTCATCCACGAAGGCGACAAAGAAAACGTTGGCTCTAAGTCTGCGTCTATCAGCCAGAGTCACGTACTGAACAACACCGATCCTTGGGAACTCCACTGACTTGATTATTCCCTGTGTCCAGCTGAATGGTGAGTCTTCAAGTTTGGATAGATCTTGGGTCTCGAAGGGGACGTAGGCGTCCTCTGTCATCAGTATCTGTATCTTGCCAATGTCTGTGAAGCGAGTAAGCGAATTGGCCACATGCAAGGCACTGCCTACGGTTCCAGTGTTCACGACGAGGACTTCTTTGTCTTTGCATAGAGGAGCCTCACAATCTGGGCAGTAGAAGGCCGCATTTCCGGCATTGGCGACCGGCAGCCACGAGCGCCACTTGCCATCAACCTGAGGGTGCTTCCGTGCTGTGCCTGTGGCAATCAGCAGGATCTTCGCCTTGTACTCGGACTTGTCGTCTGTGCGGTAACTGGGTGAGGTCTTGACTCTGAATTGTGGATATCTGCCACTTAGCTCCACCACATCCCCGGCCACGAATTCGGCACCGGCCGCCCTAGCTGCCCCCTGCATGTTCCTAAGGAGCCCGCGTCCTTCGTGATAGGTGTCGCCAGTCGCGAAATTCATGATGCTGTTGACATGGAAGTGCATGGGACTCGTACCTCTGTCAAGCACCAATACCTTCCTCTTTTGATAGGCAAGATGGAGTGCTGCAGAACAGCCGGCTGGTCCTCCTCCTATTATGATAGCATCGTATTCTCCTTGGTTCAATCCTCGACCCCGAGCGAGTCTTCTCCCTTCGCCTAATAACTCTGTGCGAATGGTCGGCCCACTTCAGTCCGGAATTCTCTGAAAAGACTTAAGTTGACGATGGGCTGTCACTCCTCAGGGTGGGAAATGAGGCTGAGAATCGTGCTCGGTGACTCGCTTGGCTCTTACATCTTGAAACCATTGCACGACTTCTCAGAATCTGGATTTCCAGTCAAGATGGGGCAGAAAAGATGGCACAGATCACGATGATTGTTTCAGTCATTAGTATCGCAGCTGCAGCGATACTTGGAATCCTCCTGGTTCTCTTCATACTCAGATTGAAGAAAGCGGGAGCAACTCGGCAATCGCTTCTGAATGAGATCAAGGAGGGTCCGAGCCAAAATGCGTAGCAGACGATTCTTGCTCCTTCTGCCAATCCTGCTGATGCTTGTAGGTGCGTCCCAGATGCCTGCCTCTCTGTCTAGAAACGCAGGAATTGATCTTGGAGAAACAGCAGTCCTCTCTCAGAGCGGTCCGTACGACGGAGTAATCCCTATGAATTCCTGTGTCTTTGTCGGAGACGTCTACAATGACTTCCAGAATGCGCTCTCCTACCTGGCGGCCGTACCACTCGCGGTAAGAAGCAATTCCACTCACATGACATCTGGATTGCTGTTACCGGACACGGACTCGTATGAGACCCCGTTGGAGGAATGGCTGGCGCTCGCTGGATCTGCGACACAAGAGGCGATATACATCGGTGACGTTACAAACCCCGACTTCATAGCTGCTGGGGGTATGGCTGACAACACGTTCTACATAGATGGTGAGAACTACTTCGATGTGGCTGCCGAGATTGCCACGCAATTCTTTGGAGGCACTTCCGACGTCGTCCTAGTTGAGGCAAATCCGACTATCCAGTTCAACAACGACACCCTCTACGATACTACAGGTAACCTGGGTGGTCTCCAATTCACGTACATTCATGGAACGACAAGCCAGAGCAACGACTGGGAGTGGTTTGGGACGTACAACCCGACTGAGGGGGGTGCCATTATCAGTCTAGAGTACGACGGATCGCCATCAGGTTACATCTGGTTCGATCTCCTAGCAAGGGAAGATGGTGAGTACTATCCGCTAGACTATCCATATCTTGACGGGGAAACAGTCCGCTTCCCGTACACAAATCGGCCTGGCGAGACGTGGATCATCCACGCCATAGACCTCTACGATTATGTAAGGACAGTCACTCTGGACATCAAGGTTGAGGTTCCACAGGCAGACTACTATGCCTTCACTGTGAATCCCGGAGAGGACTGTGTCATTGACTTCGAAGTCGATGTTCCATCAAACGCTGCCGTTGGTCTCAACGTGCTCGGCCCAACTGGCGACATTGTTCTAAGTGCGAATCGGTTTGCCCTCTTCTCTGAATACGGAGAGACCACAGGGTTCACGGCGTCGCTGGCTCATCCAGCTCCTGGATCCTACCAGGCTTATGTCTACAACGCCGAAACGTACTCAGTGGGCTACAGTATAGACATCACCAAGAAGGTCTTGATGGAGGATTGGGAGGAAGCTGGTGCTGCAGCAGCCAATGGCGCATCGATAGCAAGTGCATTGGGAGCTCCACTTCTCTATTACACCTCAGATGGCCTTCCATCGTACACAGTCGATGCACTGACCGCACTTCAGCCAGAGAGAGCAATCGTGGTTCGACCGATTGGTGCCCATGTCTACGATATTCAGACATACTTGGGTGGGATGGGTATCCTCTCAACGCGGTTGAACAGCTTCAGCGACATCCAGAGCTACCTTGACGTGCTCAATGGACGCACTGCTGGAACCGGAAGTGTTGTGCTCTACGATTCTTCTGGCACCTTCTTCTCTTCGGCAGGACTTGCAGCAACTCAGCGGCGTTCAGTTGCCATGCCGTTCAGCTACGGGGACTCGGGTCTCATGACCCTCTCGCAGATACCAGAACAGCTGAACTGGATGAGAGAGTACACGATGCCACTTGCATCCACGTTCTCTATACTTGATGTCTGGACGAGTTCCGGGCGACTCAGTGGTATGAATCCTCCGTATGCTTCCATGAGTGACATTGCTGACGCTTTCTACAGTTGGGTGGGACTGCATACCGGCATCAACAACCCTCAAACAACAATCACCATAGCTCCCTACCAAGGGTTCGGTGACACTCTTGCTCCAACCTTTGAGCGCGCGATAGCGGGTAGGACGAAGCCAGGTAGGTATCCTTCTGGTGAGAATGATGCAACACTGATTCAGATAATGCGCTCGATCCTCCGAGTTCCCTTGCAGACTGCGGCGTCGCGGTCTAAGGTTGGATTGGGCACTCATCTCGTATACTCGTACGACACCGTTGTTGAAACAAACACTCGCACACCAGTCTATGTATCGAACTCGGATGACTTCCCGAACTTCATGACGGATGCTGGATTGACCCCCGATCAGGAGGTTGGTCCTCAGGTCATCTCTGAGCTGGCATTATCGCCCTACTTCTGGTTAGCGTCGACGCACGGCGGAGTCGGAGGAGAGGGATACGACATTGAAGGAATCGCGGCTCTCATGCTCTGGGACGCATATCGAGGATATGACGAATCTGCCATTCCCTTCGACCCAGACTACAACGGCGACGGAGTTGTCAATCCTCCTGAAGCCTACATCGATGGCTACAATGTGAGCCAGTTTGTGTCTGGTGTGGACCTCAATGGAATGTTCGCTTACTTCGACTCCTGTCAACTGGCATCGAGCTATGCTCCCGCCACTATGATGGAGGCAGGATGCGACGCGGTGGTTGCGTGTCGAGTAGATGCTCTGATTGGTGCTTCAGATCTCTTTGAGATGAATGTCATGGAGTCGATGTCAGGCGGAGAGGTCAGTCTAGGAGCTGCGATGAACGGCGCCTACCAAGTGAACTCACACGTCTATTCTACTGGATACGAGGGAGTCGACACCTACTCCACAGTCAGCACAGTCGGTGTGATTGGGGCGAGCTGCATTCAGTTTGTCATATACGGAGACCCCGATGTGACTCTACATGATCACAGCAAGACTCCAGCACCTTTCGCACCTCGTATCGGCGACATTGGGCCCGGTCGCACCGTGCGGGCTCATCCAGGCACTTCCTACGAGCTGCCGATTGGACCTCATGACCCAGTAGGCAATCTCTACGCAAAAGAGGGCGACTACGACATAGAGATCTACTCTCCCACTGCTGCACTCGTCGAGTCTGGTTCTGTCCACTGCACCGACTTGACGTTCGGAGGTTACGTGTTCAACATATCGGAGTCTGCTGCTCTCGGGCTGTACACGGTGGAGGTCACCGATACTTCTACTCTTGAGGAGTACTCGTTCTCTATCCTTCTTGAGTGGCCAGTCCTAGAGGTCGTCCGACTCCAGACGACTCTGCTGTCGCAGTTCGGCTACTGGACCTTCGACCTCTCAGTGTTCAACCCTCAGGATGTTTATGCTGACACCATCATGACAGTGTATGTTGGAGGGCAAGTGCTATGGTCCGCAGATGTTGAGTGGGCCCCTGGCTACTCACAGATGTCAATCTACCGAGAAGTCGGATTCATGCCCTATGGTGCTGCCCAAGTCAGCGTCGTGCTCATTCTCAAGGTCACCTCGGCTCAGTGCTGTTCATTCTCAGACACTGTACATGTGAGCCTTCATTGGATCTCCATAGTCCTCTATGGTGTGGTGCCGGGTCTTGGCGTTGCTGCAGTCATTTTCGGCCTACTCGCTCAACGGAGTGGAAAGAAGAATAGCCTTCTGCAGACCGCCTTGGAGAAGGAAGTCCAGCATGACTATGAGGAGGCATTCAGCAACTACATGGATCTCGGCCTAGTGGAGGGTGGAATCCGGACTGCCGTGAAGGCTGGCTACACTGAGAAGGTCTTGGAACGAGTGATGCAGGCTCGGAACCCCCAGGTCAACGGGCTTCTTGCAGACTCTGCGCGAGGGCTCTACGAGAGAGGCGAGTTCTCTCTTGCTGGCAGAGTGTTCGAGTCGATTGGCGATTCGCTGGGACAGACGAAGTCCATGATAATGCACTGCCTCGCAACAGGTGATGCATCTGGTGCTGCAGATCTGATAAGGGGCCTGATCACCTCTGGTCGTCAGGACCTTGCCTCAGAGATGTTGCTAGAGAGTCAAACCAAGGGTCTCGCAGGGAAGGTTCTGGAAGGCATAGGAACTCCAGTGCTTGGCCTGATTCAGTTCATGGTTCGACAGGGGAGGCCGTATCAACCGCTCCTCGATGGCGCCGTGCCTGAAGTGCAGGATGATGCGCTGCGACTGAGCTTATGGGTCGGCTTTGGGGCCATCGACCGAGTAGTAACTGAAGTCCTAGACGCATCATCTGTCGGAGAGATGGTTGAGATGACGAATCACTTGGCCGGAGACACGAGGACGTCTGTCGCCTCTGAAGTGGTGTCTCAGCTGGCTGCCGGAAAGAACTCCAAGAAGATCAAGGACTACCTCAGCGGCATTGGGCTTGACAATGCATCCTTCTCGTTGATTACGAGAGGAGTTGTCGACCAGCTGATGGACAACCCATCAGACAAGACGATGAGGAATCTTCTGAGTTCACTTGCCAAAGATGCACCCGGCAGTGATGCCTATGTTGCGGAGGTCTTCGAGGTTCTTGAGTTGGTGCAGGCCGGTGATTCGTCCGCGGCAGCAGCCATGGACGAGGGCAGAACCTTGAGTCTGATGGCAACGGTCTCTAACCCTGCCGTAGTGGAGAAGCTTGTTGGCCGACTGCATCGAAGCAGGTTGGGTACTTCTCCGCTGGATTCTCTTCAGGTGTCTGACCTCGCCCAATACACCGTTAGACTGAGATATGCTGCAGTGGCTGCTCCCAAGCATGTATCGGACGTCGTCGAGAAAGAGCTCTCTGAAGTGGAGCCAATCCTGCGCCAGAAGATTAAGAGTCAGGCTAGGTCTGTCCTTATGGGACTAGACTTCAAGCCTGAGAGCAGCTGGTCTACCCATGCGACGGTAGAACAGCTCGTAATCCAGAGCGTAGACAGGACTAATCCCTTCGCTACTATCGACGCGCTTGCAGATGCTGCAGGGGAGACCGGCTTCCCTGAGCTCGAGCAGTTGGTCGTCAAAACGATGAATGATGATGAATCTGTCCGAGCATTCGTCAGGCGTGCAGTAAATGACCCTAGAATAAGACAGAAACTCGCGAGAGGGCAAGCTGTTCAGATGGGCGGACTACATGTTCCTCTATCAAACGAGCAGATTCTCGCCAACATCGCCAAAGAGGAATGGGACGCCAAGGCGGCCTACGCCTGGAAGAATGGTGTTCAGGCTAGCGCATTCGGAGTGCTCTCTAAGACTCTCTCAGAGATCGATAAGACGCGGCCGAACTGGCTGGAGGAGGCAACATCCCTGATCTGCAAGTACGTTGAGCATCTCAATGCTCGGAGGCTATACCACAAGAGTGGAACGAGTGCCGCGGTTAGATACCTATGCGAAGCAGCTGGAATGACGCCTCTGGAGGAGAGGTCCCTCAGAGACCGATGTAGAATCTAGGACTGGGGCTTGACGAGCGGCGGCAGAACTGCCACCGCTAGGCTTGGAGGCACTCGCCTCCAGCCTCAAATCCCAAGTCGAAGGCCTTCGAGTTCGCCTCAACAGTCTTTGGAGGTACAAGTGCGAGCACCGCTTTCCTAACCTCTTCAGCAGGAATGGGAAACTCCTCACAGGCCACCGTGGCGCCAACCAGCACTGAGTTCTCGGTTCTTGCATTGCCTGCCTTCAGAGCGAGCTCCAGCGAGTCAAGAAGCACGACTCTCTTGGTGACCTTTCTAACCCGCTCCACTATCTCATCGATGGTGAGGTATCTCTGCTTCTTCGACTTGTCCATAGCCACTGACTGCGTTTCTATCACAGAAGGCATAATCCTGTTGCTCATGATGACAACGCCATCGTCCTTGAGGTACTCGATGTAGCGAAGAGCCTCAGACGCTTCCATTACAAGCATCATGTCGGCCTTTCCGTAGGGGATCAAAGGTGATATCGGTTCTCCAATTCGAAAATGAACATAGATTGACCCCTGTCTTTGAGAGAGGCCGTGCTGCTCACCTGTCATGACCTTCATGCCGGCGTCTACAGCAGCCTTTCCGAGTATTGCAGACAGCAGCATGAGACCCTGGCCTCCTACTCCTGCAAACATGATGTCAAACGACTTCTTGGGCATCACTTCTTCACCTCCACATGGCGAGGTGCGTCCACTGGACACACCTGTCGGCATTCTAGGCAACCGTCACAGAGGTCCTGCTGAATGACCATCTTGTGGTTCTTCTCGTTCACCGTGATAGCAGGGCAGTAGAACTCGCGAACACATGCGTAGATTCCTCGGCAGGTTTCCTCGTCATTCTCGCTGGGAACAATCTTCTGTCCCTTGCTCTTCTTCTCTCGGTCTCCGTAGAGAGCGCACTCCCTTCTTGAGATGATGACATTGAATCCGTCTGCTTGAATGGCGTTCTTGATGGGTGAGATACAATCCCGTGTTTCGTATGGGTCTATCACGGTAACACTGTCTGCGCCTAGCCCTACGAGGAATTTCTCCATGTCTATCTTCCTTGCCGGATGACGACCCGCGTCGTAGGAGGAGTTCGGATTGAACTGCTGACCTGTCATTGCGGTTACTGAGTTGTCGAGCACAAAGAGTGTCACGTTCTGGTTGTGATGGATCAAGTTGACAATCCCCGGGAGTGCCGCATGGTATAGAGTTGAATCACCTACCATCGCAATCACCTTGTCCTCTAGGGCCATCTCCATCCCCGCAGAGATCCCGAGTGACGCTCCCATGGCTAACATGGAATCGCTGAACTCGTTGGGTGGAAGGAAGGCCATAGAATAGCAGCCTATGTCGTTGTTGAACACGATGTCATCGCGAATCCTGAGTTGCTGCAGCGCCTGGCGAAAGGCCCAGAGTGTTCCTCGATGAGGGCATCCCGGACAGAATATCGGAGGTCTCTCAGGAAGGATGTCTTTCAGCTTGGTGGCCCGCTCCAAGACTGCTTTGTAGTCCATTGAGGGGCTCACACCCATCACGCCTGCAAGAACCTCTTCAACGATTGGCACATTGTACTCCAGCATCTCAGAGAAGTGGCCAGACTTCTTCCCAACAATCATCAGGTCGGGATTGACGTCTTTGGCCAGAGCAGCTACCCTCGTTTCAAGATAGGGCGTCAGCTCCTCTACAATAACGAGCTTCTTGAGACCCTTCAAGTAGCTAGAAATCTTCATCTCAGGGAGCGGGAATAGAGTCCCGACCTTGAAGACTGGAAGATCAATCTCAAGGTTCTGCATTGCCTCAAGTACATGCAGGTAGCATACTCCCGCTGTGAGAACACCTGTCTTCCCTTCTCCGGGCTTTACGAAGTTGAAGTTGCAGTTCTCGAATTCGCTCTGAACAGCGTCTCGCTTCTTCAGGAGCTGATCCTTGAGTCGCCGGGCTACGGATCCCACAGTGAAGTACTGAGCCTTGACATCCTTCCACTTCTTCCTCTCGAAGGGAGTCCTGTCAAGCTTGCCAAGCTTGACCATGCCACGCTGATGATTCACGCGAGTAGTAGTCCTCATTATGACGAGGGTCTTATGCCTCTCTGACACATCGAATGCCCACTTCGTCATGTCCAAGGCCTCTTGTGCAGTTGATGGTTCGATCATCGGAACGTAGGCAGCTTCACCGAAGTATCTTCCATCCTGCTCTGACTGAGATGAGTGGGCATACGGGTCGTCAGCAATCAGACACACACAGCCTCCCCTCAGTCCAGTGTATCCGATTGAGAACATCGAGTCACTGGCAACATTCATACCGACTGACTTCATCGAAGTGAAGGATCTCATTCCTGCCATCGATGCACCAGCAACGGTCTCGAGTGCTACCTTCTCATTTGCCGAGATATGCATTCGATAGTCGCCGAAGTGGTCGAGCACCTCACTGAAGGTATCGAGAATCTCAGAGGTCGGAGACCCTGGGTAGAATGCCACAATCTTGACATCCGCCTCAAGAGCTCCTCTCACTACTGCTTCATTGGCCAGCATTAGAGCAGGCCCCTTGTCAGTCCGCTTGACGTCTTCAGAGGTCATCTTTCGTCCTCGCTATGGTCGATGTCTGGAATAGTCTGAACATGCTTGCTCGGGACATAAGCCTTGGCCTACGGCAACATCTCGGCGGCCCGCCACTCCATGAAACAGGGTTGGTCCAAAGAAGCTATATTTGGGATTTGTACAAGCAAGTGGCGGGACCTTGACTACTTCGACTACAGGGACGTGCATCAATGGAACTCACCTTCAAATGTCCTGAATGCCAAGGAAAGTCTATACTCTCCATGAGCGATGAAGAGGCCGCTCAGATTAAGGAACGAATACGAAGTGAGGGGCGATCTCCGACACTCATCGTTCGATGCGAGAATAACCACGAACTACTTGTCACATTATACAATCCCCGGACAGGAGAGTCGTTAGGAGTACGGGACATCGTTGTACCTCACCGGTCGGAATCTGGGGAATCCTCGAAGAAGACGGGCTCCAAGGAAGTAGATTGGCTGGCAAAAGCCTTCGGGGGTGAAGACTAGTGGTTGTCAAACTCGTTGTCCGAGTAGAAATGTGCGATATGTCTTCAAAGGTTCTCTTTCCGGAAGACGACACTACTGAGGAAAGAGCTGCTCTGTTGACTGGTATTGTTCAGCTCGTTTCTGTCGCCCTCAAGAGAGAGCAGGATGCCGACGCGGCTCTAGGCAGACCTCACTTCATGAAGTCTGACAAAGGAGTCATCGGATACGCCCAGACTACTGACGGATTCCTCTACATTTGTGAGTCTGACAACGAAAGCGAGTCAGGTGATGTTCTTAGAGCGGTTGTGGACGCAGTCCACGCGACAGAAGAAGAGATTGTGAAGCGTATCAAGAAGGTGATGCGCAGACGCGGCGGCGAGATTGCAGGTCTCTGGGGGTAAGAAGGAGGTAGAACGATGGATTTCGAGCTTGCTTTGTACACGAGTGGAACAATGACTGCAGTGCTGCTTGCTGCAATGCTAGTTGTCTATGGTGTGTCGATTCGCAGAGTCTTCGGCAACGTGACTAGCTCAACCAAGAGAGCACTGATCATGTTTGGCTTGTCAGGTCTGATGACAGTAGTCGTTACGGTAGCTGGGTTGTACTTCCGGGGCTTCTTCCTCTCATGGATGGGTTTCTTCTTTGCATTCGTTGTGTCAACCATTCTGTATGTTCTCTACCCTGAAAGCCGTAGGGCATTCGTTGGCCGCTTGGTCACCTTCATCATCGCTTTCGGAATGCTTGCTGAGAACTTCGTGAGAATGGTCTTGCTGCCTGGTTACACACAGATGTTCGAATACATGGGACTCACAATCCTACTTGTGGCCAGTTTCATCTACTCCATTATACTCGTGAGGGACACGCCGTCGGCATTCAGCGGTTCCATCCTCCTAGTTCTTGTGCTCTACGTGGTCACAGCAGCTACGGCGGCTACATCATTCATCTTCATACACACCGAGTACTTCATCATCCAGTCACTTCCAATCATTGTTTCAGCAGCGGTCTTTGGGTCTGTCCTTAGGCCATGGAGGACTATGATCACACTCTTCATTGTCTTCCTGGCTGCGTCAATGGGTGGAGGACTGGTCTGGGCTGCTCTTCTTGCAGGAGATGTACTCATCTGGCAATTCACCATTGTGGCTGTCGCTGCCTGCATTTGCGTGGTTGCTCCGCTCAACTTCTTCATACAACAAGGCGCTGACACAGGTGCAAGGACTCCCCGCTTCATTGGTGTCGTGCTGATTGCCCTCTCTCTGCTGATACTGACCCACACCAACTCATGGGCTATCTACCTCATGGAGATTGGGCCAAAGGCTGCGCTAGTCTGGAATGAGTACATGGTGTCAGTGGATGTCATTCTAGGAGTGATTGCCATTGGCACATTTGCCTTGGCTGCTTCTGCAGCATCATTTGGGGAGAGAACCTACTCCACAATCAGAGAGGTAGTTGTGGCACTCGGCACAGCCATTGCAGTCCTGGGTCTCTATCCTGTTCGCTTTGATCGCTGGCAGGCCAACGCTCTGTACCCGATCTTGGCCCTCTTGATGGCCGTTGGAGTCATCATGTTCATACGTGTGTCAGTCCGCATCTACAGAGCTGGAGCCACAAGGGCCGCTCAGAACTTCATGACGTTCATAGTCTCATCCTTGACGATTGGCATAGTCGTTATGTTTTCTGACCAAATCGCGGCCATTAGTTTTGGCCTAGTACTACTGATGATGGCAGCCGCAGGAGCACTGGCTCTGGCAAGTAGCCCACCAGTCCTTGCGTCCATAGGGAAGAGATTTAGAGGGACTCAAGCGGGGACGTAAGAAAGCAGGTATGTGATATGACGATAGTGAAGGCTGTAGTTCTTGGCGATACGGAATGTGGCAAGACTTCCTTCACTAAGCGGTGGGTCACGGGCAACTTCCCAGACCCTGACTATCTTCGGACTACTATCGGGGTTTCCTTTGACACGAAGAAAGTCGAGCTGCCCGACGGCAGGAATGTCACTCTATCTCTCTTCGACTTCGGCGGCCAGACGCGATTCATCGAGCAACTGAAGGCCATGATCCGGGGCACTGTTGTTGGTCTCTTGTTCTTCGATGTCAGCAGGCTTCAGACCTTTGACAATCTGATGAACTACTGGATGCCAATGATTGAAGAGAACAGCACACTCAGGCTCCGCGAAGGAGACGGTAGTAGGTTCATTCTCGTGGCCAACAAGGTAGACCTCATTGACGATGAACGCATAGATTCTATTGGAGGCGAGATGTTGGACTTCGTCGAGGGGTTCGGCATGGCTGGGCAGTTCATCTCTGCGAAGACGGGTCTCGGAATGGAGAACCTTGACATGATGTTCCTTGAGGCTCTTCAAAGACACCTATCAGACTGAGTAGCTCATGCCTTCTACCTGGACATAGGGAAGGAGGTAGGTCTGATTGTCATATCTTGTGGCCAATCGTTCCTTACTAATCGCAGTGATGTTCTTCAGGAGTTCGAAGACGTTCCCCGTCACTTGTATCTCCTTCAGAGTGTGTCTGAGCTCTCCGTCCTCTATCAGCTGACCTCCCTTCACCGGACCTGCGAAGACTCCTGAGACTGGATCCGGGAACGCACTAATCCTCGGGATAAGAATCCCCTTCCTGATGCCACCCAACATCTCATCAACCGAAACACTACCAGCTGGTATCTCGATGTTTGTGCTAGAGATAGTTGGGGCTTGTCTGAATGTCCCTCTCGCGTGGCCAGTTGACTGCAATGACTCCTTGTTAGCAGTGAAGGCGTCATAGAGAATCCCCTTGAATACGCCTTTGTCTATGATCTTGTGCGGGCGATGAGGAATACCTTCTCTGTCAAAGGAAGCGCTCCCGGTTTCGCTCTCTTTGCTTCCATCGTCGATAATCGAGAGACTCGGTACCGCAATCTGCTCGCCAAGCCGATCGGCGAGGTAGCTTGCTCCGTCCTGTATCCTACTGGCGCAAGCAGCAAGGACAAACGCATTGAGGAGCTCAACAAGGCAGTCTGGAGAGAGTATTGTCGGACCAGCCAAGGCTTCTGCCTTTTTCGCTCCAAGGTTTCGGACGACCCTCTCCCCGAAACCTGTCACTGTTGCTTCTATGTCCACCTTCTTCTTACTTGGAAAGGCCTCCAGGACATAGTCGAACGAGCCTATGTCGTCACCATCGACAGCCATCCCGAAGAGGAAGATTTGAAGGAATGTCTTCTTCTCCGATGACCTGATTCCGTTCGAGGAGAGAATTGCGCTCTCTACTGCGTTAGCTCCTAGGTTTGTAGAGTCTACTGAGATCCTCTCATCAAATGCTCTAACAGCTGAAAGGACATCGGCCGCATACTCAAGGACTTCATCCATTGAGAGGTCTTCCAAGTTCTTATCGTGAAGGCCCTTCACCCTCGAGATAGGCTGAGGATTGGGGAGCGAGTAGTGATCTATGCTCGGTGTCCCCTTAGCAATAGAGACCGCGGTTGCGATACCTTCCTCGATCCTTTCAGAGGCCAGCGAATTCACGCTCGTGAACCCGATGCACTTGTTGATGAGCACGCGGATTCCTACTCCATCCACAATGGTACTTGTCGCGCTCTTCAGGCTGTTTGACTCGATATTGATTGCTTTCTCCCTTCTCGACTGAGCAAACAGCTCGACTTCATCGGCTCCCGCCCTGAATGCCTTCTCTAGAATAGGATCTAGCGCGTCAAGCAATTCCCCACCCATCTTATGCACCTCCACCTGAAACAAGAGCTTGGGCTCGAGTTGAGCCTCCTCCGCCATCAACCTTGGCCAGTTGCCCTTTGCCGCAGTACCCTGCTCCCATCGAGAGCTTCCAGTTCCTGCCAACAGCGTCGACAGACATGAGGACGTCGTATGCATTACCGGTAACAGCTAGGTCTCGAACGGGACGACCAATCTCTCCCTTCACAATCTCATAGGCTTCAGGAATCTGAAACATGAACTCCGCGCTGCTGTCTGCCTGTCCTCCGCCAGGCTCGACACACAGGTATCCAAAATCAATCCCTTCGAGGACTTCTTCATGTGAGAGATTACCTGGCTCAAGGTAGGTGTTCCTCATTCGTATCAGAGGTTCAACATCGTATTCAAAGGCGCGCTCATTGCCGGTCGGCTCGACGCCGAAGTGGTGCGCCGAGTGCCGACTGTGCAAGTATGACCTCATCATCCCCTTCTCTATGATCACAGTCTTCTTAGCTTCTACTCCTGCATCATCAACGGGTATCCAACCTGCACCATAGTCCTGTTCTCCAGAGTCAATTAATGTGACCTGATCTGATGCAACCTTCTTGCCAATCTTCCCTTTTGCCGCACTTCCTGACATCACGAAATCAGCTTCCACCGTATGTCCGATGGCCTCATGTGCTATGAGTCCTACAACGCCGGGTTCCATGACTATCGTCTGTTTGCCACCCTTGGGAAATGGAGCATCCAGAAGCCTGAGAGCGAAGTCTGCGACACGGTCCGCCAACTCAAGGGGCGGTTTCTGCTTGAATATCTCCCATCCCCCTGTGATGCCGACTCCCGCAGCAGCCGGAACAATCTTCGAGCCCTCCGCAGCTATTGCCCTCAAGAACAACATGGGGCGGCTGTCTTTCAACTCGACATCGGTACCATCTGAGTTCATTATGATCTTGTGACTACGACCCTCAGAGACCCATGAGAGGCAACCACTGATTCTCTTGTCGTGGCCGCGAGCCCTTGCGTCCATCTCCTTCACGATTCCTACAGCCTCTTCGACTCTGTGGTTCTCAAAGGGGTCCTTTCCCCTACTCTCGAAAGAACCGGTGACAGGCTTGATCGGAGCCAGCGTAATCTTGTCCTTCTTGGTCTTTGCCAGAGTCCTTGCGGCTGTTACCGCGTCAGCAAGCGCTTCATCTACTGCGCTACTGTCAATCTTGCTGGTACTCGCGTAGCCCCAGGCCCCATCAACAAGCACCCGAATTCCTATACCAGCGAAGTCGTCGACATTGGCCCTCTCAAGTCGCCCCTTGTCCATCCTTATCTGCGTGTTTCTATGGTGATGGTATCGGGCTTCGATATGAACACCTTCTGGGCACTTCTCAACGGCTCTGCCAACTAGGTCTCTTATCATAGATTCCTATCTCCTCAGGGCCCTGAACTATGAAGCTCCTCGTTAATAAGTCGACACCATCTAAGCAGAATCTTGAACGAACACTCCAAACGAACGCCTAGACCGCTAATGTGGAGCATAGACAGTGCTCATACTAGTGCACAATGTCCACAGTGGGCAGGTCAACTGCACCCGGATGCTTGGGAGGTTGTTGTCGAGAGTCTGGACTGACCTCTATCCACCTGGGCTGCCTTTCCATGGAGTATCCTTCCACATGGCATCCCATATCATGTCTTCAGTGAGCGTTTCCGGCTCAACGATGGTCTTGTGGAGTTCCTTCAACAGTGCATGATGTCTAATCTCATCTTCCCGGATCATCATGGCTATCGTCTTGACCTGCTCACTATCGCTCTTCTCAGCCAGTTGCCCATAGGTCTTGACGGCCTCTTCCTCCATCTTGATGTGGGCTTCAATACCCTTGGCAATCTTGTCTCTCTCACCGGTTGATATGAAGGGCGTTGGACCCTCGACGGCCTTGCGAAGAGACCTGAGCAGAGCTGCGTGCTTCTTTGAGTCTGTGGACACGCCTAGAAGTAGGTCCTTCACAAAGGCGTTGCCCAGCTTCGCCACATTCTCTTCAACTATCTTGATGATGTTCATTTCGAGCTCGATTTGACGGTCGATAAAAGCAAGAGTCTCGTCCTTATCCATGAGTGTACACTCCTGATTTCTCTGGGAGGACTGCGTACACATGTCACTTAAGACTGTTCACAAAGGACCCTCTGTTCTCAGGCTGCTTCATAATCTATATCAAGGGTTTTCTGATGATACACAAAGACCACTTGGACAGAACGTGAGGTTGGACGATTTGGCTAGAGCCACGATCTATACAGCTCCGCAATGCCCTCACTCTAACAGATTGAAGGAGTTTCTTGCAGAGCACAACATAGACTTCGAAGAGAGGTGCGTTCTCACATCTCCAGAGACCTTCAGTGAGCTGGAGGAGGCGACCGGACAGAAAGCAATCCCCGCCCTAGTCGTTGATGGAGAGTCATTCATCGGGTTTGACAGTAGAGCGCAGAGACGCATCAAGCGGAAGTTTGGAGTGTAGAGAGATGTACGATGTAGCGATTATTGGCTCGGGAGTCACTGGATATGCGGCCGCAATGTATGCAGCCCGTCTCGATCTTGCCGCAGTAGTAATTGGCGATGTTGACGGGGGGACAATAACCCTCACGGACGATGTGGCCAACTATCCTGGATACATTCAGTTGACAGGTCAGGAACTCGCGGGCAAGCTTCGTGAACACGCCCTTGACTACCCTGTGACACTGGACACAGATCTTGTGACTGAGGTGTTCAGGTCCAAAGAGGACTGCTTCTATGTTGTGACGGAGAAGAAGACATTCCTGGCGAAATCAGTCATCATCGCCACCGGCATGAAGGAGAGAGAACTCGAGGTTCCTGGTCACAATGAGTTCAGGAATAGAGGCGTGAGCTATTGCGCCCTCTGCGACGCCCCCCTGTACAAGGACAAGGTAGTGGCCGTTGTCGGAGGAAGCGACAGTGCAGCAAAGGAGGCCCTTCTCCTCGCCAAGTACTGCCAGAAGGTCTACATCATCTATCGGCGAGAGAAGATTCGACCTGAACCCATCAATGCCGAGAGAATTGAAAGAGAGCCCAAGATAGAGGTCATCACCAAGACAAACGTCACTGAGATTATCGGAGACCAGAAGGTGAATCGGCTTCGATTGGACAATCCCTACAAGCACTCAGACACACTTACTGTTGATGGCGTATTCATCGCCATTGGAGGCATTCCCAACTCCCAGCTGGCAGGAAAGATGGGAGTCCTGCTCAACGAGAAGGGCGAGATCATCATTGACCGAGCTAGCAGGACCAATGTAGAGGGAGTCTTTGCAGCTGGCGATGTGGTCGATACGGAGTTCAAGCAGGCCATTACTGGCGTAGCTGAAGGAGTCCACGCAGCCTATCAGGCATACAGGTATGTGAATGAGCACGACTTCGTCTTCACATGCCAGCAGGACTGAGCTGCAGCTCATACCTCACTCGTCGATTGCCTCGAAGAGCTTGTCAACGAACATGTCAGGAGGTGCCATACCTTCAAGGGACACGCTGTCATTGATGACGGTCTTTGGCACGCCGTAGACCTCGAATTCGCGCGAGAGATCCTGGAACTCCAGTGATTCAACCATCTCCGACGAGATGAGTGGATTCAGAATCGCTGCCTGGTGTGCCAGCCTTGTCATGTTCGGACAATATGGGCACTGTGGCGTCACAAAGACACGGATGCGCAGTTCCTTGTCGATGGACTTGATGTCCTCAATGATGTCTGGAGGGAGGGGTATGTTCTCCGTTGACACGTCGATTATGGAACCGATAAGAGCGCCGAATTCGTGTCCAGCTGGAATGCCATAGAACTTCACCTTGTACTTGTCTTTGCCATGCAGAACAATGGCGGGGTGGTGTTCGACGCCCATTTCCTTTGCGACTGCACTGTCTAAGGGGCCTTTGTGTGTCTCAACTCTGATCTTGTCTGAGAACTCAGCAACAAGCTCGACCATATCTCTGGTGTCATTGCAGTAGAGGCATTGGTGGTCTCCGATGAAGAGGTGGATAGTGACCTCCTTCTCTAGGGCCTCAAACATCTCTTGGACCTGTGCCTTGGTCTCATCATCCATTTCAATGACCATTGTGCATCGACTGGCCCTCTGCGCTCCAGAATTTAACCTATACGATTTGCCCGCTACTGGCTGTAGTTGTTTTTGATTGAGCTGTTTTCCTTAACGGACTCCAGCACTTGAACGATTGCCCGTCCTTCCTTGCGAGTGATTTTGAGAACGCGGTCCTCAGTCTTGAGCGTACAGCTCTCACCCTCCTTGAGGCTGGACATGACTCCTTGTCCAAGAGGTCCATTAAGGTACTTCATGTAGTGCTTGGCAATCTCCTGGACATCGTTCTTCTTCATAGCCACCTTGCATCCCCTCGAGCAATGGCTAGTGGATATCTTAGACATTCGATAATATAAATGATTCAGGCGTGTCTATTTCCATTCGATTCTGTCATCTTCGATGAGTTCGTCGATTGCGTCAGGGATTCTCTTCTGTTTTTTCAGAGACCCTTGGGCCTCAAGCACTGTATCCTCTGAGACCATGAGGTCTTCGAGATCTGAGCAAGAGAAGAGCGGCGTCACGTCAATCTTGTCGAAGCTGTTGTCCTCTGGATGATCACTGAAGAGATACAGCTCGGTGAGTCTCTGACATGTCGCCAAGGGTGACAGGTCTACTTCCGTTAGTTCATTCCCGGCGATGTCTAGAAACGAGAGCTGAGGCGTGAATGAGAGGGGAGTAAGGTCGAGCCGTTCAATACGGTTCATAGCAAGACCTAGTCTGACTAGGTTCTTGCAGCTCTGCAGCGGACCTAGGTCAATCGATTTGAGCCCATTACCTGCAAGCCTGAGGATTCTCAGGTCTCCACATCTGGACAGCGGGCTGAGGTCTATTGTCTCGAGTCTGTTGTGGTGGAGGTAGAGGAACCTCAGGTTGGTGCACTCTTTCAATGGAGTGAGGTCTACACTTCCTAGCTGATTATACATGAGATTGAGCTGCTTGAGTTGTGTACAAGCTGAGAGAGGATCCAGCTTGATGGAGGTGAGGCTGTTGTTTTCCACTTCAAGAGACTCTAGTTGAATGCAAGCGGACAAGGGTTCAAGATCAATCGACTCAAGGGAGTTGTTGAATAGCCGTAGTCGCTTCAGCTTCATGGAGTTTGAGAGCGGAGAGAGGTCGATGGTCTTCAGTTGGTTGGTTCCTAGATTCAGCTCTGCAAGATTCGTACAAGAGCTCAGGGGTCCAAGGTTGATTGCCTTCAGTCCGTTCTTGAATAGGTCTAGGCTAGTCAATGTTCTGCAATCAGACAATGGGTCTAGATTTACTTCCTGAAGGTCATTGCGGCCCAAATCGAGTGTGAGCAAGCCCGGAAGGTGAGCTACTTGGCTTAGATCAATAGAGGAAACCTTGCTGTGACTAAGATCCAGCTTCCCTTCATTGTCCTCTTCGTCATACTCCACCGTGACCGACTTGCCTTCCTTGTCAGTATATGTGACTGTGCTCTCACTCATCGAGGTAATCCCCTTTGCTGCC
>JAEOUG010000166.1 GCA_016839445.1 Candidatus Thorarchaeota archaeon
GTTGGGAAGCCCGGACTGGCAGTGCGCAAGCTTGTGGAAAAGCATGGCAAGAAGATCACTCGGATCATCACCATAGATGCAGCTCTGAAGCTTGAGGGTGAGGATCTTGGGAGAGTCTCCGAAGGAACAGGTGCAGCCATTGGCGACATCGGACCAGAGAAGCATGCCATAGAACAGGCGGCCACAGAGTTCAACCTCGGTATCGAGGCGATTGTTGTGAAGGAGAACGAGTCTGCAGCGGTCGGCGTCCTGGACAAGAAGATCTTGGACTCCGTACCAGAGGTCATCGAGCGGATCAAGAGCTCGTTGCACAAGCGCACCAAGCCCGGAGATGCAGTGATTCTGGCCGGGATTGGCAACACTATCGGTATCGGACTTTGAGGTGAATGAAGTGGGAATAGTAACTAGAGTCTTCGGTCTAGCCTTTACTGCCATGGGTGCCTTTGTACTGTTCAGCAGTGTAGGAACAACAGATCCCTTTGGACTGGTCTGGTCATTCATCGGTATGTTCGTGATGGCCTTGGGTCTCACTCTCATGACAGCAGGAAAGGAGAGAGACAAGAAACCGACGCCCCCCACGGTCACAGAGATCAGATGCAGCAGCTGCGATTTCAAGGAGATTCGTGACTTCGAGAAGGGAGACTACATCCTCAAACCCGTTGAAGCAACCTGTCCCAAGTGCCAGAGCACAATGACCATTGAGGGTGTGTACATCGTCAGAGAGGAACCCGACGAGAAGGACCGAATCTAATCCCTCTTGGTCAGCACAACGGGGCCATCCTCAGCCACAAACACTGTGTGTTCTGATTGACTGATTGGTCGCCCCTTCTTGTCAATCTGCAATGGGTAACCCACGATGGCCCGGGCCTTCAGGAGCGCCTTCAACTCATCCATCAGGTCAATGTCCTCGCTCTTGGTCCCAATCCAGCGGGACGCAAAGGGGAAGGGGCCATACTTCTTCCTGAGGAACAGCCTCAACTTCTCAGTGGTGCCCTGAAGGGGCTCATCAATTCCTGTATTCCCGAAGATGTAGACATACTCACTATCTACCACTGTTCCTGTTCCCGTGGTGGCGTATGGCTCAATTGCGTAGTATTCGCCAACTTCTATCAAAGGGGTCCGGCGCTCGCGCGTATTTGGCACATGCTTGCCTGCGTGTAGACGGTTCCGCTTGATGTTGTGGCCAGTGAGGTTTGAGATCGGAACCAGACCGTATTCTTTGATGACCTCCTCAATCTTCTTGCCAACATCTCCCAGGCTCACACCGGGCTGAAACATGGCAATCGCCTCATGAAGGGCGTCTTCGGTAGCGGCCACGAACCCCTCGAGGGTTCCGTCAATATCTACAGTGAGCGCTGTGTCAGCAATCCACCCGTCGACATGCACTCCCACGTCCAGCTTGACCAGTCCGAACTCAGGAACCTCACTTCTGTCTCCTCTGGGAGAAGTACTGTGGGCGGCGATGTGATTGATAGATACATTGAACGGAAAGGCTGGGAGACCACCGTAGTCACGGATCTTCTTCTCAGCTGTGGTACATAGCTTGATGATTCGTGCATGTGGCTCAATCATGTCGCGCATTTCTGCAAGCACGCGAGCGGCAATTTGGCCGGCCTTGACAGCCTCTGGACACGGACTGCTTGTCATCAGATCACCCGGGGGCAGGCATGGTCTTGGTGCTCTTAAGCGGTTCCATGCGCGCTAGCTCCGTTCGTCGGCCCGCCTGGTTGAAACGACTGCTCCCTCCTCTCCCACGAAGAGGCTGTGCTCGAACTGGGACACCATTCCGTCCTTCCCCTCATAGAGCACAGGGTAGCCCCGTATCACCCCGTCCTTCTGCATGATATTCACTGCAGCCTCGACATCCACCCCGGAGACCTTGCCATGAAGCCATCTGGACGCCCATGGGAGGGAGCTGAAGAGCTGACGAGCGACATTGCGGACCCTCAGTGTGTTTCGGTCCAGCTTCTTCTTGCTCTTCAGATCGTTGGAGAAGATGTAAGATCTTGGGCCGTTCTTGATGGTGCCATTTCCATTGGTGGCGAAGGGCTCGACTGCATAGGTTTCTCCCAGCTTCATGGCAGTAGGAGACCGGATGCCGACGTTAGGCACATTCTTGCCCGCATGGAGGATCCATGGCTTCAGTTGATGCCCTGTGAGCTGGTGTACTGGTCGCAGCCCGTGGCGCTTCATTGTGCGTTCAATGGCGGAGCCGACTTCACCAAGACGTATGCCGGGACGAATCACCCCTATTGCGGCCTCAAGAGCCTCCCTGGCAGCATGAATGTACTTATCATAGGACCCATCAAGGTCAACGGTGAGGGCAGTATCCGATATGTGGCCATTCACATGGGCTCCTATATCGATCTTGACTAGTCCCTTCTGTGGGAAGACCTTGCTGTCCCCGTGGGGACTAGTGTAATGCGCTGCTTCATTGTTGATTGAGATGTTGCAGGGAAAGGCAATGCCGGTTGCACCAAACTCCAGAAGCTTCTCCTCTGCCATTCTGCAGATCTTCAGCAGCTTGACTCCAGGACGTATCTCAGGGGACACTAGACTGAGGACTCTGGCAGCAATCTCTCCGGCCACCATGAAGTCTGGATGAGGTTTGAGCTCCATTAATGGTCAACCTGATGGGGGCACGGAAGAGGCCGATTTTAACCTTGACATTCGACTGCTGGTGGAAGCATGGGAGCGCTTGGGTACAACGACTGCAGTGAAGACATCGAAAACAGTGGCCGGTGTCTGTAGACCTACACACTAACTCCCAGCTTCACAGCATTGGATTTGCATCCAGCTCTGCTGAGCTGTCTCGTGTCGGGGCAGTATGACACCGACCTGCCTGCCAATGTACGAGACCGGGGTGACTCACAGATCATCTGTAAGGATAACATCCTCATCACGCGAGTCCGTTGCGGCTCGTTGGTTACTCGACAGGCGATGCGCTCAGAGTGTAACCCGCCATATGCGCAACACATCATCGGACATGCCTCAGTGCGCCCTCGAAAGCGGGATTGATTTCCTCTGAACAATCTAGATTGGAATCGTGATGTTATCAACATTCGCACATGGCGCCATACGTGGCCCTGAGAAGGTGGCCCTAGGCAGGTTCTGTTCAAGCAGAAGGACGATAACGACACGTTCAAATACACTCGGGAACCTGCCGCTTCTTGTAGGCACAACTAAACGGCGTTTAGTCGTGCCCTGCAAATCATCACATAATCAAATCACACGCGCCGCGTGTTCCCATGGCTCTGCCAGAGTCGCGAGCCAATGAGAGAGCCCAGCGCGAAGTCTTCGGACTATTATCAATCACAGGATCTTCACAATCATCATCACGATTCATCACATGACATGCATCGGACATGGATTGGGTGAGCCCAGAGGTTGATTCAGGCCTACCACGGCGTGATTCAGAGGTATGACTCCGTGAGAGAGGCGCGGGCTGCATCAGTGTGGGGACCGGACGAGGGCGCGGTGTAGTAGAACACAGGAGACGTGAATTAACATAGGAACCGACTTCGACCAAAGCGCGGCCAAGTACGTAATTCGGGCCCGAATCGAAGTAGATGGAGTGGTCGACAAGCCAGACGTCGTCGGTGCTGTGTTCGGGCAGACAGAGGGACTCCTCGGAGAGGACCTCGATCTTCGCGAGCTTCAGCGGACCGGTCGCATTGGCAGGATTCAGATTGCCATTCGAACCGAGGGCGGAAACAGCACAGGCGAGATAGTCATCCCTGTGTCGCTCAGCAAGACGGCAACAGCAATCCTTGCGGCGTCACTTGAGACAGTGGACAGGGTTGGCCCATGTACCGCGAAAGTCACTCTCGAGAAGCTGGAGGACATCAGAGGTTCAAAGAGACGAAAGGTCGTGAGCAGAGCCATCAGCATCCTGAAGGGCTGGGAGGAAGACATCTCCCCTGGATCTGATGAGATCACATCTGCAGTAACAAAGGGCAAGAAGAGCTCAGTTGCGAAATTCGGACCAGACAATCTCCCAGCAGGACCAGAGCTGAAGGGCAGCTCCGAGATAATCATCGTAGAGGGACGTGCAGACGTCATCAATCTCATGAAGTGCGGCATAGGTAACACTGTGGCCGTGGAAGGGACTCATGTACCGAAGTCCATCATCGACCTCACAAAGAGGAAGAACACACGGGTGACCGCATTTCTGGATGGGGACAGGGGCGGCGACCTTATCCTGAGGGAACTCATGCAGGTCGCAGACGTGGACTACATCGCCAGAGCCCCAGAGGGCAAGGAAGTGGAGGAGCTGACAAGGCGTGATGTCCAGAAGGCTCTCCAAGCACAGATACCCGCGGACCAGGCCTTGGCGATTCTTCAGAACAAGAGGGGTGCTCCTCCTGACAGGAGGCGTCCTGACTCGAGAAGACCCCGTCGTGAGAAACCAGAGCGACAGACCCCCAGAAGAGATGAACGACCGCCCATCAGGGAGAGAAGACCCCCCCGCAGAGAAGCAGTTGTCATTGACGAGGCATTCACTTCGCGCATCGATGAGATCAAGGAGAGCTTCAAGGCCCTCATCTTCAACTCCAAGAAGGAAGTGAGCGTTGAGTGTGGAGTGGCAGAACTGGCGAAGACAATGGAGGCTCAAGAAGAGATTCCAGCAGTCGTCTTCGACGGCGTCATAACACAGCGACTTGTAGACATTGCGGAGAAGAAGAAGACCGAACTTCTTGTTGGTGCGGCCTTGGCGGATATTGAGCACAGGCCCAAGGGCATGACAATAGCCACCTTCGACGATTTGGGACAGTAGAACTAGAACGCGGGCAGGCCCCTCCTGCCCGCTTGCTCTTTCTTTTTGAGACCGGAGTAATACTCACTGTTAATTCATCCGACCGGATTCTTAGCATGTTGAGTAGACACGAGGCTTGTCAACGTGACGTCGCTGCTAGAAGAGATTGAGACAACGGCGGATGTGAGGACTCCAGAGGACCCCTTTGAGAGAATCATCGGGCAGCCGCATGCGGTCTCAATCGTGAGGTCTGCAGTGGTCCAACGGCGTCATGTTCTACTCTGCGGTGTACCAGGAATAGGGAAGTCCATGCTGGCGAAGGCAGCCTTCTCATTGCTGGGTAAGCCCAGAGAAGAGATACGTCTTCGCCGCAATTGTCAACACCCAGATAGGCCTGAAGTTGTCCGGCTTCACACTGAGGAGCATGACTCAGTAAGCCACCCTCCATCCGAACTGGACACTGTCTACTTCGCTCCAGATAGGTTGCCCTTCGAGATAGGTGTCAAGATGGGTTATCGTTGTCCACGTTGTGGTTCTGTCTCGTTCCCCAATCAAGCCAAGTGCATAGAGTGCGGGGCACACAAGCGTTGCGACTGGTCTGACGATGAATCATACCACGGTCTCTTCCGGATGCTTGACGTAGTTGGGGAGCCAGCACTCAACTTCGTGACAGATCTGAGAGAGATTGGGGGAGTGACCTATCACGTCACGTACCAGAGGGCCTCGGAGAACCAGATTGCGGTGACAAGGCAACTTGCAGATGGTCATGACATAGACAGTTCAGCCGGGATTGAGAGCACAGAGAGGGTTCTGGTAGGTAGGAACTCCAGAAGGTTTGTCAGGGTCAGTGGGTCGAGCCCGGTTGAGCTCCTAGGAGATGTGAAGCATGACCCCTATGGTAGTGCTGAGGGACTCGGAATGGCAGCACACATGAGAGTGGTGCCAGGAGCAATCCATGAGGCACATGAAGGCATTCTCTACATCGACGAGATAGCTGCGCTCGGACCGTACCAAGCTCACCTTCTGACTGCCATGCAGGATCGGGAATACGCCATTTCAGGGCACAACCCTCTTAGTTCCGGTGCCGCAGTCCGCGTGGACGGCGTCCCATGCGACTTCATCCTCTTCGCGTCATGCAACACAGAGAACATCTCCAGCATTCTACCAGCACTCAGATCAAGAGTCAGAGGATACGGCTACGAGGTCATGCTCGCGTCACACATGACAAAGACCACGGAGAATCGAAATGGGATCATCCGCTTCGTCGCACAGACCATTGAAGAGGACGGAAGAATACCTCACCTGAATGTTGACGCCGTGAGGGAGGTCCTCTCTGTGGCAGAGAGTCTCGCGCAGCGCTTTGACGGAAAGAACGACGCTCTCACTCTTCGACTACGGGAGCTCGGGGGCCTGGTCAGGATTGCAGGTGATATTGCCGTGCAAGACCACTCAGCAGTAGTCCTACCTGAACATGTCAAGAGAGCAGAGGTCCTGAGTAGAGGTATTGAGGTAAGCGATCCCAGTGGATTGGCCTACGGACGTAGCGAAGCGGCTGTGAGCAAAGACTATTACTTGTGAGACTCTGACTCGGTTGGCGATGCAATTTGAAGGTACTAAAGAGGTCCATGAAAGAGGGGCTCATTGTCCTCAAGATAGAGACTCTAGATGACCTATGGCACCTCTACAACATCGTAGGACCTCAGGACACTGTGATCTCGAAGACCTCCAGACGTGTGAGGATAGGAGATGAGGACTCTAGGAAGCAAGAGAGCACACGTAAGACAATGGTGCTCAAACTGCTAGTGGAAGAGGTCTCCTTTCACACATTCTCGAACAGAATCAGAATAAAGGGGCAGATACTGGAGGGACCCGGAGACCTCGTCAACATCGGTTCTTACCACACAATAAACATAGAGACCGGTGATACTCTCACCATAATCAAGGACCACTGGCCCCAGTTCATACTGGCACGCATCAAAGATGCAACGAAGGCACAGCTTCGCCCCAAAGCACTGATAGTGACAATCGAGGATGGGACTGCAGAGATATTCCTGGCTGCGGACTACGGCATCAGAGAGGCAGTGTCAATCCGTTCCAGTATCTCAAGGAAACGCGGTGATCAGAAGTCGTATGACTCCACGATGAAGGACTTCTTCGCAGACACTGTATTGGCCGTGCGGTCCCAGCTGGAGCAACACGAGATCGGACTCATTGTGATTGCAGGGCCAGGGTTCGTGAAGGACCATTTCAAAGACACGCTGACCAGTTCGGGAATCAAAGATCTGCCCCCGGTTGTCGCAGAGAGTACCAACTCCATCGGAATCCCCGGAGCCAAAGAGATTCTGTTCAGAGGGGTCATTTCGAAAGCGATTACTGAACTGAAGGTAGAGACTGAGACTCGCCTTATTGAGGCCCTGATAGAACACATCTCGAAGGGAGACGGCCTGGGGGCATACGGATTTGACGAAGTGGCCAAGGCGGTTCAGTACGGGGCCGTTGAAGACCTCCTAATCACAGACAAGAGACTGAGAGAGGGGACTGAAGAAGCAAGGAGAAGGATGGACTCCTTGGTATTGGACACGGAGAAGACTAGGGGCAACTTCCATATCGTGTCTACAGACCATCCGGCAGGGGACCAGCTCGAGCGGCTGGGTGGGCTAGGAGCAGTGCTCCGCTTCAGGATTGAGTACTCATAGTGGTTCGAACAGGGTCTGGAGCCTGTCCCAAGTGGGATACTCGTACGCTATGCCAACCTCTAGGATTGACGCGAAGTCAATCATCTCTTTCAAATCGTCAGCGATGTCTTCTAGTATCCAAGATGCAATCTCGATTCTGTGCCGAGTGGTGTCTAGATTCATCATGTTCTCCGGGACTCCAATCTCTCGGTGAAGAGTGTCATAGAGACGCTTGAGTTGATTCTCCGTGATTGTGCTTCCGTGCTTTGCTCTGATGACTCCAAGTACAACAAGAGGATCAGTGTCGTCAGCCTCTTCGAACTCACGTATTGTCTCCTCAAGTCGGCGCTGCAGTCTGCGTCGCAATTGAACACCGTCTTTGAAACCCGCAGAGCAGTAGTGGACAGTGACTCTGGATAGACTATCCTTCGCCCAGTCGACAACGGACTTGGCGGTCTTCTCGCTTCCTTCTATGCTTGCACTCTCGATGCTCTTCAGTCTGAATCCCATGGAGACGAGTCGCTCGAAGTTGGTCTCACTGGCTTCCAGCTCGTTCAGGTTGACGAAAGACACTCCAAGACCCTCTGCACGAGCCAGGGTCTCCCTTAGCTCGGCCTCCTTCCCCGGAAGAGCTGGTACCTCGATGCCAACCACCAACTTGGTCCGGAGGGCCCTCTCAATTCCAGACCAGTCATCGGTCTGGGGATGAAACCGAATCTCGTCAAGACCTGCATCTATCAGCCTTGCGAGAGACGTGTCGTCAATGTCTGTTTCACTGGTATAGAGATGGGCATGGAACCCCTCGCCAAACTCAGACTTCAGAAGACTGATGTACTCAAGTGTGCGGTCGAGCTGGCATAGAGGGTCACCCCCGCTAATCCCGACACCCTCGGCCCGAACAGCCCGGGCTTCAAAGAGCAGCTCCTCTGGAGTGACCACTGGCATTTCGTCCGCGAAGGTAAGGTCGCTGTTCTTCTTCTCCGATGAGAGAGGACAGTAATAGCAGGAGCTTCCGCACTGCCCTGTGACAAAGAGGACCATCTTGGAGCCCTTTGCGCAGAGCTTACACCCTCTGGGAATTGGACCCA
>JAEOUG010000167.1 GCA_016839445.1 Candidatus Thorarchaeota archaeon
TCACTTCCACAAAGGGAGGCACCTCCGTTGCACAGATGCTCTGCGCGAAGGGGCACCTCGGATGGAACCTACAGCCTTCTGGCAAGTTCATGAGATTGGGCGGTGTTCCGGGTATGAACTGGAGCCGTTTCTTCGGACCTATCACGCTGGGGAATGCTCCTATGAGCTTGTACGAATAGGGATGCAGACTGCGCTTGAAGACATTCTCTGCAGTTCCTACCTCCACAAGGTTACCTGCGTACATGATTCCGACATCATGGCAGTTCTCAGCAACCACTGAGAGGTCATGCGTGATGAAGAGCACTGCAAGATTGTACTTCTCCTGCAGTTTCCTCAATAGATCGAGAATCTTATTCTGTACAATGACGTCCAGTGCTGTGACAGGCTCGTCAGCAATGATGAGCTGCGGGTCACATGCCAAGGCCTGTGCGATGATGGCTCTCTGGAGCATGCCTCCACTGAACTCGTGGGGGTAGTCCCTCTGTCTCTCAGGTTTGAGGCCGACCTCATCAAAGAGGGTAGACACAATGAGCCTTGCCTCTGCCTCGCTGATATTGTCCTTCTCTCGGATGACCTCAACAATCTGGTTCCCTATCCTAAGCACGGGATTGAACGCATTCATCGCATACTGGAAGACGATTGAGGCCTTCTTCCAGCGGATCTTGCGCATCTGCTCATCAGTCAGGGTTGTGAGTTCCATGCCCCCGAGCTTGACACTGCCTCGTGCAATCTTCCCGTTCTCGGCAAGAATCCTAAGGATGCTATAGGCTGTCGTTGTCTTGCCGCATCCACTCTCTCCTGCAAGTCCGAGAGTCCTCTTCGCCTCGATGTCAAAGCTGACTCCGTCCACGGCCTTGAGTTCCTGCCTTCCTAGGTAGTAGTACGTGGCTAGATCTCTGACCTGAAGAACCGGTTCACCCATCGACATTCTATCCTCTCCTCCCTCTCAGGCGTGGGTTGACCACCTTGTCCGCCGTGTGGCTAATGAACACGAAGCCGAGTGTCGTTAGCATGATGAAGAGACCCGGCGGGATGAACCACCACCATTTGTTGCCTAGTAAAGCAGCGTTCTTCCAGGCCCAGTGAAGGATGATACCCCAACTGGGCTGACCGTGGATGTCCACGAACCCGAGGAATGCGATTCCAGCCTCGCCTAGGATGGCATTGACGACTCCAAGGATCATGTTGGCCAGGATCAGCGGGAATGTATTGGGCATGATGTGCTTGAACAGGATATACGTGTCACTGGCTCCCAGCGCATGAGCGGCCTCCGTGAGAGGCCGTTCTCGTAATGAAAGGGCCTCGCTCCGCACCATCCGAGCTGTTCCGGTCCAACCAAGTAATGCTATCACGAATATGACATTCTGGAGACCCTGTCCAAACAGGACAAGAAAGATGAGCATGAGTGGCAGGGTAGGCAGGCACAGAAAGACATCAGTGATGCGCATCAGGATTGTGTCAACTACACCTCCATAGTATCCGGAGAAGAGGCCAATGAAGGTTCCAAGGAAGACAGATGTAACACTAGCAGCCAAGCCAACTAGGAGAGATATCTGCGCCCCGTATATGAATCGGCTGAAGATGTCTTCGCCCCTATGATTCGTTCCCAGAAGGTGCTCTGCACTCGGAGGCTGATATAGGTCTTCAATGGCAAGTGAGCCATCGCCCCAGTGATAAGGAGCAATCCACGGAGCCAACACCGCCATGAGCACGATTGAGGTAATGATCACTAGCCCTACCATGCCGAGTGGATGATAGAGGAACTCCCTCCAGAATGACTCGATATTCGGGCGGAACTTCCACAGCTCGATGAAGATTCTCGGTAGCATGAGGAAGAGGGGTATGATGAATCCCAGAGCTGCAAAGGAGACCCACCCTATGCCAGCATCTCTGAATACACTTGCACCCGTGAGCATCAATGAATCGGGCAGGAGATTGAATCCAACATTCCCGTTTGTTATTGCGACTTCAAGAATCATCCACACGATTATCGGGAGTGTGATTGCCAGTCGGTAGATCTGGACTTGTTTCTTCTTCCAGTTCACTGTGAAGTGAGGTGACGCTAGGAAAGCTCCGAAGAAGAAGAGGATGCCATAGCCAATCCCGCCAACGAAGAAAACGATAAGGCAGAAGAAGAAGACAAGAAGCTTCTGCAGGATTCGTCCCGATTTGAGGAGGAAGACCTTCCGCTTCAAGGCTACCCACAGCAGGACCGACAGTACGAATGAACCGTTACAGACGATTCCCGTTATCAGAAGCACGACCGAGCCCAGAGGAAGCTCACCTCCGATCGGGAGTTGGACTGGTGTTAATAGGTTCAGGCCTGCCTGCGCGCCGCCAACAAAGAGAGTAAATGCTGTGAGCCCCAGGTCGAGGATGACTATAATCACGATTGATAGGAGAAGCACTGCTCCGAAGGATACAATCTGCGCGTGCAGTGGCCTCTTTTTTCTCTCCATTACTACTCTGGTTTGATTGTCAGTTGTCTGTTCATTTATCGCCATCTTCTCACCTCCTAGTACCTAATCCTCGGGTCCAAGTACAGATACAGGAAATCTGCAAGGAAGTTCGAAACTACTGTTATAGATGCAAGGAAAAGGAAGATCCCTTGCAGAACTGGATAGTCCACCGAAAGGACAGAGTTGTAGGTGAGGAGTCCTAGGCCGCTCCAGCTGAACACAAACTCCGTCATGGTTGCACCACTGATGAGATACGGCAGGTTCACAGCGATGACGCTCACCATTGGGAGCATAGCGTTCCTCATAGCGTGCCCGTACAGGATTGTCCTCTCTTTGAGACCTTTCGCTTTCGCAGCCAGAATGTAGTCCTGAGTGAAGACGTCGAGGACTGAGTCACGCATGATCAGGTAGAACCCTCCGATGAATGATAGCGTCAACACAATCCATGGACCGAGCATATGGTGCAGGTAGTCCCGCATGTAGTCAAGTGGACCCGTATGATCGTAACCTCTAGTGATGGTTCCAGCTATCGGGATGAGATTCCACACAAAGCCCATGTAGTAGAGGATTAGCATACCAATCCAGAAGACAGGCATTGCATAGGTCACCAGGAAGACAATGGTAGATCCAGTGTCTACTGCTGTATCTCTCCTGGCTGCAGCTACTACCCCCGCAACCATACCAATGAAGATGGATGCGACGAGGGCGGCTCCCATCAAGATGAATGTATTCGCGAATCTAAAGTCGAATATCGTGTGCCATACAGGCTCACCGAAGTGCGAGAATGAGTATCCCAAGTCTCCCCGGAACAAGTTGTACATGTACAAGAGGTATTGCTGCAGCAAAGGCTGGTCGAGACCGAACCTCTCTATGACCGCCAATCTGAGTTCAGGTGATAGGCCTTCTCCAAGAAGTGCCTGGCGAGGGTCTCCTGGCATGACTCTGAATATGATGAAGTTCAACGTGATGATGATGAACCATACCACAACGGTCTGAATGGCTCTCTGTGCTAGATATCTCCCTGTGCCAATGGAACTACGTTGCGACACGTTTTGTCTCTCCGTGACAATGACTGCGAACGTCCTAGGGAATCTGCATCTTCCCCCTTAAAGAATATCGGCCGAAGTAATAACGTGAGATTGCGGATTGAGAGATGAGGCGTCCAGCTAAGAGAACGGACGTGGAAAGAGAAATGCTTAATCTGAGGTTGGCATACTCTGACCAAACTCGCGTATGAGGAGATTGATATGCAGAACAAGTATCTTGGTTCTTTGTGGGACTACGTGCGACTTGTCTTGGTCATTGTAGTCATGGGCCTTCTTGCAGTATTTGTGGTGACAGGCGACAGCATCCCGTGGTTCCTAATGTCCTCTGCAGCAATCGTTGTCCTGTCAGTCACCAACTATGTCGCCCTACGTGAGTCGACATGGTCGAGATTCGCTTTGCTGATGTCAATAGGAATGGTGCTTGGGTTCGTCGGAGACCTCTTGATGGCCGGCATCTTCTATATCACTCCTATCGAGATACTCAACGGCGTCATGCTGTTCGGTCTTGGCCATGCGGTCTACCTACTTGGACTTAGAGACCGGTCTCCTCTTCTGCTCAAACCTGAAAGCGGCAATGGTGGGAGGCTCATTGTTAGGAATCTGTTAATCTGGGTAGTGAGCACGGCCGCGGTTCTTGTGCTGTTCTTCCTCACGGTCTACAATCCATCAATGATGGAGCTCAGTGTAGGTATGCTCGGGTATGGAATCCTACTGGTCACAGTCCTTGCTTTTGCCTTGACAAAGTGGTTCGATGACTACAGTCTGGGCTTCAGACTGCTCATCTGTGTCGGCTTCGCTTTCTTCCTGTTCTCAGACTGGCTGATTGGCTATCATGAGATGACCAACCCCTCGTTCTTGAGTGGTCCCTGGGTGGGAATCACCTACATCTTCGCTCAGCTGTCCATACACCTTGCTGTGCTTCTGATATCAAAGAACGAGTAGAAGCACCAGAGAACCGACACCTCATCGGTCCTGCCATGTCAGCTTGTGAAGGGTGGGAGAAAAAGAGGGGGTAGGGCCCGTTGGGGCCCTTTGAACTGAACTACTTCTTTCGAGTGATGAAGTAGGTGATCACAACGCCTACGAGCAGTGCGCCTGCACCAACGCCAATCAGCAGCACCATGTCAGTGCCGCCGCCAGTGCCAGTGCCTGTGCCTGTACCAGTCGTCTCGGTCGTGAAGTCCTCATCGTACATGAACACCATTGCGCGTGGGTTGTAAGAGGTGAACGGACCGCCTGCAGGGGTCGTGAAGTTCACCCATTCCTTCCTCAGAGCATGGGTGTCGTCAGAGAGGTACAATGGGACGTAAGGAACGTTGTCGAGAACGGCCTTTGAGGCAGCTGTAGCTGCGTCAGGGAGCTCGGCTGGGGTGGCTGAGACGTAGTCGTCCATGATGGTGTCGACTGTAGCGTTGTCCAGATGGAACACGTTGTCGCCCCACTCATAGATGTTGGATGAGTGGCATCTCCACCAGAGGAAGTCTGGAATCGGAGTGTAGCCGTGTGCCATGCTGTACATCTCGTACTCGCCAGTGTAGATGGCATCGTACATCGGGCCGTCATCAGTGACGACGGTGTTGATCTTGATGCCGATGTCCTCCATCTGCAGCTTGAGACCTGTCACAGTGGCGACTGAGATGTCGTCCCATGAGAGGCTCATACAGTCGAACTCAAGCTCTGGAGTGGGTGCACCACCTGGGAAGTTCCTGATGCCGTCACCGTCGTTGTCGACATAGCCTGCCGCGTCGAGAATCTCATTAGCGAGAGTCTCGTTCTCCGGGAAGACTGTGCTTGCATCGAAGAGACCTGGGTAGAACACCTCAGGAATGGCTGCTGTGGTTGCAGTGCCAAAGCCGAGCCTACCAATGTTGATGAGCTCCTGTCTGCCGACTGCATATGCCATGGCTGTCCTGACATCGACGTCATCGAGACCAGGTACGGTGAGGTTGAAGCCCCAGACGTAGTCCCACTGAGAGGCGACACCTGTGATGAGCTGCAACTCAGGAGCGTTAAGGATCTCCTGTACATACGCACCAAAGACCTCGTATCGCTCAGTATCGGCTGTGCCCTGTCTCATGGCAAGGATTCTTGCGTCCTGACCA
>JAEOUG010000004.1 GCA_016839445.1 Candidatus Thorarchaeota archaeon
GACTTCCGGCCTCGAGAGTATGCTCTTCAGGTCACATCCGAGATGGCGAGGATAGTGAACAGCTACCTGAATCGTCCTGGGGTATCCAAGTCTGAACGAGATGCCACAATGGCATACGTTGTGGAGAAGTGGGTGCGGATAGCTGCCCCATTGATCCCGCATGCTTGCGAGGAGATGTGGTCCATGATGGGAAAGGATGGCTTTGTGACTCTGGCTGAGTGGCCAGACGTGGACACAAAACTGATTGACAAGTCCGTTGAGGCTGCCTATGAAACCGTGGAATCCACAATACGCGATGTCCGGGAGATTGTGAAGCTGCTGAAGGGCAAGAAGGTGTCTGCAGTTCACGTCTATGTGGCACCCCAATGGATGTATGATGCGATGAGTTCCATCCGCCAGGCCAAGTTGCCTGTCATCATCGGCGAGATCATGAAGCATCTGATGTCTAAGGAGGAATTCAGGAGTCACGGCAAAGAAGTGAAAGGAATCGTTGACCGTATTGCAAAAGAGAATGGCCTATGGGACCACTCAACTAGTGCGAAGGCGGAAATGGCTGCTCTGCGAGACTCGTCCGCTCATATGGAAGGAGAGCTGAAGCTGGAGGTGACCGTGCACAGCGCAGAGAAACCGGATTATGATCCGCAGAACAAGGCCAGATTCGCCCTGCCTGGGAGGGTATCGTTGTATCTGGAGTAGGGCGCACATGTCACTCGAAGTCGACAGGCCGTATACGTGAGCGCTACATATATCAGCAGAAAGCCACGGGATTCTAATATCTTTGAATAGTTCCAGAAGGTTATGTAGAAATGCAGGAACTTGAGTATCTGCTAGATGTCGTACTGACTTTCGCAGTGCTCGTTCTCTACGGAACCGTTGTGTGGGCCCTCTTACGTTATGCGACGCAACCCAAACACCGATATTGGGCGATTGGCTGGGTTGTATACTCCATTGGAGCTATCTTCGGGGTCCTAGTTTCCACCAGTGGCCTTGTTCCCTCTGACATCATCTCCCTCTCTCTGATGTTCTTCGGGTCGCGGCTCATTCTTGATGGTAGTAGATCTGCATACAGACCAATCCAGTGGATCGCGTACCCGGTTGGGTTTGTGTTCTTGCTTCTGGACCTTCTTCTGGGTCTCTATCTCTCCGTGAGCTTCTTCCTAGTATTCCTACCACTTGCCATACACGTGGCCTACGCCTGCATCATTTCTGCCAAAGCGGTCTACGAGAGCACGCCGCAAATGAGGAGGTCGGACTGGTGGTTAGTGGGCGGCCTTCTCTTCTGGGCTTCAAGCTGGTTCGTGTTTCCATTCGGTCTATTCTTTCCCGAGTCCTTCTACTTCGACAGCATGATTCTCCAGGCTGGCGGCATCCTTGTCACTGGGTCTGCGATGCTCACCTACTTCCTGAAGAACGTCACTGAGGACCTAGAGGTACAATATCAAGTATCACAGATCATGTCCAGCGTCGTCCAGCACGACATCCGGAACTACCTGCAGACAATTAGAAACTCTCTCGAGCTGGCAGAAGGCGAACCTCACAAGCAAGACCACTGGGTGGAACTTGCTGGTGAGACTGTTGATCGAGCCAGCGACTTCATTGATGACATGCGGATGATTGCGGCCAGCCTCACTCGAGAGAGGTCTCCTCGCGTTGAGGTGCCAATGAGAGAGATGATTCAGCAGGTGAAGGAACGCGTTTCATTAGAGTACGCCCTGGGTTCCGACGATGTGTGGGTCGAGGTTCCAGACTCGGTGACAGTGACGTCATGCGGACTGCTCAGAGAACTCCTCTGGAACATCTTCGACAACGCCTTCAAGCACGGAAGCTCACGAGTAGTCGTCCGGACCATGTCCGAGGCCGGCCATGTACGAGATTTGACAATTGAGGATGATGGCGGCGGTCTTCCACCTGATGTGAAGGAATTCATGAACCGCCCGGATTCTCTGAAGCGGCCTGTGGCTCCTGGTCTTGGGCTAGGTGTTATCCTGATACGCGGCTTGGCGATGCTCTGTGGCGTTCACTTGGAAGTAACCGACTGCATAACTGGTTCCACTGTCACAGGAACCTGTTTCCACCTGGTCTTCGATACATCTGCTCGGATACTATCTACTTGATCATCGGGTCAGGGAGACTGAGGCTCTCGTGAGCCTTTTGCTCGAAGATTTGCTTCGCAGCCTCTACCAGGCTTCTCTCAATGCCAGCTATGTTGTTGTTCGTGGCCACAACTAGATTGGCCTTTGTGATCATGCCATCCTCATCGGTCCAGTAGTTGTGAACAAGGGTTCCTCGTGGGGCTTCCACACAGCCTACACCCTCTCCCCTTCTTGGTTCGACATCAGAGAGTTTCACGTCAGTACTGACGATGTCGGGATCTTTCAGCAGTCCCTCCATCTCCTCTATCGCCTGAACGAGCTCGATGATTCTGGCCCAGTGATACGCGAATGTCGCATGAATCGGGCGGCCAAGGGCATCTCTCATCTCTTTGAGCGCCTCCTGTGCAATAGGTGTTGCCATCTTGTCGGCAACATTCACACGGGCCAGGCTGTTGGCACGCCAGATTCCCTTTGGATACCCTACAGGCTTGTAGTAGATGTGGGTGGCGTAGCTATGCTCAGGGACATACTCGCCGTAGTACTTCTTGTAGTCCCTCGGATTGAAGTCCGCCACAATCTTCCCCTCAGGGTCCATGACGCGGAGATTGCCATCGTATATCTCGAGATTTCCCTTGTTATGCATGCCAAGATAGTAGGTGTCGACCACGGCTAGCTTTGTTATTGGATCCCAGTAGTCTTGCACCACCTTCTTGGCGAGTTCAACTGTCTGCAAGGTTCTCTCCTTAGTCTCGACAATTCGCTTAAGGAACTCGTCGCGCTTCTCCTCAGAGAAGGGGTTCAGCATGCCTCCTGGGGTGGCTGTGACTGGATGAATCGCCTTTCCTCCAACAGCAGCTGCCAAGTCTTGTCCAAACTCCATTACCTGCAGCGCCATCTTCCCCACATCAGGCAGCGCCTTGATGATTGCCACAACGTTTCTGGTTGCGGGATCAGCAAAGGGCCCTGCCAGGAAGTCAGGTGCAGCAAGGGCAAAGAAGTGCAGAGCATGGCTGCTGTACTGCTTGGCATTTATGAGAAGACGCCTCAGCTTTGTTGCTGCAGGTGGCGGAGTCACTTTCCATGCTGCCTCCACAGCCTTGACGGCGGCCAGATGATGTGGCTCTGGGCAGATGCCACAGATACGAGGCGCGATTCTTGCGGCCTCCTCAGCAAAGCGGTTTTCCAAGAACTTCTCGAAGAACCGTGTTGATGATACGTGGAACTTGACATCCTTCACTTTGCCTGTCTTCGTAAGTTCAATCGTAAGTTCGCCATGTCCCTCAAGCCTGGTCACTGGCTCGATTCTGATCACTCGCTCGTCAGTCACTTCCCACTCTTCCTCCCCTTCTGCTTAATCTTTGAGAGGTATGAGGCTCCGAAGTCTGTGAAGTAGAATGAACCTATAGGGTCCGGAAAGGCCTCTTTCAGTTCCTCCGGATCCATGTCTGCAATGGCACCCAGCGCCGAGATTATCTTCGCCCCGTGGTCCTTGATCGATGGTGGTGGACCGAAGCACCCTTTGCAGGGAGTGTTCACAGTAGGACACTGCGCCCCGCAGAGTCCAATGGTGGCAAAGCCAAGGCAGAGATATCCTTGGTCCAGAAGACACCGGTCTGGGTCGATCTTTCCTTCGTGTGTGCGATGGAACTTCGTTATGCGCTTGTCCTCTCTCACCTTCGGACACTGGTCACAGACAGTCTTGTCGGGAAGGTCATAGGGACTTCCGGTTATCAGGGCGCTCAACGCCTCGAGTGTGTTGTCGCTGGTTGGAGGGCAACCTGGAACAGCGGCCTCGAAGCGCACGATGGCGGGATTGGCTTGCACAACCTCTGTGAAGCCCGGGAGATACTTGTCGGGAATGCGTGCGTCTGTTATGGTGTCTGCCTCCATGAACTTCCTGTCCAGCAGCTCCTTCAGAGACCATTGGTTACCAAGACCCTGAACTCCTCCGTACGCCGAACACGAGCCCCATGCCACGAGGATCTTGCTCTTCTCTCTCATCACCTTCAGCAGATGGACATCTTCGTTGGTTCTGCAGCTACCCTCTACCATTCCGATGTGGACTGACCCCTTAGGAAGAGCCTCTAGGTCTTTCATCTTGAAGTCTACTACGGCAGGCCAATACACAATCTCGAGCTCGGGCAGCACGTCGAGGAGCTTGAGATGTAGGTCTACCAGTGACTGGTCGCAGCCCCAACAGGAACTGAGCTGCGCTAGCGCGATTCTCTTTGTCATGTCTTAGCCCCCTTTGTTCACCGGGCTCGGTCCGAGCTTCTTGATGCGTTCCACCATACTGGTCACACCTTCCGCAAAGACGTCTCCCTCTGCAGCCGATGCCCACTGAAGGTGCACACGCTCGGGCTCGAATCCAGCCTCTTCTAGAAGGCTCTTCAGAAGGACGAATCTGGACCGAAGCTTGAGATTACCGCTAGTATAATGGCAGTCTCCCGGATGGCAGCCTGAAATAAGGACTCCATCGGCTCCTTGGTATAGCGCATCCAAAATGAAGGAAATGTCTATCCGCCCCGTGCAGTTTACTCGTATGATCCGCACATTGGGCGGCATCAGCATTCGACTGGTTCCGGCCAAGTCAGCACCAGCATAAGAGCACCAATTGCAGCAGAAGGCTACTATTCGGGGCTCGAAACCCTTCTTCGACTTCTTCGCCTTTGGTTTGCCTTCACCAGTGCTCTTGGGACTGACCACGGACATGAAATGGGTCTCCTTCACTCCCCGCCGACTCCCAGTAACGACGTATTAAGGTTGCTGCTAATGAGGCGTGGTCTTCCACCTTTGGCAACAGTTTTATGTCCATCAGAACCGCTACAGGAACCAACCCATTGCCCAAGGTGATATGTGTTGATTATTGCCTTCATAATGGCCAAGATCGAATCCACCAAGTCCCGTACCATTCTCGAGCAGGTTCGCGGCCTTGAAGAAGTCGAGGAGGCCTACCTAATCTACGGTGCGTACGACCTACTGATCAAGTGTGTCTTCAAGACCCCCGAGGCCATGAGTTCCTTCGTTGTGAATGAGCTCAGAAAGGTCGACGGTGTGAAGGACACCATAACCAATGTGTGTGCAACCTGCGACTAGAGGAACGAGCTATGAGTGAAGTATACAGTCGCAGAGTGTACACATTTTCTCCTCGGTTCGGTTACCAGCTCAACATGGGCGCTGCAGAGATACGCGCCGCCGTGCTGAATCTTGGTCATGAGGTCCTTGGTAGTATTTTCGACGCAGAGATAATTGACGAAAGAAAGAACCGAATCTGTGTGAGGTGCTCAGCCGCCACGGGCCAGCTCGTCTACGAGATGGACATGAAGCTCATGCTTCGGATTCTGAACTACTGTGAGAAACACAATCTAGACTTCTCTGTCGGCGACATGGAAGTCAAGACGCCGGATATGGAAGACTGGGAGTAACTGCTTCAGGTCTCCTCTTTGAGACCGAGACGCTCAAGGGTCTCCTTCTTGGGGAGACCGGTCTGTAGGTCCCATCCTCTCTCTCTGTAGTAATCATCAAGCATGATGTCAAGTTCGACAACCTCCCCCGCAGAGGGACCAATAGGGGCCTTCTCATGGGTGAGCCGCCGAGGCAGGCAGTCATCCTTTCTTGTGATGCCTCTCCTCGCGTTGAACAACCTGTTCAGATTGACCACGCGTTCTCCAATCTCCTCAAGTTCCTTCCGACTGTACTCGAGGCCGTTGTGTATCTTCAGTGCTAATGCAACGTCATCGTAGAAGAACTCTGGAGGGATCTGTGTTCCGTATTTGCAGAGTCCTGCGCTCTCCACCATGACCATGAAGTCTTCACACTGTTTCACCATCAGACCCTTGTACTTCGGGCTCAGGCGTTCGGCCATCTCGGGCAAGAATTCCTCTCCGAATCGCTTCTTGATGTCCTCGTCGAATCCGACCTCATCTAGTACGGGAAACGCGTAGAGGTGGTCTGCTCCTCTCGCTGCAGTGACAGCCGCTAGCCCCATCGACTTCTGAGCCCGTGGTTCCTGTCCGGCAATCTCCTGCTTCTTCACGGTCATAACGAACTCCTCAGATCCCCTTCCAAGCTTCTGTGCGGCTCTGGCACTGCCTTCTGCAAGAAGGTCCCCGAAGCCCTCCCGCAAGGCAATCATCTCTGTGAGTCTGACGATTGTCTCATGATTACCCCAGCCTAGGTCCAAGCCCTCGGTGTCTTCTGATGTTATCAGCCCCTCATTCCAGCATTCCATGGCCCAGGATATGGTTGCACCGAGAGAGATTGTGTCCATCCCGTACATATTGGCCAGATGGTGTCCATAGAGTACAGACTCTAGATTGTCATTGCCACATCTTGATCCCATGGATGACTGAGTCTCAAACTCCGGAGAACCTCCCTCGAAGGCATATGGCCCCTCTCTCACGGCCGTGTATCGCCCGCATCTCTGGAGACATGACCAGTCCGCCCTCGCTTTCACAAGGTACTTCTCATTGATTGCGTCTCCACTGATCTTCTCGAAGTTGTCAAAGACTCCCTGCTTCATGTTGTAGCTGGGCAGACGACCTATATGCTGCATCAGTTCAACGAGGCTTGTGGTTCCGTACTTCACTCGACCCGGAGTGAAAGGATTCTCCATCATTCGCCTGTAGAACTCGTCCATGTGCTTCAAGTAGTTGCTCGGGTCCGCAACCTCAAGCTTCCCCGTACCCCTTACTGCAATCGCCTTGAGCTTCTTTGAACCCATGACTGCACCGAGTCCCGAGCGTGCAGAAGCCCTGTCTCGGTCATTCATCACCGCCGCGAACCTGACAAGATTCTCTCCCGCTTGCCCAATTGAGATCACTCTACAAAGATGGCCGTGGGTCTCTCTAAGAATGCTGTCAGTCTCAAAGACATCCTTGCCCCAAAGATGTTTGGCATCCCGTATCTCTATGCGCTCGTCTTCGATGCTCAGGTAGACAGGGCTCTTTGATATGCCAGTGAAGAAGACTGCATCATAGCCTGCGAGTTTAAGTTCGGGGCCCCAGAAGCCTGCTGCGTGGCTTTCTCCCCATACATCAGTCAGAGGTGAGAGCGCCGCAACTACATGGCGTGAGGCCTGGGGGAACATGGAACCAGTCAGAGTTCCAGTTGCGAATCCCAGGACATTCTCAGGTCCAAGGGGGTCTGCGTCTGCTGGTATGAGATCATAGAGTACCTTGGAGAGGTATCCTGCCCCCAGGAGATACTTCCTGACGAGGTCCTCTTCGAGAGGTCGTTTCTCCACAGTACCCTTGCTCAAGTCAACCCATATGCTGTACCCACCAACTCCGTGAATCACTCTTCCACCTCCCTTGAGTAGAGCACGTCCGCATGCTGGTCGTAGAGTTTCCTCATCCTCTGATCCTTGTCGCGAGCTTCCAGGTCTGCATCCGAGGTCATAAAGAGGGCGTCCGCAGGGCAACGGCCCACACACTGACCGCATTGGATACACTTGATGGCCTTCCCTGTGTCAGGGTTCAGCCGGATTGCATTGTAAGGACAGGCCTCTATGCAAGCTCCTGTACCATCACACTTCTTGTTGTTGACAATCACAACTCCCTTTGACGTTCGGGAGAGCGCGTCGTTGGGACACGCCGAGATACAGGGAGCATCCGGGCAGTTGCGGCAGAACAGCGGGAAGTCCAGGGCCGGCTCTATCCTCATGACTCGGACTCGTGCTCTCTCCGGACTGATGACCTTCAGATAGTACATGCTGCAGACATTCGCGCAGATCATGCAACCACTACAGACTTCTGGGTCTCCAAAAACGAACTTGAGTTCCGCCATCTAACGTACCTCCATAGCGTTCCCACATCCCATCCTGAGAAATTCTCCGTGACCTGCCTTGCCTGTCACTTGTCCTTCTCCGAACACCTGAGTGCCTCTCACGAAAGTTGCCTCTGGCACCCCCTTCATGGTCATTCCCTCATAGAGAGTCCATCCGCACTTCGACAACATCATCTCCGGGCCGATTTTCTCCTCTCTGTGCTGGTCCACGATGACCAGGTCCGCATCCGCCCCAATCCTGATTGTGCCCTTGCGAGGGTACAGGCCGAAGATTCTAGCTGGGTTCCTTGAGGTGACACGAAGGAGTCTGGACAGGGAGAGCCTTCCCTTGCTGATACCTTCTGAGAGGAGAACCCTTAGAATCATCTGGATGCCATCTACACCTGACCAAGCTACTCGGATGTCATCATTGCCTGTCTCTTTCTTCTCAGGAGGGCAGGGTGCGTGGTCGCTGACAGTTATGTCTATTGTTCCACGGAGGATTGCCGACCAGAGTGCTGATCGGTCTTGCTTGCTCCGGAGTGGTGGATTCATCTTGCTCTTGGGCCCTATCAGGTTCATCTCGTCTCTCTCCAGCACAAGATGATGTGGGCAGACCTCAGTTGTCACCATGGTTCCCTGAAGTTTCCCGCGCTCGACTTCCGAAACCCCCTCCTTTGTCGTGATGTGGGCGACGTGGAGATGACCTCCTGTGTTCTTGACAATGGACACCATCTGTCTTACTGCCAGTTCCTCTGCAAGGTTTGGTCTGGAGAGTGCATGACTGATTGGTGCATCCCAGTCTCCTCCGAGGCTCTTGCCAAACTCGTCTAGTATTCCTTGGTCCTCACAGTGAACCGTCAAGTGGCCTCCATATTCTGAGACCTCGCTCAGAGCCTTGGTGATTACACCATTGGTTGTCTGATATGGCTCACAGGTGAAGGCCTTGAACCCCGCAATCCCCTCTTCCACCATCGAGGGTATCATCTTGACGTTCTCTGAGTTCATCATGCCTGCATAGAAGGTGAAATCGACCAAGGACATCTTATTGCCAGTCCGGATCTTCTCTTCAACAGCTGAGGGAGTGTCTACCTGGTTTGTGAGCGGCATGTCCACGATGGTGGTCACTCCGCCTGCTGCCGCAGCCATGCTCCCTGAGGTGAAGTCCTCGTGGTCGAGTCTGTTTGGATCATGAACGTGCGCGTGTCCGTCAATGAGCCCAGGAATGAGTAGCTTGGCTTCTGCATCGATGACGTTGTCCGCGACAGGCAGATGGCTATCCTTCGCTATCGCGCATATTCTACCATCCTCAACGGCGACTCCTCCGGTGACGATCCCGGACTCAAGTAGCACCTTCGCGTTCTTGATGACAAGACTGACCACCGTTTAACCTCCTCCGACCGGCGGAAACATTGCGATTGCATCGCCGTCGTTCAGCACGGTTTCATATCCGTCGAGAAGCTCAATTCGCCTGCCGTTGACCATGCACGAAAAGAACTGCTTCAGGCGATTGGTCTTGGCGTCGATGACGGTATCAGTGAACTTCTTCCCATATCTCTCAGAGAGGCCGTCAATAACCTGTCTGACCGTGTCCGCCTCCATCTCGATGCTTCTCACACCTGTGATTTCACGAATAGTGGCGAAGAACTTCACAGTCACTCTGGCCAAGAGATTCACCAAGGTAGGCTGATGAGGCTCTGTGATTAAAACAGTTCCTTTGTGTCCGCTCCATGCATAGGAGTTATAGGTTGGCTGATATGTGTCGGTCCGAAGTCGATGGAACTCATTGTTGTCGGACACCTGAGCAGAGACCTCATCATCACGCCTGATGCGCGACGTGAGACCCTTGGCGGATCCGCTGCGTATGCGATGATTGCACCAAGTATCGGTGCTCTCGGCGCAGGCATTGTGTCAAAGGTCGGTGCGGATTTCGAGCATCACTATTTGGCCACACTCGAGAAGGCCGGTCTGGACTTGACAGGCCTGCATGTTGAAGGTCTTCACTCTACACGGTTCGTGAACATCTATGATGAGAGCGGAGAGAGAACGCAACGAGTTGAGGCTGTTGCTGCACCCATCCGCCCAGATGACTTCTCCGATGCACATCTTGAATCGACTATCGTTCACTTCTCACCCCTCACAGGCGACGAGGTTGAAGTCCGTTGCATTGAAGAGGTCCGAACCAGCGGCGCATTGACCTCCTTGGATGTGCAGGGGTTTCTTCGGAAGGTAGGGGCGCAGGGGGACGTACTTCCCTGCTCTTGGGCCGATCGGGATGAGGTGTTGACGCTCGTTGATGTGGTCAAATTCCACGAGGATGAGCTCAGGGCTGCCTATTCCTACGAGTCTGAGATCTCGGTGGCGAACGAAATCCTCGGCCTCGGACCGAGGGTAGTCTTAGTCACAAAGGACCGGCGTGGTTCAACAATATACACTCGCAACTCACAGGTAGATATCCCTCTCATTCTTGCCCGAAGACAAGCAGACACAACTGGTTCAGGGGACATCTACGCGATTGCCTTTCTTCTTGAATACATGAGGACCGCGGACGTGAAACGAGCAGGGCTCTTTGCAGCTACTTGTTCCTCCTTCAATGTCGAAACGGTGGGTCCGTATGGTATTCCAACGAGAGAGAGGGTGGAGGACCGGCTGAACAAGTACCTCTAGCAGAGGATAGAAGGTTTTTTCTTCTGGACAGTCGGCGGCGTAAATATGCTTGAAGATCTGGATGAGCTGATGGATGAGTCTGGGATTGATGGTCTTTTGGCGTCAGGAAACGCCTTTGATGACCCAAACATCTTCTGGTTCACAGGATTCCGTTCTTCTGACAGTATCATCTACCTGAAGAGCAAAAACGAAGAGGGCCTGATTGCCACTTCTCTGAACACACTAGCGAGAGTCGAGAAGGAGAGCTTCATCAAGAGAACTCATGACCTCTCTGATATTCATCTCTCAATCCTCTCTGAAGGTCAACGCGTTGACAGGAACCGTGACAGGTTCTATAAGTCACTGCTGAAGGCCGAGTTCTCAGGAAAGACACTAGGTGTTCCCGATGAGTTTCCAGCTAGTCATCTGATGACACTACTTGACCTTGGTTATGATGTCAAGGCAGTACCTGAATTGGTAAGAAAGGCGAGGGGCACAAAGAGCACAAGAGAGGTCAATATCATCAGGAAAGCCGGAAAGGCCACAGTCGCCGCTATGAATAGAGTGGTAGACGTGATACAGAATGCGTCGGTTACCGAGAATCGTACGCTGGTGCACAGGGGCTTGCCCTTGACTGTAGGCCGAGTCAAGTTGATTCTTGAACAGGCGCTGCTGGAGAGCGATGCCGAGTCCGCAGAGGACGCCATAGTGGCTGTGGGTAGAAGGGGCTACGATTGGCACTACCTTGGAAGACCCTCTGACAGATTGCGGTCCGGCTTGCCCATCATAATGGACGTGTTTCCAAGATTGAAGCGCGATCGATACGTCGCCGATGTCACCAGAACCATTGTGAAAGGGCAGCCCTCTCAGAAGGTCCAGAGGATGTTCGACGCAGTCCTTGATGCCCAGAACGCATCACTAGATGCTCTCACATCCGGAGCGCGCATAGACGATGTGAACCTGGCCTGCTTCGAGACCATGAAGAAGCACGGGTTCGATTCACGCAGATTGAACCCAGATGCAAGAGAGGGAATGACCCATGGCCTCGGTCATGGTATCGGACTTGAGGTTCATGAGGAACCAAGCATGTATGAGATTGATGGGACATTCTCCGAGGGTCACGTGATGGCGATAGAGCCCGGAGTGTACCTGCGTTCGGTTGGCGGTGTGAGGGTAGAGAACGACTATCTTGTATCAAATCGCAAGCCCCGGCTACTTACGCCTGGAATTGAGCAGGTCCTATACGTCTAAGGTGCTCAGGGGATACTCAGTGCATGGTATGGGCAGACTGAGATGCACATCCCGCACGACTGACATCGTTCTGGGTCAATCTCGAAGTGGTTCTTCTTCTTGTCCACCGAGATTGCACTATAGACGCATGACTTCATGCATAGCGCACATCTCGTGCACTTCTCGAGGTCTATATGAGGTGTACCTGAGAGCGTCTTTGGGCTCTCGACATGCTTGAGTGCAATGCCACGAATGTCCTCCAGCGAGTCGTGACCATGTTCGTTCAGCCAATCTCTCGCCTCAGAGGCAATCTTACCATAGACGGCATCTCCTCCCAGGATTGCTGCGGTGCAGACCTGCACAGCTGATGCACCCACCATCATGTACTCGATTACGTCTTCTCCGCTCATTACGCCTCCGACGGCTATCACTGGTAGATCAACAGACTTCGCGATGTCGGCCACGCAACGCAGGGCTATGGGTTTGAGCGCAGCACCACTCATCCAACCCTCTCCAGCACTGCTTCCGAGCAGAGGCATGCCTGTTTCAATGTTGATTCTCAGACACGGACCGTAGGTGTTGATACCGACAATGCCATCCACATGGGGCTCAAGTGATTTCGCCACCTCTGCTACGTCCACCTTGGGACTCAGCTTGGCAAATATGGGCACTTCTACAGCCTCTTTCAATGCCTTGGCAATCTCAACATGGCCCCCGACATAGTGTGTGCTAAACTCAATGGCATGAACTCCTGCCTCTTCAAGCCTGGGACCGATGGATGCGACGTCTTCAGGTGTGTAGCCCACACTAGCGATGAGCGGCAGTCCTGCGCTCAGCGCAATGGCGTACTCCCTTTCGAGCCATCTCTCAAGAGGAATCTCACTCCAAAGCTCTGCATTCAGCATTCCCTGTTTGGTGCCTAATACTCCGCTCTTGAGAGCGGCCATATTCGGATGCGGTATCTCCGCCGCTCTCACGCTCACAGTTTTCGCGACAAGGCCCCCTGCGCCACCTGCCGCGGCATTCAGGAGGGTCATACCGTCTCGTGAGGTTGGGCCTGCCGCAGTGAGTACTGGGTTCTTGAACCTCATGTCTTTGATGGATACCCGAAGATCAGCCATATCTAGACAATCTACTATCGGACATGAAACTCTTTCGAACGGATGGAATTACTCATCCTGCTCCACTTCGACAGAGTCCGCAGGCTCTATGTCCTCGATGTCTATACCTGCCTTCTGGAGCCTTACTATTGAAGCCTCGTATGCCCGGAGGACGTCAGCCTTTGTTATGTAGCCCATCATGCGGCTTGGAGTATCTGGATCAACAATGACTGCATGACCCTCGTCCCGCTTCATCATGGCCTGAAGAGCGCTGTCCATTGTGCAAGAGGGTGCTAGGTGCAAGAAGTCTGGATTCATCAGGTCTATGACACGATAGACAATTCCCTCCCCTCTCGGCTTCTTGAACAGGTCCTCTGCCAGTAGGATGCCGATGACATTCCCGTTATCGTCTACGACCGGGAATTTCGTGTGATGGGTCTCATCGATTATGCGGAAGACCTCGTCAGTTGTCATGCTCGGGCGTAGAACAGTGGGCTGCATGGTCATTATGTCTGATACCTTGACCGTCTTCAGCGCGCCGATGTGCAGACCCCTGCGTATGTGAACACCTCTCCTGTAGAGCTTGAGGGTGTAGATACTCTGCTCTTCAATTATGGACGAAACAAGGTAGGACGCTGAGACTGCAATCATCAGGGGGAGTATCATTGTGTAGTCAAGAGTCATCTCCATCAGCATGACTATGCATGTGATCGGAGCTCGCGCTGTGCCTGCGAATAGTGCTGCCATGCCCACAAGCGCAAACGCTCCCGTGAATGCGATTGGGTCACTGATCACTGTCGCTGGGACGAACATCACCACAACCGATCCTATTGCACCTCCGAGTCCAGCACCAATGAAGAGCGTAGGAGCGAAGACTCCTCCTGAGCCTCCCGAGCCAAGCGTGAACGATGTTGCGAAACCCTTCAGAAGAGAAATGGAAGCCAAGGCCGCCAGAGCGACTCCGCCTGCCAGTGATGCATTGATGAAGGAGTAACCACTGCCCATGATTGAGGGGAAGGGCGGCTCCCCTGGCTCGTAAACGCCAGTATACCCCAGAGAGCTCTCAAGCTGGATGGCCAAAACGCCAACAACACCTGTCAGCAGTGCACCTATCACCGGTATTGCATACTTCGACGTGCGGATTCTCTCGAAGAGGTCTTCAATGAAGTAGAAACCTCTCATCCAGACAACGCTAGCTATCCCCAAGGCAACACCGAGAACTAGGTAGAATACAAGTTCAATGGGATTGCCGAGTACAAAAGTGGGTGAGATGAATGATGGCTTGGGGCCGAGAATGAGCGTGGCAACTGCAGTTGCTACAACGGATGAGAGTATTACGGGGAGCAGCGCGAATCCTATGATAGTTCCTGCGACAATCTCGATTCCGAAGAGAGCGCCACCGAGAGGTGCATTGAAGGTGGCTGCAATGCCGGACGAGAGACCGCAGACCAGCAGCGTTCGTGTCTCAGTTCTTCCCAGATTGAGCTTCTCCGCCAGCGCCGAACCCAGACCCGCTCCGATTTGAGCAATTGGCCCCTCTCGGCCGCATGAGCCTCCTGATCCTATGCTGAATGCCGAGGAAATCGCTTTGATCACAGGAACTCGCATACGGATTCGTCCACCCTCAAAGGTGTACGAGGCCATCACTTCAGGAACTCCGTGCCCCTTGGCCTCTGGGGCGTAGGTCACAACCATGAATGAGATGATGACGGCACCAAGGGCAGGTGTAATAATCCAGCCGTACGTTCCTAAGACATTCGGGATGATGATGAAGACTGCTGACAGGAAGGTGATGAGCGCTCTGAAGGCCACAGCCGTCAGACCCGATACAATGCCAACTAGTGCCCCTAGGAAATAAAGCACCAGCCTGTCGAAGACCACGTTTCGCTCAGTCATGTCTGATTGCGCCTTCTGAAGTATGGAACACACGTAGGCGTTGTAGTCTGGGCCATGCCGGAGACCTCACTTAAGGGTAGCGCAACTATTGGGCACAAATCACTTCGCCAGCATGCCTCTCTTGGCCAAATCATCCGCGACGAAGTCTAGGCCAACTTCTCTCAGCTTTTCGTCCCTTGGATAACCAGTCTCTCTGTCGCACCCTCTGAAGTCGTAGTACTCGTCCAGCATCATGTCAAGATCTGGAAGCCCTCCCTTCGAAGGTCCAGTCGGCATTGGCTCAGAGAGCAGTCTTGGTGGTAGGGTCTCCTCCTTCCTGGTGACTCCCAGTCGATGGTTGTACGCTCGCCTCAGGTGGCTGATTCGTTCTCCCGCCTGCCTGACGAACTTGGGATCGGCCCATTCCTCCATACCTGTCAAGGGCGCTATCACATTGACAAAGGTGTCATAGTAGAACATTGGTGGCCACATGGTTCCATACTTGCAGATTACGGCCGAGTCCACAATTGAATACAGGTCTTCCATGTCCCAAATGAGTAGTCCCTTGTGTTCTGGTGACATTATGTCGAGAATGGCGTCTGCTTTGTCCTCGCCGAACCTACTTGCCGCCACCTCGGGGTAGCCCAGTTCCTCCACACAAGAGATGCTTCGGAGATGGTCGGCGCCTCTGACATTCGTTGCATAGGTGAGCCCCATGCTCTGGTGTGCACGCGGGTCTTGTCCAGACGCCTCGAGACCTTTGACGTGGACTGCATACCTCCACGCATCTCCTCCAATCTCCTCAGCGGCCTTCCTAGTACCCTTTGCGAGGAGAGCTCCGAAGCCATCCTTTCTGGCTATCTTCTCGACAAGCTCGGCCATCGCTTCCACGTTGCCCCATGAGAGATCGAGTCCGTCAGTGTCCTTCGCTGTGAGGATTCCGCGTTCCCACAATTCCATGGCGAAGCTTATGGTCTTCCCACACGATATCGTGTCAAGCCCTAGCAGATCACACCTCTTCCCTAGGTGGAAGACTGCCTCGATGTTGCTGTTCAGGCAGTTGGATCCGAACGCCATTATTGTCTCATACTCGGGTCCACCAATCGGGTCTGTGGCATACTTCCCGTCCTTAACCCTGATGATGTACTTACAGCCCACCTCACAGCCGTAGCATGCCTCTTGGGCAATCCTGTACTTCTCCGCAATGAGTTCAGGACCAATGTCGTCCGCATGTTCGTAGTAACCAGTCCAATGGTTCTTTGTTGGCAACCTTCCTATCTCGTTGATGATAGCTACCAGGTCTGTTGTACCATACTTGCGGAGTGATGCGAGGGAGTCCTTCCATAGTGGGTCCTTCAGCCGCTCCATCTCCACATCGTTGGCTGCCATGTACTTCTCGTAGTCGTGTATCTCGATACCCAAGGAGCCACTAGCGGCGATTGCTTTCACATTCTTTGAACCGAGAACTGCTCCCATGCCAGTCCTCCCTGCAGCTCGATAGAAGTCAACAATGATTGAGCCGTAGAGCACCTGATTCTCTCCGGCGGGGCCGATTGCTGCAGTCTTGATGTCGGGGTCTCTGTGCTCTTCGCGGATCATCAATGTAGTCTCGTTAGTTTCCTTACCCCAAATGTGCTCAGCATCGATAAGCTCTGCCTTCCCATCTCTCAGGAAGAGATACACTGGCTTCTCGGAGCGTCCGTTGAGCAGCACGAAATCAAAACCTGCGTACTTGATCTCCGGTCCTAGGAAGCCGCCCACATGGCTCTCCGCCCAGACGCCTGTCAATGGTCCTTTCGACGCAAACATCATCCTTCCCGATGGAGAGAACATTGCTCCTGTCAGAGGGCCGGTCCCAGCAATCAGGACATTCTCTGGGCTCAGTGGGTTCGTTTCAGGCCCTGTTCTATCCCAGAGAATCCTCGCAGACACTCCTGTTCCGCCTAGATACAGTCTGGCCCATTCCTTCTCGAGTTCCTTCTTGTGGACCTTCCCCTTCGTCAGGTCGACATCAAGGTAATACCCGGCATATCCTTTGTACGGAAACGTCACTACTGACCCTCCTCTACAATCAACCCTTCCATTTGTGCTGGTATCTTCATGCCTGTCTTCCTCTTGGTATATCCGTCCTTCTTAGACTCGACCAAGGCGATGGCACCGTATTCACAGGCTCTTACGCACGCGGGCTCTCCATCACACAGATCACACTTCACAGCCTTTCTTGTTTGCGAATCAATCTCGATACCGCCAAACACACAGGCCGAAACGCAGTTGCCACATCCGATGCAGACCTCTGGAATCACACTCAATACGCCGAACTCGCTAGTGACTATGGCATTGTTTGGACAAGCGTTCTGACACAGTGGGTCTTCGCACTGAAGACAGACCATAGGCACAATCAGATTACGCGCCTCATCCTTCAGAATCTGGATTCGGGAACGTTTTGGGTTGATGGTCCTTGTCTTTGACAGGGAACAGGCCATCTCGCAGTTCCTGCATCCCGTGCAGCGTTCGACATCAATGGCAAGAAAGGGGCTCATTCGTGGTCGCTCTCCTGTGAAGTGCAGCCTTCTGAATCAAGACTCTGCCCTTTAAGTTGTTACTCTCTGGCGGCTAGATGTCGCACAAAAGTATTAGTGGTGACTCATCACGGCTTCCTGTACTCAGCGAAGCGTTCGCGTGTCAAGGAAGGCATTCATGCAACGAAAATGATGTGGGACTATGAGACAATCATTCGAACGAGAGCCGTCCCCACAGAGGAAGCAGTTTCGTCAAGTAGCTGACACCATGCACATTCCTGTTCTTGAGTTCGACCCACTCCTTCTATTGATGTATGCCAACTCCGCGGCTCTAGATCTGCTGCAGCTCGACAAGAGCACTCTGGAGAAGGGTGTGCATGTTGACGCGCTCATTGCGCCTGAGCAGCAGGACTTGGTCCATGATGGCCTGAAGAGCCTGAAGAAGGGTGCTGACCCCACCTCAATCTCCCTTCGAGTTGTAGTCGGAAGCGGTCTCAAGGTTCCAACTCAGGTCTACACGGACAGAATCATCATAGACGGCCGCCTTGCCGGCTATGTCGCATACGTGGTAGACCTCTCGCGCAGGGCGGCAGCCGAGGAAAAGATACTCTCAAAGATGGAAGTCCTTGAGCTTATCGTAGACTACTACAGCTTTAGCGGCATCATCATTGTAGATGAGCACTACAGGTTCGAGTATGTCAACGACAAGATGTGCGACATCACGGGTAGACTTCGGAGCGAACTGCTCGGGCATGACTTCCGCGAGTTCCTACATCCTGACAGCGTCGACTTGGTAGCAGAACGATATCAGCTGCGGCAGAGGGGAGAAGAAGTACCCTCGATGTACGAGTTCAAGATTCTAAGGAAAGATGGCCAGGCTCGGGACATCAGAATGAATGTAGGTGTAATCAAAGGGCGAGACGGGAGAATGAGAACCGTGGCACAACTCCTCGACATCACAGAGGAGAAGGAGCGAGCCCGACTACTGACAGAGTCCGAGCACCGATATCGCTCTCTTGTTGAAACCATGGATTCTGGGTTGAGTGTGGACAACACAGCGGGGCGAACTGTCCTTGCCAATGATGCACTTCGGCGCATGCTTGGATATGATTCGATCGAGGACATTGTGGGAATCCCCATCACTGAGATGCTGCTCGGATGGACTGAAAACGACGTAAAGACGAAGCTGGACGCGAGGAAACTTGGAAAGATAGAGCACTATGAGGCCCAGCTCAAGCACAAGTCAGGAGCGTCTGTGCCCGTCATGGTATCCGCTTCTCCCCTTTTCGGGCCCGACAATGAGTACCTAGGAAGCATGGCGGTATTCACTGATGTTTCAGAGCTGAAGGGAGCAGAGGCCGAGGTCCACTTCCTGCTAGACCTACTGCTCCATGACATTGGCAATCAGCTCCAGCTGATTCTTGCTGGGGGCGACTTCCTCACTCCTGATGTTGATTCTGCACAGATTGAGCGTTCGCGTCGGTACATCCTGGATGGGGCAAATCGATGCCTCGAGCTCATACAGAAGGTCCGAAGGGCTGAGGAATCTAAGGAAGAGCCACTACGTCCTGTCAACATCGCAAAGGTGATTCGCACCGAAGCCGAACTCGTCTACAGGCAGAGAGGCGTTCAGGTGGACCTAGGTGACCTGAATGATCACATTCTAGTTCTGGCTGATCAGGCCGCCTCACAGCTATTATGGAACCTTCTGGAGAACGCAGTTGTACACAACAATCTCGACCCTCAGAACAAGCTGGTCAAGGTGAGAGGTCGTGTCTACGGGGACACCTTCATGCTCTCAGTAGCAGACAATGGTCCTGGACTGAGCGACTCAAAGAAGGCCGAGCTCTTCGACCCGTCACGCCGCTACGGCGGAGTCGGACTCCATCTTGTACGTCGTCTGGTTGAGAAGTACGGTGGCACCGTTGAGGTCACAGACCGTGTCAGAGGGAAGCCGGAGCACGGTCTGAAGTTCGTGATTCGCCTGCAGATGGCCGAGCAGGCAAGCTGAACGCGCTACCAAAATCGTTATGTCAATCATCCATCAGTGTCTGCTCCGCAAGGGAGGACTAGGACATGACTGAAGGATCAATCCTGATCAATAATGGTTACATTCTCACCATGGATGATAGACGCGAGATAATCAAGCATGGCTCTGTCTACATTGAGGATGGCAAGATTGTTGAGCTCAACAAGACAGACAACATGGTGAAACGCACCGCTGACGTTGTTATTGATGCACATCACAAGCTGGTCATGCCCGGCCTGATTGACACACACATGCATCTGGCTCAGGCTCTGATTCGCGGATGCGCTGATGACGTGTCACTTGTTGACTGGCTGAAGAAGTACGTCTGGGTGCTGCAGGGCAATTTCACAGAAGAAGATGGAAGGGTTTCCACAGAGCTCTGCATGGCAGAAATGATCCGCACTGGAACTACGTCCTTCTTGGAATGCATGATTCACTCGAGGTACGGCTTCAACGGAATTGCGGAAGCCGTTGAGAAGGCGGGAATGAGGGCTGCCCTCTCAAAGATAATCATGGACTCAACAGGCTACGCTGACAGCGAGGATATCATGTACGACGGCATGATAGAGAGTAAAGATGAATGCCTCAGAGAGACCGAGGACATGTATCAGAAGTGGCATGGTAATGCAGAGGGCCGAATACAAGTCTGGTACGGCCTCCGGTCACTCGGTGCCGTCAGTCCCGATCTCTTCCGCGAGGTTTCTCGACTAGCTAGGGAAAAGCAGACCCACATGACCATGCACCTTGGAGAGGTTGTCGATGACGTGAGATACGTCCGGGAGAACTTCGGAACGAACCTCACTGGATTTGCGCGCGACCACAACCTGCTGGGACCAGACATGGTCTTCGCACATGGGATACATTTCGAGGATGAAGAGCTGGAGGTTCTGGCGAAGACGCGGTCTAACATTGCTCACTGCCCCGCCAGCAACACGAAGTTGGCCTCGGGTTTTGCGAAGGTTCCAAAGATGCTGAAGGCAGGTGTGCCTGTGTCTCTGGGATGCGACGGAGGGCCCAGCAATAATACGTATGACATGGTTCGTGAGATGCGCCTGGCTGCACTGATCCACAAACCCGTGGCGAATGACCCTCTAGTTGTCAGTGCGGAACAGGTCATCGAGATGGCGACACTCGGAGGGGCTGCCGCTCTAGGATTGAGTGACAAGATTGGGTCCATCGAGCTCGGGAAGCTGGCTGATATCATCCTCGTCGATTTGGACGACATTGGCCTAACACCAGCTAGCAATCCTGTATCGAATATTGTGTACTCAGGGAGTGGCTACGCTGTTGACACAACCATCGTGAACGGTCAGGTTCTCATGCAGGGGAAGAAACTACTCACTCTGGATGAGGAAGAGATCAAGAGGAAGGCTCGCTTCCATAGTGAGAGGCTTCTTGAGAGGTCGGGTGTTGACATCAGCCCGAAGTGGCCTATTCGTTGAGCACCTATGCTATGATAGCCTCTCTCTCGAACATCTTCGCCCCTATGATGAGCGTGACTATGGTGAACGCCACCATGTAGATGACGTTGATTGACAACGCTGCTATGTTTGGATACGGCGAGAGCACTCCATTGAGGAACATTATCGCATGGCTGAACGGAATGAACCACACAAAGGCTCCAAACAGGCCCCCAAACTGCGAGATGCTCCCTGTAAATCCGAGGATACCAATCACCATCGTGGGGACCAGAAGGACAAGATTGTTGACTGATTCCGATGTCGCCTGATCCTTGGCCATTGTGGAAATGACAATGCCAATACCGATTGCGCACAATAGCACTAGGAACTGGCAGAACACGATAAGTGGGATGGAGGTCGTGCTGACGCTGTAGTATGCAATCTGGGCTGCGCTGTCGAGACTCCCTAGGGCACGCACGATGACAAGGTAGTTGAAGGCCACTATACCCACTACCGTGAATATCGAATAGAACGCGGATAGCAGAATGCCTGCCACTAGCTTGGCTCCAAGTATCCGCAGCCTGCTCAGCGGCACCACAAGAAGAGCCTCGAGAGTGTGCTGCTCTCGTTCTCCGGCAAATGACTTGCTCACATATGGGCTTGGCGCGAGTACTGAGGTAATCATCACCAAGAAGATTGCCAGCTGGTGTCCGTAACTAGCTTCTGCGGCTGGGGGCGTACGGCGATCGATGTTAAGATCCGTCACACGAACCTGCCACTGTGAGAATATCGCGACTCTCTCTGCCGCAGCACTTGCCTTGAAGCTGCCTGTGTTGACGTAGATGATTAGGGTCGTCACGTTATACTGCTGAAGAAATGACGTGAAGTTGGCGGGTATGTAGACCCATACCGGTGCTGTACGGTTGTTCCATGACGCCAAGCCATCTTGAGCAGAAACCGTTGTAAGGTTTGAGAATTTCAGGAACCTCTGGTTCTCAGGTAGCAGCCTCTCGTACTGATATTGAGCAACTATTGAATCGTAGAGATTCTGCCCCGCAGTATTGTTTGCGTATGGGTCCTCGATGGTGATGTAGACGTGCTCTGGTTCAATGGCCTGAGCGAATAGGAAGTTGAGGAAGAATCCCTGAAATGTCCAAGCGAAGAGCGGGCTAAGCATGAAGCCAAAAAGCAGCCATCGAGAACGGAAGATGGATTTGAGTTCCTTCTTCAGGAGCCAGACTGTCTTCTCTCCGTTCTTCTTCCTCCTCCTGCTCTCGTTCACTCCGCGTACACCCCCTCCCCTGTCACGAGCCCTGTGAAGACCTCCTCAAGGTTTGCCGCTCTGAACTTCTCTTCCAGTTCAGATGACTTGCCGACTGCTGCAAGCTTGCCCTCATTCAGAATCCCTACTCTGTCACACAGCTCTCCTATCTCATTGAGGTCGTGAGTGGTCAAGATGATGGTCAGCTGTTCCTCCTTGCTCAGCTTCTTCAAGAGGTTGCGAACGACGCGTGCGCCAATGGTGTCTATTCCCGTCGTTGGCTCGTCCAGAAATATGATCTCAGGTTCTATGATGAGCGCTCGGGCAACCAGCACCTTGCGCTTCATTCCCCCGCTGAACCCCTTCACTTGGTAGTCCTTCTTTTCTAGGAGGCCCACGGTCTCAAGAAGGGAGTCAGCTCTCTCATAAAGCTCCTCTTTCGGGATACCGTAGAGGCCACCGTAGTAGACCAGATTCTCCTGTGCCGTGAGTCTGTCGTAGATGCCCGCCTCCTGAGGTAGTAGAGCTACTCTCTCTCGGATATCGTCGATCTCCTTGACTACATCCCTGCCCAACACGGAGGCATTTCCGGCCGTGGGAGTCAAGAGACCTACAAGTATTCGAATCAGTGTCGTCTTGCCAGCTCCGTTTGGGCCCAGCAGACCAAAGACCTCACCCTTCCGTATCTCTAGGTCCACATTGTCAAGAGCAATGACCTCACGCTTCTTACCCTTCTCGAAGATCTTGGTGAGTCCCTCTGTTCTGATTACGACCTCGCTCTCCATATCTAACATCACACCACATGATCGACCTCTGGGAAGGGCGGTTCTCCCTTCACATCCTTAAGGAACTCGTAGGCCGCAAGAATCTCGCCTTCCGTTCCTTCGATGAACAATGTGACTGACCCCTCTGCACCATTCACGCCGCCTGCAGATATCGGTGCTGCGTCAACTCCGAAGAGTGCCTCCAGAGCGTCTATCTCAGTGAAGGCGACTCCCTCTGTGACACCGGCTATGCCTACGGGCGTACCGATGCTGTATTCCCAGTCATCCTTTCCAAACTGTCCGCAAATCTCTTCATAGGCCACAGGGATGGACTTCTCCAGTCCAACGGGCATGATGATCTTGATGTTCCTTGAGAGGGCTGCACCGATGAAGGAGCCCCATGTGCCTCCTGTGTCACTCGCGAGGAGAATCAGCGGGACGTAGTTCTCATCGAGTCCGTTCGCGCCCTTGATGATAACATCGTTCGGGCCCATTTGCTCGAGAACGTCCTTCACCTTCTTGCCCTCAAGGTACTCGCCCTTGTGGAATATCGCGTCAAATGCCCGCTTCTTGGGGTCCGTGACTGCTAGGCCCTTCGGCACTACAATACCAGCGATGTGCTTGGTCTTGTCGTATTCTCCAAGTATTTCTTCTACTAGATACGCCGAGGTTGTGCCAAGAGTGATGCAGAGATAACCACTCTTGAGGGCCTCTTTGATGAGATCGGTTGCCAAGAGCCCCTTTGCTATGAGTCTCTTGCCTTCAGCAGGTGTTAGTGTGACCAGGAGTTTCGTCATTGTGGCTCTCTCCTCTCGACATCACTTCACCATATCACTCTGTTGGCTCCGATGCCACCTCCCACTATGGGGTCCTGAGATTACAGCCCGTTGAGCTAACTATTGATAGCTGCACATGCCCGCGGGCCCTGCAAATCCGAGGTCCAATCCAGCAACGTATGATTTCTCCAGAAAACCGAAACACCTTATGCGACAAAGCGCTCCACTTCGAGATACAGGTGATGCAGTGGAACGAAGCAGTGTTCTGGAGATCCTTAGGATTGGTCACGAGATTCTGAAATCGGGCACTCCTGAGTTGCACGACCGTGTCCATGCACTGGGAATGATGTTCTATGGTGCATCTGAGCATGATAGGCAAGCGTCACAGCTTGCCGCGGCCATGCTGGGCGTTCCCCTTGTCGATCTGAGCTGGAGCGATGCCGGGGCGAAGTCATCACGTCTCCTCCTCGAAGAAGTCAGGATGGCTTCCAAGGCGGTTGACCTTCTGGTCACCTGTTTCTCTGAGTCCGAGACCTTCGGCGATGGTTATGAGGTGTCAAGAGGGTTCAGCAGCGCATCGGATGTCCCAGTTGTCAACGTGGCTGACGACATACTAGGCTGGCAGTCTGCCCTAACCCATCTCTTGGGATTCGAGGAGCGACGTGGGGATCTCTCGGGTCGGCAGTTAGTCGTCTCATGGGGATTCGGATCATCGTTCTCTAGGCCAACCACTGCACACAGCCTAGTCCTGGGAGGTCTTATGGTTGGTGCCAATGTGAGAATCGTAAGCCCTCCTGAGTTCTCTCTGATGAACAGGATTCGAAGCAAGGCAACGAAACAGGCATCAGATCTCGGCCTCACGTTCGAGCAGCTCCATGAGTTCGACGGCGCCTTGGCAGGAGCGGATGCGATTTTCGCATCTAACTGGTTGAGGCTTGATGACTATAATCACCCGGAGCGACACTGGGCCTCTGCAAAGGAATACCAAGACTGGTGCATAACGCCGGACAACCTGCCGCAGGACTGCATCTTCTCTACTGAGCCTCCCCTGCAGCCTGAGCTCCTGTACAGCCCTGCAATGGTAGAAGATCCGAGGAACATAACATCCGGTTGGCTGTCTCGGCGAGCCATCACTTTGGCGGCAAGTACACTACACTCATTGCGGTGACCTCACAGAGCTTTTATCGAAAGGTCTCAGGTGTTGTAGTGACATGTGGCGTCTAGTGAGACCGGATGCAGCTCGAGTATGGAAGAATCCCGAGACCCTTCGCAGACTGGGCCGTTACAGGAAGATCATCGACCTGGAACGAATTGCCAAGTACCTACTAGCGAAGGGTGCTGAGTGCGAGATACCACTGGACTCAAGCACAGAGGACCTTTGGAACGCCCATACTGCGCTCTCCCACGAATTCAGTGCGTTGGTTGAGAGTGTTGACTCTGGGCAGACTGCGCCTGGCTCTCTTCCTGATCAGAGCGGGTCGTTTCTGAAACTCAAGATTGAGCTCGCCCAGAGGATTCTCGCCGACTGCCACTTCTGTGAGCGCCGTTGTGGCGCTGATCGAACCCGTGACGAGAAGGGCTGGTGCAGGCTGGGTTCAGAGTCTCGTGTATCCTCAGCCTTTCTTCACACCGGCGAAGAGGCACCGCTGGTCCCCAGCGGGACCATATTCTTCTCGTCGTGTTGCTTCGGATGTGTCTTCTGTCAGAATGACGACATCTCGACAAACCCGAACTCGGGCCATGTCGTTGACCCCAAGGGCTTGGCCAGTATTGCAGGCGCTCTCTTCAGAGATGGCGCCCTCAACATCAACTACGTTGGTGGGGACCCTATCCCTAACACACACACGATTCTCGCGTCCATGGAACACCAGACTGACAACGTTACTCAGCTCTGGAACTCAAACCTCTATTGCTCTGAGGAAACCATGAGGCTTCTTGTAGACGTATTCGATGTGTGGCTCCCCGATTTCAAGTATGGGAACAACGAGTGTGGACTTCGACTCTCCGGAGTCAAGAACTACTTCGATGTGGTGTCAAGAAACCACCTGAAAGCCTATGACTACGGAGAAGTAATCATACGTCACCTGGTCATGCCGAACCACCTCGAGTGTTGTACACTCCCCATCTTGGAGTGGATCTCAAAGAACATGCCTGACTGCATTGTGAACATCATGGGTCAGTATAGGCCTGAGCACAAGGTGCGTAGAAGCCCGGAACGCTATCCGGACATCACAAGGAGGGTCAATCGAGAGGAGATGGACCTAGCCCTTTCCACGGCTGATGAACTCGGGATCTGCTGGCGTCCTGCAAGCTAACGCGGCCACTTCATAAGATTCTAAAGAAGACATTCGAAGACCTTTCTTGAACTCACATGTGTCTTGCAGTTCCCGCCCGCGTTGAAGCAATTGATGGTGACTTCGCAGATGTAGACTTCGGTGGAACTCGCAAGAAGGTCTGCGTGTCGCTCCTCCAAGACTTGAAGATTGGAGAGTATGTCATAGTCCACACCGGCTACGCCATAGAGAAGATGAAGCCTGAAGAGGCCAAGAAGACACTGGCGCTCTTCGAGGAGATGGCTCAAATGGCTTCGGCAATGGACCCGGAGCAGTAGCGGGGTTCGATTGACAATCCTTTTGAACAGACCAGTTAACGTCTAGGTCGAGCATCATGCCCGATACACTCGATTCTATCATGAAAGAGATCCGAGAGCGTATCAACACGGAGGACGAGGTCACAACCGTTTCTCAAGATGATGTTGAGGCACTCAAGGAGGCGACCGTTGTTGTCATGCCTGCGGGTGGCAAGGGTCAGCGCATCAGGGCAGAAACTCAGAGTGAGCAGATAAACAAGGTCATGGTCAGTGTCGATGGCAAGGTGAGCATGATTGAGAAGACAGTCAAGGACTATTCTGATGCAGGCATCACGAAATTCGCTGTACTGACAGGCTTCCTCGCAGAGAAGGTTGAGGAACACCTAGGCGACGGCTCACGATGGGGTGTTGAGATCAGGTACTCTCAGGACCCTGAGGGCAGGAAGGTGGGGAACGCAGGAGCAATTCTCCATGCGCTGAACAACGGCACAATCGGCGAGAACTGCACCTCCATCATACACAATCCTGATGACATGGTCATCGGACTCTCCCGCCCCTATGCGGATGTCTTCCTCGAGGGCCACCTCAAAGGCCGAAAGAACGGCTGCATTGGGACCTTTGTAGTGGTTCCAGAGACCCCGTTCCAATACTCCGGGTTGGTCATAGAGAAGGGAAAGGTGCGAGACATCTCCAAGTATCCGCCAATCGCCGTTCCCGCACACACAGGCATCACGATATTTGACCCTGCAGTCTATGACTACTTCAAGCGCCTTGTGTCGCTTGAGATCGAGTCGTCTTTCGAGAACGTGGTGTGTCCGGTCATTGCAGGGGAGGGCCGGCTCTATGCAATTAACATCCCCTCCGGTACTTGGATCCCCGTGAATAACCTGAAGGGTCTGGAACAGGCGGCGAATGCCCTGAAGGCCCTTGGGGAGAGATGATGCGTCTTGCTACGACGCAAGAAGGAGTCAATCAAAGGCATCACTGCTCTGGTGGTGTTCCTTGCTCTGATTGTAGTCTTCAGCTACACTTTTCCTCACTCCACTGAGCAGGCCGGGTACACGGTCATCGGCATTGGACGACTAGAAGAAGACCCTCTTCCACTTGAAGGGGCGAATGTGTCTTCTTCTGCAACAATCCTTAGTGTTCACGACAATGGCTCTGTGTTCGTGGTAGGCATCGGTGAGGAAACAGAGCTCATCTTCCGTCCGCCGTTGCAGCCCCCAGAAGTCGGCGAGAGGATACTGTTTAGGGGAACAAGCTGGGTTGCCACCAATGGATCGATTGTGGTGCATCAGTTCAATGCAATAGACCCGAATAGCTCGCTCATCCGGTCTGTTCCGGGGATTCTCATCTTTGCGCTGTTGTTCTTCATCACATACTCAATAGACACAGACCGTCTGGCATTCATCAGGAGGGGTGAGTAGGCATGCCTGATGTCACGACCCACCTCCTGGTAGGAGCGGCGCTTGCTTTGCTTCTTCGTAAAGACGGACCCAGGTCCGAGCAGATGCTCGTCATCATAGGAGCTGTCATCATCGATGCTGAGCGCCCATTCTCGTGGTTATTGCGTGGCACCGCCTTGGAGTGGGTTGATCTGGTTTCTGGATTCCATTCCATTCTTGGCGCAGTTGCACTAGCCTACGTCACTGCCGCCTTCATTGCCGTGGATGGGACCACAACAAGGAGCAGGTTCGCTCTGGTGCTAATCGGTTGTGCAAGCCACCTCATCATGGACATGATGATGTATCCTTGGGCGGAGCTCGGAATCTACGTCCTCTACCCCCTCAAGGTTGCCTTCTCCTTCCACCTCCTGTGGCCTGATTTCGCCTTCTATCCCTTGATTGGGCTTGCGATATTCGGCCTTGTGGCTCTCTACAGATACCCAACCATCAGACAGGCAATTCTCAACGCAAGAAGAGGTACACAGGCCTCTAGTCAGACTGGCCCATGATTCTTCTGATGACCTGCTTTGCTTCCAAGGGTCCCGAGACCTGAATCCACGGAATTCCTAGCCTCTTCACAGTCTCATCGTTTCCTCCCTCATAGAGGGCGTCCCCGACGAAGAGATAGGAACTGAGCGAGAGATTGGGCATGGCTTCCATGACTCTCTCAACGGCACGGGCCTTGTCGAATCCCTTGCGATTGACATCGATGGATGTAGTTCCTCCCACACGCACGTCAAACTCGGGAAGGAGGTCGTCCAGGTGCTTCTTGATACGCATCCGGATCTTCTGATCGGGATCATAGGCTGCCTTGAGATCCAGTGGCGCCTTTTGACCCAGTGCTGAGAACGTGACCTGCCCACCTCGGTCCTCAATGATCTCTCCATAGGTCGGGTTGTGAGGGGTCCATTCGGACC
>JAEOUG010000021.1 GCA_016839445.1 Candidatus Thorarchaeota archaeon
TATTTCTATCAAGTATAGCACTGATACCTTCTGTCTTCATGGCTGACACCATGGATGAACAGGCGGACATTTCCCTGGAATCCCTCGCTGTTCTCTCGCAGACCACCACGACAGGCGTGCGTGTTGCAATCTACAACGAGGCCAACACGACTGCCCCTGTCTTCTCTGCTGCAGTGGACCTGACGAACTACGTCACCGAGATTAGGACATTGCTGCAAGGCGCAGGACACGACGTCACGCTACTGACTACATCAGACATACTCAATCACGAGCTGATTACTGCCGATTTCGATGTCTTTGTGCTCGTCAACAACCTGCCTCGAGAAAGCATCACCAAGCTTGTGCGTGAGTTCTGGATGGGCGGTGGAGGACTCCTGACCTTCAACGGTGCCATGAGCTATCTCTGGTATGAGAGCATCATCTGGCCTGGAGTGTCAGCTGATCCTCGTGGGCTTGCTTGGGACTATGTCCAATGCGATGTTCAGAGGGTGAGTGTGAGACATCCCACGATGCTGGAGTATGATGTAAACGATACGGTTTCCGAAAGGGCCGCTGAGTGGGCTACCACAGTGGACACGTTCATGACAGCTTCTCCAGTTGGCTACTACATTACTCCGCTTCTCCTCAACACCACCTCGCCGATGTACATATCTGGCTTGGCCATGGACCTAAATCATAAGGAAGGCGGCAGGCTTGTTCATCTGCCTGGAGATGGGAATAACATTCCTGAGGACTTCGAGAGCATCATTGTTGACTCTGTTGAATGGCTGAAGCCTCGAGTCAAGGGCAGAATCGCGTTCGACATGTCACACATGCCCAGACTCGGAATCGACCCTTGGGATGTTGAGTTGGTGACCATCTATGTGGCCGGCAACAACTTCTACGAGTTCAGGAATCTTGCAGTGAATCACTCATACACCTTTGACAAGCTCTATCCCTCTGCATCAGGCAACCTGACCGCAGAGCGGCTGGCCAAGTACGATGTTCTTGTCATGGCTTGGCCCGACCTAGAGCCGCGCAACTCTGAGTACGCAGCAGTTGAAGCCTGGGTCGAGGCTGGAGGTTCTCTTCTTGTGCTCGGGGACAGAACTGGGCTGGGAGGGGACGGATACATCTGGATCAATACGCTCCTTCAGGACTTCGACATGAGTCTGGGGACGACAGATGTTCTGGACTACTCGACCTGCGTTCCTGCGACCCATGTGATGCTGGAGGGCTGCTCGGCACTCAATGTAGGATTTCGCAACTATCTGAGTGTTCTTGGTGACGCTGAAGAGCTCTGGCTCGATCTTGGCAACCCTGTTGTTGCATGCCAGGAGTACGGGCGTGGCAGAGCAGTTCTCTCGGGCGACATGAACATCTTCGACAGCCTTCAGCTTCCAATGTCGTCAAACCAATGGTTCGCACTCAACGTCCTCAACTGGCTCACAGCAGCTGACGCAGAGATCCTGTTGTTCTCCCATCTTGGAAATGGCTACTATGAGGACTGCACTGTGGCACTGAATGATCTCAATCTCCCATACATGTTGGTTTGGCATGCACTCTATCTGGTGCCCAACATGGACGCAAAGAACTACAGTCTTGTGATCGTTGATGAGCCAAACTCCCCAATGTCGACAGCCAATCTAGACGCTCTCTACTCACATGTGGATAACGGAGGGAAGCTGTTGATGTCGTACTATGACATGGACTCTGCACCGACGCATCCGCTGTGGTCACTTCTTGGCGTGGAGTACTCAGCGACGGTCCACCTAGACCCCAGCATGTACGTCTGGAGGCATAGTCATCCAGTCTTCAACAGGCCTCATGATCACAGTGACATGGAGTACAAGGCGGCCCCAGTAACTGCGGACGACGGTGATGAGGTGACAGTCCTCCCGGGTGCGACAGCACTGGCAGGAGCAACTGCCACAGAGCAGGATGACAAGGCCTTCATGACTCTCAACAACGGTGGAAGAACCATCTTCGCAAGCTACCTCATCTACCAGTGTAGAGGTGACGAAGACAACTCCGCCTACCGCGACTCAGTTGAGCTGTGGCAGAATCTCGTGACCTATATGGCGATACCCTCTGGTGGCTTCATACTGGACACAACAACACTGCTCATCATTGGAGTCGGCGCGATTGGTGTCGTGGCAGTGGTCGGCATTGCGGCTCGTCGAAGAGGAGGAGCTGCTGCACCTCCACCGAAAAAGAAGAAGACCAAGAAGTAGTACTACCTGTAAGGAAGCCTCGGCCCGGAGGCTTCCTTCCCAACTTTCTTTTCTTCGCTTGCCGAAAATGAGGCCGTTGCGCCAAACTTGAGTCTCTTTTATTCTATGTTGGATATCATTCCCACGGAGATAGCTAGCGAGGGTTGATGATATGCAACTTACCGCGAAACGAAAGATCACACTAGTGTACCTGATTGCATTCATGCTGGTAGCGATGGTCATTCCGCCGCTCACTTCATCAGAGAGTTCAATTCTCCTTCGAGAGGGCGCAAATCCGGCCTACACGCCGCATGAGGCAATCCTGATTGATGGAAACGCAGAGCTGGTTGCGCAAGCAACAGCCGAGTTATGGCCTGGAAACGGGACAGCAGCTGCGCCGTATCTCATTTCGGGATACTACTTCTACGACATCACACATTCGATTGAGATGAACAATGTGGACCTGCACTGGGCCGTCGTCGGCAATGAGATTGATGGACCCGGTGACTCTACTGTGTGGTGCGGCATCGAGGCCGACAACTCCTCAAACGGCCAGATATCAGGCAATCTATTCCACAACCGGTTTCGGGGTATCTGGCTCATTGATGTGTACAATCTCGTAATCACTGGGAACACAATCCAGGACAACCTGTTCAACGGCATTGAGTGCGCGGGGTACATCAACAGCTGCCTGATATCCGAGAATACGATTCGTCGCTGCAATGGCCTAGGAGTTCGGAGCGTATCCGCGGTCGATTCAGAGATCTCACTCAACTCAATATCCGATTGCGATGGAATTGGGATTCAGGTGATAGGTAGCTCGACGAATTGCGAGTTCACGGACAATCTGATTGTGGAATCGACTTCGATTGGCATATCGCTCGGAGTCTCAGTCGGTGTATCAGTAATGCATAACAGAATCATCAATGCTTCTGGACCTGGAATGTACATCAGGAATACTGATGACATTGATGTGTACAATAACTCAATACTGAACGGCGGAGACCATGGAATGGACCTCAGAGAGTTCAGCAACAGCGTTGTCCGCAACAACAGCATCGTGGGCTGTGATGGCATTGGCATAAGCATCCTCTCAGGTCAGTTCTCGACCTTCCAGTCAAACAACGTCAGTTCATCATCTGACTACGGTATGAAGACTGGAGCCAGTGCTGTGAACATGACCGTGACAAGAAACATGTTCTACTCCAACGGAGCTTCTGCGCAGGCAGCTGACGACGGAGGCGATAATCTATACCTCTGCAACTACTGGGATGATTGGGTCTCTCCGGATGCTGACAGCAATGGGTTTGTCGACAGTCCCTACCTTCTTGAAGGAACGTCTGCGAATACGGATCCCTATCCGTTGGCCGACCCGAACATCGTTCCACCAATCCCCACTACGACAACCGGCTCGGGAAGTTCCACTGGAAATGGAGTCCCACCGGTTCCACTCGAGCTGGTGATAGTCGGAGCGGGAGCCATCATTGTCCTCGTCGTGGGTGTCCTCTTCATGAAGCGAAGGCCGTAGTGATGACAGGGCCGCACTGGAGTCCATTGGCGGCGCCAGTGTGGTCTTCTCTTTTCTTCTCAAGTCTGACCGTCAGGGGCGCGCGCGAGCCCTCTTGAATCGTGAGGACAGGCCCGGTTTCTTCTCCCTATCCTCGGCCTTGTTACTGTGAGGGAAGGGTATCTTGGGCACATCCTTACCAAGGAACCTGCAGAGCTTCTCCCACCCGTCGCCCTGCGTGAGATTCATCACGAGAAGGTCATCAGGCCTGTCTCTGAAGTGCTCCTCTACCTCTCGGTAGTGCTTCAGGTATCTCTCTCTGTAGACTTCCTCGTGCCCTATCGGGTGGCCGATTCCATAGATCCATTCCCGCATTGGTGTATCCTTTGTCCCGAAGTGACGAACAGCGCTCTTCATCCACTCCTCGACTGGTCGTGTTGAGAGAATGAACTTGCTTCCAGGATATCTGTCGTCCAGTTCTCTGTATATGATCGGCCATGGATTGTCTTGAAAGGCATCAAACTTGTCTACTAGCGAGAACGCTATATCGAGAACCTCTTCTGCTATTCTAGGATTGCGTGTTTCATTGGGACCAGTGACTGAGTAGCCCAGATGTCGTAGGGCGTCTCTAAGTGAAGTGGTACCAGTCTTGTGGAATCCGATACAGAAGATCTTCATAGCAGCTTCGTGCCTCTCGAGAGTGAACCCGTGTTCTTGCTCACCAAGGTATTGGCCATATGAGGTTTTTGAATCACTTCGGGCTCATCACTTCATGCCAAGTTCCTGGACTTGTGTCACCAACCACTGCTTCAATCGGTCACTTCCGGGGAATGACTCTGTCCACGATGAGTCGCGATAGAAGCCCTCGTGACGGAACACCACTGTGTCGTCCATCGCTCGCGGCTTCGGTGCAGTCCTGTCTTCTCTGTGAAGATGGACCGGATAGTTGTAGGTATGCGGAAGCTCTTGGAGCTCTTCTTGACGAAACATACGGAGGATCAGCCCGGACAGAAGAGCTTGATGGATGAAGATGTCATATCGTTGATCCAATGCATAGAGTGACTGGAGCCTTGAATCAGAAACAACAGAGGCGAAGAGCATCTTCCATTCTCTCAGCAGCCGTCTCTCGGGACGAACTACAATGAAGCCGGCATTGAAGTAGGGTCTTACCCGGATATCTTCAATGTGAGTCCTCATTGGGAAAACGCGATCGACAGGGGTATCACACAACTCGTACACAAGTGTCCAGAAGGGATCCAGTTCCTCCTCGATTCTGGAACCGATAAGTGCGTGATGCACAGGTCTGTAGCCTAGCGCGACGTCCGATGGCAAAAGAAATGCGCTCGGTTCTCTGACCACAACGGCATTTGGGCTCAGCCATGCGAGAAGGAGTGAACTGTCTTCCGCGTGTGACTCTGCAGTAGCGGCAGCGCACGCATGATCTGCAAACCAGTTTCTGAGTTCCTCATCAGGGGAGAAGGGCCGGACCTCGACCTTCAGTTGCATCGCTTTCTCCATGAACGTGGATGGCAGTTTCTTCTCTCTCTCGGGATAGAGGCACAGAATCGGTTCCTCGGAGAGGTTGCCACCAAAGGCACGAATACTCTGCATTAGGAGCAAAGACTCTGCCTGGCTTCGTGCTCCCGGTTGCGCAACGGTGGCAAACACGATCTTCTTTCTCTCAGGCATGAACTCCCTGCTGGCTTCTGCAGTTACTTAAGTCAGTGCTTGACGCAAGAATGGCCTAGTCTTGCAGCTATTGCTAAGAAAGCTCGGCTTTTATCCTATCAGGACATCTCGACGGGTCATGAGGTTGCGCGCGTTAGGGGTGCTTGTCATTGTCTTTCTCTTCACAACAAGCCAATTAGGCCAAGCTCAGGGTTCAATCGCAGCTGAGCTCGACTACTTCCCAACTGACGAATGGGAAACAGCGGAGCCAGAGGCCCACGACATGAGTTCGGCTGTGCTTGAAGAGATGATTCAACACATCAATGAGTCAGGCGTCAGTTTCCATGGACTTGTCGTCGTGAGAGATGGCTACATCATGGCAGAGCAGTACTGGAGCTACTATTCCCAGGATATCAGCCATCACCTCTATTCGGTCACAAAGAGCGTCACCTCGACCCTCATCGGCATAGCGATTAGGGAGGGCTTCATCGGCAGCGTCACCGACCCGGTTCTAGATTACTTCCCGGAGTTGGAGATTGAGAATCTGGACAGCAGGAAGGAGTCAATGACAATATACCATCTGTTGACGATGACTCCCGGAGTCGACTGGAATGAACACAATTGCTCATACAGCGACCCCAACAATATGTACAACGTGATGTTTGGGAGTACTAACCCTGTTCAGTACTTCCTAGACCTGCCCATGGTGCATGATCCAGGCGAGCACTGGGTCTACTCGACAGGCGCCTCCCATATCCTCTCCGCCATTATAGTTCAGGCGACCGGGATGTCTACTAGGAACTTCGCATTGCAGTACTTGTTCAATCCAATGAATGCCACCTGTGGTGCCTGGAACACGGATCTCCAGGGTGTGCATATTGGAGGCACACAGCTGTGGGTGCCGCCTCGTACGATGGCCAAACTTGGCCTGTTGATGTTGAACAATGGGACCTGGGACGGTCAGGAGATAGTCACCGAGGAGTACGCTGACCACGCAACGCGTCCGCTTGTTTCTGGAGCCTATGAATTCAGCTACGGATACCAGTGGTGGATCGATACAACTAATGACCTGTTCCTTGGTCTTGGCAGTAACGGGCAGTACATCATCGTTTCAAGGGAGTACAACTTGGTAGTAGCCATTACGGCGAACTCCGATGATGCATCCCCCTGGGAGATTGTCGCACCGTATCTTCAGCGGGCACTGCTGGACTACCACGGAACCATCGGGCAGATACCGATCGAGATTGTGCTCTTTGGAATCTCAATGTCTGTGCTGTGCTTGGTCATCGTTGCAGGTCTCGTACAGAGAAGAAGAGGCAAGTCAGTCTAAGCCGTGTCTTGCTCTAAAACGTTTGATGGCTTCTGGTCCGTGCCTACCCACAGCCTTGTCGATATCGTCCTTTCGCAGTCGAATCATTGAGGGACGGCCATGACAGCAGTTGTACTTCCTGGTGGTAGCTGCCAGTTGAGTAATCAGATCTCTCATTTCTTCCATGCCGAGTGATTGACCTGCCCGGATCGCGGAGTGACACGCCGTGAGCTTCACGAGTTCATCCATGAAGATTTCACGAGCGGTTTCATGACCTACTTCGGCTGCTCGTCCCAAGAATGATAGCAGCTCTGTCTCATCCGCGCGCCGTCCGAACACCTCGGGGAGCGTGGATATGGCTACCTCATTTCCCCCAAATGGCTCAACGGTGTAACCGACTTCTTCCAGAACGCCCGCAATCTCTGACAGGAATTCGATTTCGTTTGTGGAAAGGCTGAGAATGATGGGCTCCAGAAGCTCCTGTACGTGAAGCGTCTGTTGGTCAATGTCTTGCCTCAATCGTTCGTAGAGCACTCTCTCGTGTGCGGCATGCTGGTCGACGATTAGTAGTCCTTCCTCTGACTCGAGAAGGATGTAGAGGTTGCTCAGCTGGCCAATGACTCTGTACACTCCCTTCAGAAACTCGACTTCTACACCCTGGTCTTCAACCACAGAAGGCTCTAGCAGTGACTGCTCGTATAGCTGGACTGCATCGGCTTCTGTTTCTTCCGAGTCTACGACTTCTTCAAGAGCGGGCTTGACTGTCACTTGAGACGCTTGATTAGTCGGTCCGAAGTGCTCCTCTAGGCTAGTGGACTCAGAGGTCTCTGGCTTCACAAACAGAGCTCCCCTCACCGCTTCCTTTAGGGTCTCGACAACTTCGTCTAACTGAAGTATCCTGACTTCCCTCTTTGTTGGATGCACGTTCGCATCAACATCAGCCAGATCTACTACAATGTCGAGCGCGAAGACTGGATATTGCCCTTTCATGAGAAGTGTACGATAGACTGACTCTACAGCCTCGCTCAGCTGTGAGTCGACAATGGGTCTCTTGAGGACAGAGAAGTACTCCCTACTTCTGTTGCCCCGAGCAACTGGCGGGCGAACTACGAATCCCTTCACTCCGATGTTGCTTTTCGAGTGGTTGACTTGGACCAGTGCCCCCGCTATATCATGTCCCCACAGAGATGCTATTCTAGCAACAGGGTCTTGATTGGGAGGACAATCGATTACGGTTTCATTGTCTCTGATCAGTCTGAAACCAATCTCAGGCCTCACAACTGCGTGCTTCATCACGGTTTCATGGATTCTGGAGTTCTCTACTCTTATGCTGCTGAGATGCTTTCTCCTAACAGGAACTCTCTCGAAAAGGTTGTACACCTCAACTCTTGTTCCTCCAGGTCGTCCTCCCTCCGCAATGACCAGACTCTGACTCTCCCTCGAGTGTATTGTCGTGCCAACCTCTTCCTCTGCGGCCTTTGTGTCAATCTTCATCTCTGCAACTGATGCAATGCTTGCCAGAGCCTCTCCTCTGAACCCGTAAGTCGTGATGGCGTCGATGTCCTCCCGGGATGAGATCTTACTTGTCGAGTATCTCTGAAGGCAGACCTCGCAGTCCTCTCTCAGAATCCCTGATCCGTTGTCGGATACGGAGATGTAGTCGATACCGCCTGCTCTCACCTCAATCTCGATTCTGTCGGCGCCGGCATCCAGGGAGTTCTCTATCAGTTCTTTCACAATTGAAGAAGGATTCTCGATGACCTCTCCGGCCGATATCAGAGCCACCAGACTCTCTGGCAGGGCTCTCACTCTGCCCAAGAGATCACCTCAGGCACCAGGTGCTGAATGTTCAACGAGACCCCCGACAACGGTCATTTCTATGTCTATGTCCTTGATTCTATCTGGAGCCACCCTGAGGATGTCTTCCGACAGAACCACGAAGTCTGCTCTCTTGCCCACAGTGAGACTACCTAGCGTGTGCTCCTGGAAGACTGAATACGCGCTCTCCATGGTGTAGCAACGGAGTGCCTCTTCGACAGTCAGACGGACTCTCTCGTTATGATGGGTTGTGGCCGACCATATGCCATAGAGTGGACCATAGGGCATGCCGTCCGATCCGAAACAGACCCGTGCCCCGTTGTCTAGGGCTACTCGGAACATGTTCATCCCTCTGACTCGCTCGTCGTCGAATCTTGTATCATAGAGGCCCCCTATCTGCTGCCATCTTCCGACGAAGTTCGGCTGCATGGATAGGATTAGTCCAAGACTCACGGCTCTCCTGATCTGATACTCATTGATCATCTCAGCATGCTCTATCCGATGTCTCTGCTCTCTGACTCTGGCCTTATCGTCGATGTTCTCAAACGTGGAGAGAACCATCTCTATAGCTGCATCGCCGATGGCGTGAGTTACCAGCTGGATGTCATGTTCGACCGCCTTCTTGACAATGGATGCATACTTCTTGGCATCTGTTAGGAATCTCCCTTTGTTGCCCCTCGCCCCCTTGTAGTCCTTGGTGACTGCCGCAGTCATTGCTCCAATCGAGCCATCGGTGTAGACTTTGACTCCCCCGATTCTCACCATGGGGCTTCCCATTCCTGACGTTACTCCCAGACTGATGAGATGGTTCATCTGCTCGACTGGAATGTTGACCACCATTCGCGCCGTGAGCTCTCTCTCCATCTCGACTTCTCGGATGTGCTTCAGAGCCCCCTTCTTGGCATTGTCTACGACTGTAGTTATGCCGAGCTGATTGGCTATGTCATTTCCTGCCTTTATTCCCTCTCGGATTCTGTCTGGTCCGGGCCAGGTCTTGCTCCATATGTCGTCAATGTCTTTCAGGACTCCTGTGGGCTTGCCAGCCTTGTCGGTTTCAACACCTTCGGTCTTGGTCGAGAGACCCAGCTTCTTGAAGCCCGATGTGTTCACAGAGGCGAGGTGGCCATCAACGCGGGTCACCATGACAGGGGCCTCCTCGGTCACCTTGTCAAGATCCTTGGCTGTCAGGTATCGCTTCGTCGCCCAAGTGCTTTCATCATATCCAAAGCCCTGCACCCACTCTCCCTTCTCGTACATCGGCAGAGCCGCCTTGAGGATATCAATCACATCCTTGGCGGATTCTGCGTCACCAAGCTGTGGGTGCCTTAATCTGACTCCGTCACTAGTGATGTGTGTGTGAGCATCGATGAATCCAGGAACGACAGTCTTTCCTCCTAGGTCGATAACCCTTCTTGCTGTGGGAACAAGATCCATGACTTCATCTTCGCCGCCAACTGTGAGAATCTTGTAGCTCTTCACAGCAAGTGCAGACGCCTGTGGATTCTGAGGGTCCATCGTGATAATGTTCCCGTTGAAGACTACCAAGTCTGCCTCTACCTTCATCTTCACACACTCCGACGTTTTCCAATCACTATTCCCTAATCATTCTTACCGTAGAACAATACCACGAATTGAGCTTTTCCTTGTTTTCCATCCAACATACGCTCATATATCAAGGATGCTCATAATCATCATCAATATATGATATTCATAGGCGCCGCCGGACTTCGATTTCAGCTTGACTGAAGCGCCACCCACAACGACCGAGCTCGGTGCGGAGTTCGACTGTGCCGTGGAGATGATTTGATGCGATCCATGAAACTGATGAACACAACATTCGCCCTGTTCATAGTCTCGTTGTTCGCCTTTTCCTGCTTCATATCAGGTAGCACAGCCGCCATTCCCGAATCCACTGCGGATACTGGTGCGGGGAACAATGCGCTCTCTGGTGTGAATCCCGTTGACAGAAGACTCCCCTCTGCTGAGGGCACCAATGTCAACTGGCACTCGGAAACGGGATCCTACAACGATACTTGGACCTGGCAGCACAATAGCTGGCTGTACGGTCCCAGGTCGAGTTATGAGATCTTCTACCACAACGGCTCACTAATGCAACGTGAGGACTTCATTCCAGTTGACGAGGAAGTCATTATCCGCGTCAACATCAACAAGGGTGTCCTGATGGGTGCCAGCATAAGCAGCGTCTATGTGTCAGGTTCGCTCATGACACAAGACATGAATTTCTACGCTGGATTCTCCCTTGACTACTACAACGACACACTTGATCACTGGAATTCCTATTCTTACAGTGAGAACTACACGAGCGGTTACTACAGTCCTCCGTATCTCTCAGTTGACGCTGGAGCGTGTCAAGTTGACGAAGATGACGCGATGTACTACGTGATCTTCAGTGCGACGTTCAACTCAACAACTCCAGTGGGTCTCTACAGCATGCATGTGAATGCCTATGACACCAACTTCGGATCCTATGACATTCGCTCCAGGTGGGCGGTCAGTGACATGGACTATGTTGACTTGGCCATTGGCCTACCTTTCAGAACCGCCTTCTCATCCACTCATAGTGGCGGGTACACTATCGAGAAGTTCGACCTCTCTGGTGACCCAATCTACAGCGTGAGCCGAGGCACAGACTTCATGATGCGCCTCAACATCAGTGCATTTTCTTCACTAGACTATGTGATTCTTGATGTGTACTCCTATGGAGTTCAGATTCCCGTCAACATGACCGGTGACCACGACATCACGGTCGTCAAGTACGGGGGATGGGTCTACGACTCAGATCTGGACACTTACATCTACAACAGCTCAGCGCAATACACTGTTGTAGAGCGGGACTATGGGGACTACGTGGGAACCATGGACTTCCACGGATACCCGTACGTCGATTACGAGTACAGATGGGCACGCTACAACTGGACCACCGATACCTATGAGGTTGTTCGCCAGCTTGATTCGCGTGAGATGAAGCTCGTACACATCTACAACTTCACGAGTGCGTCATTCCAGACCGTCTATGGTTTCGCCTACACCGAGTATCCATCTGATGTGTATGTTGAGTCCCTGGCTCCTCAAACGATGTTCTATACAGAGTCATTGGACAATGCCCCTGTCATCTTCACCGAGCTGAACGAGAGTCTCAGTTCGGTCTACAACTACGATGGTACCACAGTTGTGGAGTTCGGACTTCACTTCACGCAGCAGGCGCCGAAGGGGGCCCTGATGCATATCTGGGAGGAGGTCTACGATATCCATGGAGAACCGTACTGCGTAAGTGCTAGTGATATGCCTGAGGACCATGCTCCCATGACTTGGGATGAATACTATGACGCAACAGAGGTTGCCGTGGAGACCCCGGCGACCATCGCGAAGCTCATTCGCGTTGACGGCACTCCTGTGCACTCTTACTTCTTCCCTGCGAAACTGGGCGAACCCTTCATTGTGAGTGGTCGCCTTCAGGGAGGTTCTGATGTTGCCGATGACATCGATGGTGCCTACCTCGAGTTGACCGCATATGATAGCTTCTGGTCAGAAGACGAATGGGGCTACTCAAATGTGATCTACGAGATACTGGTCCGGTCCGATTCATCGGTCGTGCTGAATGCGTACAACTACAGCATGAAGGAGAATTACACCTACAGCACCTATTGGGACTACCTTGACACAGTAGTGACTGACTGGCACTGGGAGTACAATGAGGCTCTGGGAACTGACGAATGGGTCTACGGCGACCACATCGTCACCGAGTACATGGAGACTGAAGGCTGGCACTGGGAATGGTACTACTTCAACCAGAAGACTGGTGAATGGGTGCCTGAGCGTGACTGGTACAACTACGACTACAGATCAGAGCTGACCCGCGTCAGCCCGGGCTTCGCTTTGGTGACTGACGTGCAGCAGTATACCAGTGGTGGTGACCTCTACATGTCCTTTCAAGTTAATTTCACTGACGAGGTGCCCGAAACCTATCTGTATTGGCAATTCGACTTCGCTAACTACACCTGGGTCCGCGACTACAACTCGTACTATGGCTACCATGAGTCTGGGAAGTGGGTCGAGGACTGGGTATATAGCTTCGAGTACATGAGCAACGACCTCTGGGTGGGCATTTCATCTCAGATTGCGGTTGCGAACAACTCCATACCAGGTGCTGCTGATTGGATGGCTGTTCAGGAGGCTCCGTACATCACGATTGGCGGTGTCAATTACCCGATTGTAGTCCGCGAGCTGATTGACTCCAGCTATGATGATCAGAGGATTCTCTTCTACGACAGTGCTGGAGACTACTACGAACTCCTCAATGGAACCAAGATATACATCGAAGAGGAGAGAAACGCCTGGATCTACAACATCACAGTCGCAGGATACGGCTCGTTCCTCTCTGCTCAGGACTCGCCAGACCACTGGGACGATGGCACGGACTACTACTACAGCTGGTGGGACATCTATGGCAATGTGCATCAGGGCACTGATTGGATGATCTGGGACAATCCCTATGTTACGGTGGAGTTTGTCAATGCATCGCCAGGCATCGCATCAAGTTACTATGTGCGAGTCGGCACTAGCGGCATGCTCGATGTCCAAGGATGGGAGCGCAACGATCCGCGTACCGGAACCGAGTACATCCTCGACTTGGACGGGAATCGATATGACATCTACAGGATAGACTACAGCAGATACATTCTGTACGAGTCAAGCCTTCAGCGCATCTCCTACGTTCGCCAGAGCTACGAGACCAGTTACATGAGTGCGCCCGCCTTCATCTTTGAAGGTTGGGCCATGCAGTATCAGCAGTTCACTGTGGATGGTCACTTCGAGATGCCCTATCCCGGCGCTCTTGCTGACCGATGGGAGGCTAGTCAGACCACTGACCATTACGGCGCTGTCAGAACATCGAAGACAATCATGATAGACAGCACCCGCTACGAGATTGGTGGTGATCCCCTGACGGAGAACTGGTATGTAGGAGATTACTTCAACCACACCGGATTCTGGGTGATTGTTGAATCTCAGAACTATACTCTAGGCGGTCAAAGACTCCTTGCAGCCAGCGTGAATGGAAGCATCATTTGGCAGCCGCTTGAAGTCGGAGCGCTTGCATCGTACGGCTCTCTCGATGGACTTGACTTCGTTGTCGAAGGTGAAGTCCAAGTAGACGACACTTACTTCATTCAGAGCAGATACCACCCTGTCTACGGCTATGAGACGAACTGGACAGTAACACTGCAGAATGGAACAGCCTTCTCCTGTGAACCGCGCAGAGTGTTTCAGGTCTACCTTCTTGATGTCATGGGTTCTCTTGTCTATTCCAAGGATTACATGTGGCAGTCTGAGATGCTCGGCAACGACAGTTACTACTACATCGAAGACTTGTACGGCGTTAGGCACTACTTCGATGAAGGTATGTATCCTCCCACAGTGGATGTAGTAGTGACAGTGGGCTGGGAGGAGCGTGATGCTCTCGGTCTAGCGACGCTCCATTACTTCGTCAACGGCACAGAATACGTCGAGGCCATCGAAGGACTCTATGGTGACCTTATGATCTTCACCAATGGAACCCTCTCTGGCAAGTACTTCCACAGAACCGGCTGGGGTGATCCCGCCAATGATGCCCAATGGATCTACGAGATTCCGTTTGATGGGTCCTTCTACAATGTGACTGCAACTCGCGAATACATCTACAAGTTCGGCTACGTAGAGGGTCTTGACTGGGTCTATGAGCTTGCTCCGATTGAGTCGGTGACCTTCAGGAACTTCTATGAGATTATTGTAGGCAACCCCCGTGACTCCATGTGGGGACTTAGAGCCTGGGATGTTGCTCCCGAGAACAACGCCCTGGACCTAGATGGGGACTTGGAGACCACAGACGACCAGTACTATGTGCTGGAGTCGTATCAGTCGACTGACTCATGGCGCTCGGAATGGAGTCGCATGTGGGTAGATCTGATGTGGGACCCGAATGGAACCATCTTCGGGGACGAGATGAACATCCATTCTTGGATGGGCTTCGAGACCTACACTTGGGCCTATACCTGGCAGATGACCTTCTACTGGTACAATGCCCAGGACATGACGCCGGTGAGTGACGCTGAATTCGACACTATCACCGACATCGTGTTCGACGAGCACGGAGATCCCAATCCGGGCTACTGGGATGTCGCCTTCATGGCTGAGAACGTCACGTGGGCAGACATTCTTGCAGAGGCTGAGGAAGAAGGTTGGGACTGGATTAGTGGTGAGGAGCAGACATGGTCTTGGCTGAGCTTCGGAGTTGGCCAGCACTATGGCATCTACTCCGAATCGAACTGGACCGACGTCTCTCTACGGTACGAATTCTCAGGTCTCATGATCTGGGATGACGCAAACAACAACTCCATCATGGAAACCTACATGCTGACTCCTGGAGATGGTGAACTAACTCACTACTTCATCCCTGACTCTGTTGGAGCCATCGACTTCGTTACTCCTGGAATGTCGTTCGGCAACTTCGATGCCAACGGAACCATTCTTGCTGGAGTCGAGGATGAGATTGCGTGGGGTGTCACATTTACCGATGTAAATGGCACAACGTTCCCATTCAACGCCTACGCGTACTGGGATTGGTACGGCGGAGTTGTCACCGGTTCTGACTTCAGAACCTTCGATGAGCGTCCGACTCGAGTATCAATAAGTGAGCTCGAGTTTCTGGTACACTTCCAAGGTCATCTGAATACTACTGAGGGTGCCTCCACGAACTACGCCGAGCTCAAGGTGGACAACACCGTTGGCCGGTGGAGTGTTGGCATGCTTGGGGGAATGGACAACCTTGAGGGCAGGTCACTAGCTCTGAACTACTTCGCTGACGTGAGCGTTTCATCGTTCTCCGTCAGGTCAGATAGCGAGGAAGTGACAGGTGAGAACACCATCGTGTCTCCCACCTTCGAGATGGTCTCAGGGAGTCAGAGATTCGCGGAGATGATCATTGGAGGTGTGACATACGAATGGAACAAGGACCCCTACAACGTCTACAATGTGACAAGCCAGACGACACCCTTGAGCACCTTCAGATCTGCTTATGAGTCGGACACTGGCCAGTCGGCAACGTCCTGGACTTTTGCGTCGACCCAGTACTACGTCTCTATCGGATTCCCCTCTTGGGACGGTTACCGAGTCTATCAGGACCCAATCTTCGTGGGTTATGTCAGCAACACTGGATACAGCGGTGGCGAAGAGGAAGTGAAATTCCTGAGCTTCAGCATCTCGCCAGAGGTGCCTTCTTCCACTGATGCTGTGCAGGTTGGCGTGGACATCGATACCGACCTGATAGTCACTGGCGTGGATCTCGATTACAGCACCGATGGAGTTGTATTCCACGGAACCTCGATCATGTCGGAGACAAGTCCTTCTCACTATGTGGGCGAGATACCTCCTTACGTTGAGGGGACTCAGGTATGGTACAGAGTCGTTGTCCATACGGATTCTGGCATCTTTGAGTCCGCCGTGCAGTCCTACGTTGTGGGTTCTGGAGTGGTGACTACATCATCAACTACAGGATGGACCGGCCCCACAGGCGACGGTGAACTCCCAATGGAGCTCATCATGCTGGTTGGCGGCTTTGGCGTGGTTGTGATGCTGGTGGCTGTTCTGGCCAAGCGTCGTAAGTAGCACTATGAAGAGGGGCCGGGCCCCTCTTTCCTCTCTTTTCTTCCTCCGTTTCATCTTGGACTGAGCTTCCCATAGAGTTGGTGCTGAGCTACTCCTGAGAAGAGTTTATTTTTCCTCAGAATCGACACCCTACAAAGAGCTTCAATGAGTGAGTAGTCTATGGAAAAAGGGAAGCTGTGTACCGTCATCTTCTTCGCGTTTTGGTGTGGGATGGCCTTCTGGATGGGGATTTGGATACTGCAGGTGTTTCCGTTCGGAACGACCTCTGCCCCTCTGATAGTTCAGTTGATGCCTGTCTTGGGTCCTTTCATTATGGGATTCATAGGTCTGTTCGTCTGCGTGGCTATTATTAGGTCCAAGCCTGTGGAGAGTCGGCCGGAGTCGGTGTACCCCTCAGAGCGCATGGTATACACAGGGGACTATGTCTCAGAGTTCGAAATACCCGAGGAGCGTCCCATGGAGAAGCAAGCCTACAGGGTTCCGCCAGAGTGCCCGTCATGTGGGGCCACCATCACCAATGACAATGTAGATTGGGTCGGCCCTCTCCGGGCTCGCTGTCCTTACTGCAGTGCGGAGTTTGAAGCAGGACATTAGATGTCGTCGCCTAGGTCTTTAGCTTCTTGACCTTCTCCCAGTCTTCCAAGAACCGTTTGATACCAGCATCAGTTAGTGGATGGTTCACCATCTTCTCTAGGACACTGGGCGGAATCGTCGCTATGTCTGCGCCGATGAGTGCTGCCTCATAGACATGTATGGGATGCCTGATGCTTGCGACGAGGACCTCCGTATCGAATCCGTAGTTGGCATAGATCTGTACGATTGCCTCGATGATCTCCATTCCTATCTGTCCGACGTCGTCAAGTCTTCCGATGAAGGGTGAAACGAAGGTTGCCCCCGCCTTTGCCGCAAGGATTGCCTGATTGGGGCTGAAGACGAGTGTCACGTTTGTCTTGATGCCCTCGTCAGAAAGCTGCTTCACGGCCTTCATTCCGTCCCAGGTCATCGGGATCTTGATGGCTGCGTTGTCAATCCAGCTGTTCAGATCTCTGGCTTCTTTGATCATTCCCTCTGCGTCTTCACTAATCACCTCAAGACTAATGGGCCCCTCTACGAAGGAAGCAATCTCATCCACAATCTTCCGGAAGTCCCGTCCTTCCTTTGCTACCAGCGATGGGTTTGTGGTGACACCGTCGACCATTCCTCTCTCATGTGCCTTTCTTATTGCGTCCACGTTTGCCGTATCAATGAAGAACTTCATGTCTATCTTCTCTCCACAGAATTGCCAGACTATGACTGGGCATGATGAGATTCAGGATTTAAACGGTGGGGTCAGGATAGCGAGGGCAGGTACAACGGGTGTAGCTGCGAGTATTCTCCCTCACTCATTCGACCATTTCCGAACATATGCACGGCAATCTCAACACGTTTTTAGGGGGGGCAAACATGTGGGAGAGGAAGGAGGAACCGCAAGTGGTAATCAATCTACTACCCGGGCTGGAATTGGTCTGGGACATCGTGGCGTTCATTATCTCATTCGTTGTGGTATTGATGCTAGTCCAGATTAACGCAGCAATAGAGAAGAGCGGGAAGCTCTCGACGGTTGTAACACGGAAGGTCATCCATACATTTGCTGCCCCCTTGTGGGTGGTGACATGGATTCTCTTCTCTGGTGGTATATTCAGCAGGTGGCTCGCGATTATCGTGCCGCTGATTTTCGTACTTCAGTTTGCCGCGATAGGCACTGGCAAGGTCAAGAACGAGGACTTCGTACGCTCCATGTCAAGAAGCGGGGATCCCAGAGAACTGCTCGGAGGCACTCTATACTACGCCTTCCTTATGGTAGTAGTTGGCATTCTGTGGTTCTATGTGCCTGCAGGTGGTAGTCTTGCTGGTGCGACCGCTCTGCCGCTTGTCGTGTTCGGGTGTTTGGCAGGTGGGGACGGCCTTGCAGATGTGATTGGCCGGAAGTTTGGTGGTGAGCGGAAGTTCGGCATTGGGGGAGCTGAGAAGACTGTTGCCGGGACCATAGGGATGTTCATCGGTTCATTCCTCTTCAGCATCATCCTAGTATTCATCTTCTCGCTGGAGCCTGGCTCAATCTTCTCTGTCGTCGACCTGATTCTGCCCATCCTGGTGGTCAGTTTTGTGGCTACGATTGTTGAGGCTTTGACTCCGAAAGGACTAGACAACCTCACCATCACCATTGCAGCCATTGTAATGGTGATTCTGTTGCCTTATCTCGGGCTGTACTGGCCATTCCCGATGTTCAGTCTGTTCTAGAATCAGTGGTGTACAGCAATGGTTGAGGACCTAACGGTCATCAAGCTTGGCGGCTCTCTTCTTACTGACAAGAAGGAGCCGTACACCTACAGGGAGGACATACTGGAATCAGCAGCTGCTGAGATTGCGGAATGTCTTTCTGAAGGTCTGATCAAGAATCTGGTCTTGCTGCACGGCGTGGGTTCGTACGGCCACCCCCCTGTTCTTGAACACAGCCTTCACAAGGGCTTCCGTAGCCCCGAGCAGCTTCTCCCTCTCTCCAAGACGCAAGAGATTGTAGGAGTCCTTCGCCACACCATCGTGAAGGCGTTTCAGAAGGTGGGTATTCCAATCTGCTTGATGTATCCGTCTTCAATGGTGATATCTGAGAAGATGAAGATCACAGACTACTACTTCGAGCCTCTGAAGGGCTTCGCGTCAGTCGGCATGGTCCCACTGCTTGGCGGCGATATTCTGGTCGACAGGGCTATGGGCTGGAGTGTCGGAAGCGGCGACCAACTGGCTGTTACAATCTGTCAGGAGCTCGGGGCAATCCGTCTTGTGTTTGCCACGGATGTGGGCGGAATCTACGAGTCTGACCCTAAGGTCGAGCCTGATGCAGTCCATATCGGACGCGTGAATCTGAACGAGCTTGATGCCACTCTAGAAAGGATGGGCAAGTCCGGGCTTGTCGATGCATCAGGTGCGATGAAGGGTAAGATACAATCTGTTCTGCCTGCCAAGCCGCTGATTGAGAAGGGTCTCGAGGTTGGATTCCTGTCCATGATGGAACGAGGGAATCTGAAGCGATTCCTTTCGGGTGAAGAGTGCGTCTGCACGCGAGTTGTTGTAGAGTAGTTGCAGGATGGGGCTCTGCGGAATCTCACCTTCCTTTCTCTACTTCATGGCTTTCTTGAGATCCCGAACCCGTTGTTGAATGTCGTCAGCATTGAAGACCGCTGACCCAACAATGAAGAAGTCGGCTCCTGCCTTTCGCAATGTGCCGATGTTGCTCAGGTCAACACCACCGTCCACGGCAATGCTGACTTCGGGCTTCTTCTCGTCAAGCATCTGTCGAAGCTCTGTGATCCTATCAAGTGACGACGGGATGAACTTCTGGCCTCCAAAACCAGGGCACACGCTCATCAGCATGATTCTATCAAGAAGGTCTAGCAGAGGGATTACGTTGCTGATAGGCGTTCCCGGGTTGAGGGTTATGCCTGCCTTCCCTCCATGGTCCTTAATCATCTGCACAGTGCGATAGATATCGTAGGTTGCCTCAATCTGGGGATAGAGTAGCTCAACTCCGGCATCAAGGAACATCGGGATGTACTCGCGGGGGTTGGTTATCATGAGATGTGCATCTAGAGGGACATCTGTGATTCTCTTCATGGTCTCTGCAATCATGGGCCCGTATGAGATATTCGGCACGAAGTGGCCATCCATGATGTCGAGATGGAAGTAGTCCGCCCCTCCCTTCTCAGCAGCCTTGACATCGTCTTCCAGCCTGGCGAAGTTGGCAGAGAGTATTGAGGGTGCCAGAAGCGGCTTCATGGCTACAACTGGCACCCTTGCAGGCTTTTAATCTATCCTTCACCAAATGACTCCCGCGTGTCTCTTGTCAGTCCTTCAGTACACGGGGCACGAATCTCGATACTGCCCCGAACAGGGCGGCGACCAGAGCCGCCTGTGTGGCTATACAAAGAACATGAGACCCCGTCAGAATCATCATGAGGCCATAGCCTACGAGAGGAGTAATCCCGACAAGAGCCCCTATCAGGGCTGACGCGAATCCCGTGGCTTGGTCTGTGGCAACATTGACGGCCACAGCCCGTCCTCCTCCTCGCCACTTGAATATGAACGCCCCTACACACATGGCAATGACATAGCCCATTGGGATCTGAACGATGGGCAGCAGGAGAATCAGAGGGTTGATTGGAGTCTGAATGAAGAAGACTATGTCAAGTGCAATCAGGCTCAGTGTGTATGGTACCCACGCGATTGCTGTTTTCGCCCTCAGAACAGACCTCGTGCTCACAGGAATACCCTCCTGCACTGATGCACCTTGAGTGTCAAACATGAGTATCGACACCAGAGAAACCCCCCCAAACAGGTTCGCGTACGCTAAGGCGACAAGAGCGGGATAGCTTCGCATCAATGACGAAGGCGTGTCTTTCCAATACTGAAGCATTGGGAAGAGCATGATGACTAGGAAGATGGGAATTGCGAACACAAAAGCTGAGCCGATGTTTCTCGTGGCCAGCTTGAGATCCTTACGAATGATGCCTCGAAGTGGACTCACGACATTCAGTGAGACCTCTCTTGTCTGCTTTGCTTTGGCCGTTGAGACACCACCCAGCGCCACATCCTTCAGGGAAGACCCACTTCTTCTGTAGGCCACAATCGAGACTACCGCGTAGAAGGAACTTCCCATGATTGAACCAATAAGAACATCCTGAGATGTGCCAAAGGCAACGGCAGCTGCAAGGAAGCCATAGGAGAACGGAAATATCACAGACAGCGCTGTGAAAACGCCTGGGCCCCACGTGGCTGAGAGACCTATGATGAATCTCATCAAGTTTGGTAGGTAGCTCCCAAGCGAATATACACTGATCATTCCAATCACAACACCCATCGAGGCCGCAATTCGAACAAATGCCGATAGCCTCGACTCGTCGGAAGAGTGTGATTTCTTGTGGAACCACCTAGAGACCTTCACTAGGGCTCCAATGGCGATGGCCACCGTGCTTGCACATGAAGCGAGCGCAACGATGGCAACCAGGGGTCCGAAGACTATCAGGCATCCTATTGGGAAGATGGTCAAGGAGAGTAGGACGGGAGCGAAGAATATCCTGACGAAGGTCACGAATGAGAGGTGTTCAAGCTCTGCAGTGCTCAAAGGCAGAGTCGCTGGAAGCCGCATTGCACCTGAGGAGAACAGACCGCTCGTAGTAGTCAGATTCAGGAAGAATATCACAACGAAGCTCAGAGTGAGGTAGACTGCAAATCCTACTGCCAACCGCGCATCTGGGCTACCAATCTCTGTGTCGAAGGCTGACGCGGCTAGAGCAATGATGGCTATCATCGCAAGGATGAGTGTGGACATCACTGCACTGATGCGGCTCGATGAACGAATCGATCTGGCAATCCTCTGTGGCTCTTCCTTCACTCTTGCCAAGTTGGACGGGTTCGCCTCGAGAAATGCCTGGAATCTAACCTCAGTTGATATTATCCCTGCAAGTCGCCAGCTCTCTGAGAACTTCAATCCGTCAGCGCCTCCCGGAGCGCCGAAACCCCCTCGGCAACCTCATCTTCTTGCTCTGTGAGTTTCAGGAAGATGCTCTCCAATGTGGCTCCTTCCTCGTGTGACTGTTGCCTCAGCTCTTCCAGAGTGCCTACTGCTACCAGCTTCCCTTCATCGAGGATGCCAACCCGGTCGCACATGAGCTGTGCCACCTCCATGATGTGGGTGCTAAGCAGTATCGCTCCTCCATTCTCGGCATGAATCTTCACAATGTCCTTCATGATCTTGGCGGTTCTAACATCCAGTCCCGAGAATGGCTCGTCAAGAATCAGTAGTTTCGGAGTGTGCAGCATCGCAGCGATGAGCATGGTCTTCTGTCTGTTGCCCTGTGACAGAGTCACAATCATGTTGTCATAGTACTTCTCGAAATCCAATGCCTTAACGAACTCCTTGATTCGCTTCTCTGTCTTCTCCGGATCCAAGGCGCGGACCGAGGCAACGAACTCGAAGAGTTCTCTTGGCGTCAAGGAGTCGTAGAGCTGTTGCTCCTCCGGCACATACCCTACTTTCCTCTTCACCTCTATTGGGTCGGTCTGTGAGTTGACGCCGTAGACTTCGGCCCTACCAGAGTCGGGGTCAAGAAGCCCCATCAGCATCTTCAGCGTTGTCGTCTTCCCGGCTCCGTTCGGGCCCAGTATTCCAAATATCTCGCCCTCTGAGACCTGGAAGCTGACATCATTCACGGCAACGAGTTCTCCAAACGACTTCACGAGATTCTCAATACTCACAGCAGACATGGTCCTTCTTTCCCTCACTAGCAATGTGTGTTGTCAAACACAAAGGCCTCTCATCTGAAGCTCTATAAAATCTGGGGACAGCGCCATTTCCACTAGTCATCGTCATTCGCTCCGTTCTCTCTCAGACGGACGCCTCTTTTCACGAAAGTCCAGTAGCTGTAGAATGCAAGCCAGCCTATCGTGGGGAGGGCCGTGAAAATAAAGAACTCCGGTACTGCAAAGAACATGTAGACATTGAGGAAGATGACTGTGGCTAGGTTGATCAGCCACGCCCTTTTCTGCCAACCGTAGTTGGTGACTATGTATACGGCACGTACGGCCGCATAACCTCGGTCATTCAGAGTGTATTGCCCCTCCTTGGTGGTAGTGATGACGTTCCCCATCTTCTTGAGATGGAAATCAAGCTTCCCACTGCTCTTGATTTTCAGCCTTCGCTTCAAGTCCGCGAATCCAAGGGGCCTCTTCTCCAGCTGCTTAAGGATCGCGATTCTTATGGGATGCGAGATTGCTTCGAACACTTCGTCGGAGGTCATTTTGTGCTCAGTACCGACTTGCCTTGGAAGCATATTATTCTACGGTACTTGACCGGTAGGTCAACGATTGTTGACCCGGGGGAGCCTCTATGCAGTTCTAAGGCCTGCGATGAAACCACGCATCTGCAAGATTGTATAACCTATTCAGAGAGCTCTTGGCCTGTGGGAATAGAGGAAAATGAGTAGACCGATGAAACCAGTGCCATGCAGGCGAATACCGACAACACTGAGGACATGCTCCATCCAAACCCAAGGAGCAGGGCCGTACCAAAGGATCCGACCGACACTGCTGTGTCAACGCCGGCTGAGTACACAGCCATGCCCTTGGCCTCAGAGGAAGTTGATACGGCTGACACGTATGAGTTTAGTGCGATGTTAGCTGTCGCCAGACCAAGCCCGATTGTAGAGGCTGAAACGACATAGGTCATCCATCCGGTGAAGAGGACAAGAGGCACGATACCAAGGACAACCGCCATGGCCCCAAGTGTAGCGACCATTCCGTACCTAGAGACTCCTGTCCATGAGCCACCAAGTGCCGAACCTATCACCTGTGCAAACGCAAAAGCGGTGAAGAAGACTCCTGGGTTTGCGATGCCATTCAAAGATGCAATCTCAGGAGAGTAGCTGAGAAGAACGCCCAATGTTGTGAAGAGAAAGAATACCGATATGGTCGGTTTCGCTATGGCCTTGTCGGGTAGTCCGGTTACAGGTGATTCATGACGCAAGATCACTGGCGTAGACTTCCAGGCGTACAGGGACAACGCAGTGCTTACCACACTCGTTGCCGCTGCCAGCAGGAAACATGTTTGGAATGCTGTCGGGGTTCCTATTGAGACAATCCAGCTGCCAAGAAGAGGGAACATCAGTAGACTGATTGAGCCGAAGACATTGAGATATCCGAAAGCTTCGCTGACTCTGGGCTTGTCGGTGTTCTCTGCAATCATTGTCATCACGGTTACCGTGGACAGCGCCCACCCGAATCCCTGTACTGCCCTGATCACATAGATTGCCGTCGCGCTGGCAGAGAATGCGTACGCTGCAAGCGCAGCCGTGAGCAGCAAGTTGCCGACAACCAGTGCCAGCGCATCGTCAATCCTTTCAAGTATCCAGCCTGATAGGAAGCGGGAGACCACCGCGGTCATTGTGAAGACGCCAAAAGATGTCCCCAAGGCTCCTGCATTCCCAATCACGAGAAGCACATAGTCTTGGAGAGCAGTAAGAACGAGGTTGTATGCGGAGAAGAGTACGAATGCGACCAGGATGGTAAGTCGTGTTGTTCGTGAGAGTGCTTCTCGGATGTCAGACAGCTGCCTTCACCAAGCTGACTGCTTCGTGACCGAGTTATATCGTTGGCGGCTGGCATGCCGAATGGTCGCAATAGGTTTTGAGATGGAGATTGCAGCTATCTGCAACGGGTCCCTGAGTGGGAGATGCCACTCTCGCTTGCGGCGTACCTGAGAACTTAACAGGGGCATGCTCGAATAGTACACAATCGAGCTGAGAAGCAATGCAATACAGAAGGCTGGGCAGAATCTCTGATAGGGTGTCGGCGCTTGGATTCGGCTGCATGCGCCTGCCTACTCAGGAGGACAGAGGCCCCATCGACAGGGCGGAGGCAGTCAGGCTCATTCGGAAGGGAATCGACAATGGGATCAACTACGTTGATACGGCTTGGACATATCACCGCGGAGAGAGCGAAGTTGTCCTGGGCCTGGCTCTGAAGGATGGATACCGTGAGCGGGTCACTCTTGTAACGAAGTGCCCTGTCGGACGAGATGATTTCACCGAGCCCGAGCACTTCGACAAGTACCTTGACGAGCAGATGGGACGATTAGATGTAGACTCTCTCGACGTATACCTATTCCATGCGCTCAACAAGAAGACGTATGAGGAGAAAGTCGTCGCCCTCAATCTTGTAGAGCGCGCGATGAAGGCGAAGAAGGAAGGGAAGATCAAACACCTGGGATTCTCCTTTCACGACACGCCTGAGGTTCTCAAAGAGATCATTGACTCAGGTGATTTCGACCTTATGCTTGTGCAATACAACATCGTGGACCAGGTGAACCACGACATGATCAACTACGCAGGAGAGAAGGGTCTCGCAGTGGCAATCATGGGACCCGTTGGCGGCGGGCGTCTTGCAGGAAAGCATCTACCTGAAGAGATGAGGAAGTGGCTGACAGCCGGTAGGGACAACCTGGCGGACCTAGCCTTCAAGTTCGTACTCAGTAATCCCAACGTTTCAGTTGCTCTGTCTGGAATGGGCAGTGAAGAGATGCTCGATGACAATCTGCAGATTGCCTCGAGAGATGACTACGACCGGCTGACCAAGCAAGAGGAGAAGTCCGTTGAGGGGATAGCGAGAAGATTCAAGGAACTCTGTGACCTCGTGTGCACGGGATGCAAGTACTGCGAGCCCTGTCCAAACGAGGTGAGTATCAGCTTCATCTTCGAAGCTCTGCAGCGCTACCAAATCTACGGGGACCATGAGGACGCTAAGGCAAGATACGCAGCCATAGGGAAGATACCTTGGGCAAAAGGAGAGAACGCAGAAGCCTGCATTGAATGTGGTGAATGCTTGGAGAAGTGCCCCCAAGGCATCGACATCATCAACCAGCTAAAGAAGGCACACGAGTTCCTGTATTCGGGTTGAGCAGCGGGACCACTTCGGTAGAGCAAGCTCGGCAGCCTGCAGTTTCCGCTGATGACGCCGACTTAGAATGAACACCACGGAAATAGAAGCGAAGATGAAGAGCGCCGCTCCCAGTAGAGTCAAATCTGCGTCGAAGTACCAGGCCCTATTCATCGCCACGGGGAAGGAGTATGCTACTGTATCGGAAACATAGATGCGGCAGTCTAGCACCCATCTGATTCTGATGTAGATTGTCTCATTGGTGGCCACATCGAAGGGAAACGGTGTCAGAGGGGAGTTGTGTACTTCGTACAGGCCTGAGCCGTTCGCGCTGATGTCTGGTGGCACGCGCTTTCCGAGTTCACGCCAGCTCTGGTTGTCCTTCGAGAGAAACAGTGACTCATAGTAGCCGAAGCTCACAAGCAGAGGGCACTCGAATTCAGGGATTTGCAGCCATGAGTACCTGATCTCGAGATACTTGGACCACCAATCTGTCTTAACCGCGACTGAGTCCATTGTGATGTAATCCGTTATGGGTTCCGTCGGGAACTGAAGCGCAATTAGGGTGGGCTCTGGCTGTCCTGTGTTGAGCAACACGGAACCAACAACGAATGCCACAAGCACGAAGATGGCTGTCCTACTCAGCCAAACCACCTAGCTGACAAGGGCTAGGAATGCCATTAGGGTTTCGGAGTGTGAAGTATTGTACTACACATAGCTGACTGTTGTCTTACACGTTTCTCCTGAGCTTGCCTGTCTTGATTAGGATGACCAAGGCAACAGGGATTGCCACGATGATGCCAGCAAGGGACAGGAACAGAGGATTCAGCACGTTTGAGGATCCAGGTAGTTGGCCGTATAGCAGCACAGATGCCACAATGCCGTCACTGTTCTCGACTTGGAGTATAATGTACCTGACGCCGTCGGGTAGAGTAGTGATCGATATCAACTTCTCAGCGACTAGCCACTGAGGCTGAAATACCAGTGAATCCTGATAGACCTCCTCGCCGTTGACAAGGATACGAACCTCGCCTGTTGAGGTGTGCATCTGCTTCACGCAATTGTAGACGGAGAGATTCAGGAATAGAGTGTGTTGGTTTACATTGAGATTCTGCTGGTTGATGTGAACTACAGGTTCCTCGTAGAATCGTTCCAGTCTGTGTGCCCAGTAGTACGTTCCTTCGCCTCCGCAGATCTGGAGTTCCCAGACAATCTCTCCTTCAGGGGAGACCTCTGTGAAGATTACAGGAACAGGTCTAGCTTGAACTAGTGCCATGTTCCCGAATATTCCAAGAGTGTTTCCATCAGGCAACCTATCTGCATCGCCACCAGACTCAGAGAAGTAGTAGGTTTCATTCATGGCATACCAAGACCAGATCTCTCGCAGAATCTGGTTTTCTTCGTCCAGCTCAATCTCAATGAACCCAGATATCCCCGTCCCGTTTTGTGTCATTGAGGTTGGTACATCAGGATTGAAGAGACCATTGTCAAACAGCATGTAGTGGTCCTCACCAACCCATTCAAGACTATGAGGGTAGTTGAAGACCGTGTCAACCTCAGTTCCATTGAGAGTGAGAACTGTGAAATTCCCCCAACGACCTGCCTTCCAGATGATCTCGCCTGTATCTTTGTCAATCTTCAGAAGCGTGTCCTGATTTCTTACGTTCAGCCAGATTGTGTTCTCTTCTTTGTCCCACGAGAAGCTATTGGCGTGCATCCAATCTGCGTAACCTCTGAAGGTGTAGTTGTGGCCAAGCCAAGTGTGGACTGTCGAATTGAATGGGTAGTGTACCCTAGCATCCCACTGCCAGAGGAGGTCTCCATCCCAATTGTATTCGCTGATAGTATCGTAGATGACCTCTAGACCATCCCAGATTTCGCCGGAGGTCGCAGTTTCCAGAACCATGAATGTGTCAGTTGCAGGATTGTAGTCGAGTTCATGATGTCCTGCCGGAACCGGCAGTGTGACACGAGTATCAGTTTCGATGTTCCAGAGTTCCATCCATCCGTCAGAGCCGCCCATCATCACAGTGGTGGAATTCATGAACTTGTGTACACTATGCATTGCATCATTCAGCTGATTGACAACCTCGCCCTTGTCGTTGACTATGAGGACTTTCCCAGAACCCATTGAACCAATCTGTGCTGATTCATTTGCTATGATGATCTCCATGCATGGGAATAGTGTCAGCCCGGATGTATACGAACCCTCCTCCTGGTGAGTCATTCGAAACTCGATGATTCCGGATGAGTAGTAGATTGCGGCATCCATGATGGTGTAGGAGAAGATGGTATTGAGCCTGTCAATCTTGAGAGCGATACCAAGAGTCCCGTCGAAGTCGACCTCACCTCGTTGAAAGGCTGAAGCAGCCGTCGTTTGGCAGCTGAATACTTCTATCAAGGTATCAAAGCTCAGAGCTATGGTGACATCCGTCTCGACCGGCGCAACCAGCTTGGCCTCAAGGTCGAGTGTATCATTCTCTACAACGAACCAGAGGTATCCTGTGTCTATGATGTCCAGAACAGCTGTTATCTCCCATCCCGTTGTGATCTCAATGGCTTCCGGTTGATGGGCCGCAACATACTCCGAGAAGACTGAGAAATTCTCCATGTCATCCCAGGTGAAATCTCCTCTTGATAGCTTATCCTTCAGGTCTGCCTTCATTGCTCGAATCTCTGCGGGGGCGTCGTCGAGATTCAGAGGCTCGGGTGGCGGTGGGTTGAGAATGCCGTTCAGGACGTAGAGAAAGGATGATACTCCTATCAAAGCTACAAGCAGGATGACAAGGAGTCCCTTGTATCTTCTCCTCATGCCGGAGTGCACATGTGGAAGCACGATATAAGTCTAGTATTAAGCTACAGAAACTCCGCTCATAGCCAGCCTCATTACTTGAATCAGCTGGACTCTCTGCGCTTGAGCTCGTCTTGTACCTCTTTGAGTTTGAGAAGTGCATCCATGGGAGTTGTACGTTCTAGGTCCAAATGCTTCAGCTTCTCGAGGAGGGGGTCTTCTGCCACGAGTGCTTCAAGTGTCGTCTGCACCTGCTCAACGCGTGTGTTTCTGTCCGGCAGCGAAAGGTTGTTCTCTCTCTCAATCGTAGCCAAGATCTGTTTCGCTCTCTTCACAACAGACTCAGGCACTCCAGCTAGACCTGCAACCTGCACTCCATAGCTCTTGTCGGTGCCTCCGTCCACGACTTTGTGAAGGAAGACAATTGTGTCGCCGGACTCCTTCGCAAGCGTGTGAACATTCTGAACCCCATGGTACTGAGAAGCCATGTCGGTGAGCTGATGGAAGTGGGTTGCGAAGAGCGCGCGGGTCTTCATCTGCACAATCCTCTCTGCGACGGCCCATGCTAGAGCCATGCCATCAAAGGTCGAGGTGCCCCTTCCAATCTCATCTAGAATGACCAAGCTGCGCTCTGTGGCGTTGTTTAGAATGTTGGCGGTCTCAATCATCTCTATCATGAATGTGCTCTGCCTAGCTGTCAGGTCATCAAACGCCCCTACACGAGTGAAGATGCGGTCCACTAACCCAATCTCTGCAGACTTCGCCGGTACGAAGGAGCCCATCTGGGCTAGGAGTACAATCAATGCACACTGGCGCATGTACGTGCTCTTACCTGCCATGTTTGGCCCGGTGACAATCTGCAGAGTCTTGCCGCCGTCGCCAATCTCGATGCTGTTTGGTACGAACTCATTCCGGCCCAGTATCATTTCCATTGATGCATGGCGCCCGTCGACTATGTTGATCCTGGTTCCCTCGGTCACTATCGGCCTGCAGTACTGCCGCTTCACTGCAACATCTGCAAGCGAAACCAGAACGTCAGCTACTGCAATAGATGCCGAGTCCTTGCGGAGCGTTTCTGACACCTTCTCGACTTCTTCTCTCAGAGCATCATAGATCTCATACTCAAGGCTGTTGATCTTCTCCTCCCCTGCGAGAACCGATGCTTCTTTCTCTTTCAGTTCGGGCGTCACAAAGCGTTCAGCATTGGCAAGTGTCTGCTTTCGTTCGTAGTCTTCCGGAACCATGTTCAGGTTGGATTTCGTCACCTCGATGTAGTAGCCAAAGACCTTGTTGAAGCCAACCTTGAGTGACTTGATTCCAGTCCTTCTTCTTTCAGAGGTCTGCAGCGACGCAATCCATTTCTTGTCCGATTGGATGGATCCCTTGAGCTTGTCAAGAGCTTCACTGAAGCCCTCCTTAATCATGCCTCCTTCCTTGACAGAAACGGGAGGGTCATCGACAATGGCCGAATGGAGTGTTTCATGAAGTCCGGGCAGGGGATCGATGGAAGAGGCGCATCCCTTCAGGAGCTGGCTCTTGCAGTCCTTGAGCGACTTCTTTATCTTCGGAATCTTTGCTAGGGCGTTTCTTAGTGATAGAAGATCCCTTGCTCCTGACTTCCCGAAGACTATTCGGCTTGTCACTCGTTCAAGATCCCCGAGGTCTCTGAGGCTGTCTTCTACTCCCTTACGAACCAATGCATCTCTCGCCAGTTCCTCAACCGCATCTAGCCTCTCGCCTATAGCCGTGAGATCTCGAAGTGGCTGCAATATCCATTGTTTGAGTTTCCGTTTTCCCATTGGCGTGATGGTCTCATCTAGAACACTCAGGAGGGTTCCTCTCTTGCTTCCATCGCGGGCGTTCCTAGTGAGTTCGAGATTCCTCTGTGTAGTCGGGTCAACAATCATGTGCTCTTCGATTGAATATGTTCTGATGCCTGAGAGTGCAATCGAAGCCGCCTTGTAGACATCTCTGAGGTATGCCATGACTGCGCCTGCCGCACCCAATGCTGCCCTCTTGTCGGTGATACCGAAGCCTTCGAGTGTGGCCACGCCAAAGTGCTCCTTGATGTAACCTTCTGCCGAGTGTGCAGAGAAGTCATGGTCATTGCGAATTGTCACTCTTGCAGCAAGTTCCTCAATCTGTGGATTGCCCCTGTGCTTGGACATGCTATCAGGCAGCAGGACCTCAGAAGGTGACAACCTTGCGACCTCATTCAAGGTCTTGTCGTCATTGATTCGTCCTGCGAACTCCGTGGCAAGGAACTCCCCTGTTGAAACATCAACCACAGCCACACCCACAGTATCCTCATGTTCGACAAGGGCAACCAAGTAGTTGTTAGTCGCATCCTCAAGAATCGAGCTCTCAAGAACTGTTCCAGGAGTCACGACTCTGACTACATCCCTCTTAACAAGTCCCTTGGCCTGAGACGCATCTTCCACCTGATCAGCAATTGCCACAGTGAATCCTGCCTGCAGCAGCTTGGCGACATAGCCATCGACGGCATGATAGGGGACTCCACACATTGGCCAGCGATCCACTCCCTCTCCTCTTGCGGTCAGGACAATATCGAGTGTCTTGCTTGCCAGCTTGGCATCTTCATTGAACATCTCGTAGAAGTCACCAAGCCTGAACATCAGTATGGAGTCAGGATGTAGCCGCTTGAGCTGCAGGTATTGCCGCTGCATGGGAGTCTGCTTGGCCACCTCAATTCACAACGCAGCTGGCGGTTCTACTGCGTCTCTAATAACGGCATCGCAGGATCCTCTGATTCTCCCCTTGGCCCCGAACATCATCTCTATGGGCTGGGGCCTCCTCCTCTCCTTCTAATGAAGACCACTGCCACCAAGACCCCCGCTGCTACTGAACCAATGCCAATTCCGTACGCTATGAATAGGATGGGATTTGCACCTTCTCGGAATATTCTAGAGAGCAGAAAGGTCTTCAGCACCAGGTTGACTCGAGTTCCATTGTCCTCACTGCACAGACAGACCAACTCGTCATTGCCCATAACAAGAATCGAGCATGGCAGCATAGGTGTCCGCTCACCTCCTTGGTTCAATTGAGAGGACACCGAGCCAGTGAGGTTTAGGTCTGTCTTGAAGAGGACCTTGACGCTGTCATACCTGTAGGTTTCTGCGAGCACGATGAGCGAGCCGCTGTCAGTCAAACATGTGGCCTTGCATTCCAGGAACTCGTACCATTCGCCTTGGTATACGACCTCCATAGTGATTCTCTTCTTGGATTCTCCGCTTGATGTCCACTTCTCAACATGCAAATGGGTGGCATTAGCTGATGTGGTGAAGAGTCCCCCGGTGCTGTCAACCATAACATCATGAAAACACCTTGTGGCAGGAGTTGTCAAGTTCCACCTCTGTGAGCCGTTCAAATACCAAGAGCTCAACCGATTGGGTTCGAGGGTGAATATGGTTTCGTTCGACAACGCAATACTGTGGCCAAGCTCGATGCCATGCCACCAAGGCAGATACCACTCCTCACTGATCACGGTCCATTGATGGGTTCCATTCTCGCTGAATTTCAGGAGCTCGCTCCTCATTGTGAATATCAGCTCACCTACCTCTAGGTAGAAGACTCCTGCGACATAGATTGAGTGATCGTGAGATACGGCAATGTCGATTTCCAGCGCGTCATAGTAATCCCCCCAATAGGCCACCCACTCCTGTTCCCCCTCCTCGCTCCATTTCGCTAGAAAGCCTTGATGAGCGTACAAGTACGAGCTGGTATTGCGCGTGATTCCTGCCGTGAGGAGGTCCTGCGAATCTGAAACCAGAGCAAGCGCTACCGCTGACCCATTTCCATTCCAGGGGTCTTCTAGGTTGCGCTGGTCCAGATTGACCAAGACATGGCTGTGGGTGTCAGATGGTTGATACCAAGAACGAGGTTGTAGATTGGCCAGTCCGAATCTCATCCCGCTGGTGGTCACTGCTAATCCCTTGCAGAAGAGATGCCCCTGAGTTGTGGAAAGGACTTCAGTCGTAGTCGGCGACGGAACCTGCCCTATGGGAATGGCTTCAGAGAGTAGGGCTTCTACTTGGAAGCTGTCTACGGTAAGCTTCACTTGCCCATTGTAGTGCAGCCAAGGTTCGTAGTCAACCCATTGCTCGAACCTGTAGGTGGGCGAGAGCGCGATTAGAATATGGAATCCTGAAACAGGCTCTCCGTTCTCATCAAAGCAGTCCTCGAGAACGTTATCCCAAGCGTAGGTGATAGATCCTTGTGGCAGTTCCTGACTCTTCGTAACGGACCCTTCACTATCTGTTGGGAAATGAAGAATGGGATACCAGTCCGAAGGTGACTCGGTTGTCTTCACGTACACCGTGCACTCGAACATCTGGCGGCCATCCTCTTCAGTGGCAAAGTCTCCAGTGACCTCCAATCTCGCAACCATTGCTGCCCGAAGACCATCAGGTTGCCTGTTCTCGGCCCAGAATGCATTCTCGGTCAGTCTGACATGATCTAGACAATCCGGCCATCCAAAGCCCTTTGAGGCCCAATTGAGGGGAGTGCCCGCCACATGTGTCCAAACGAGGTCGGCTGAGTTCGATGTTGAGTTCCATCCTGAGCTGAACTCTCCAGATGTCCCCACGTTTGTCATGTTTGGTTCCGTGGTCAGGTTCGGGTTGGGAACTAGCTGCAGTGTATTGGCAGCTGGGGAAACATATGCCGCATCATGAGTGTTAGAGTCAGGAGGGAGGTTGGCAGAGAGTGAGAGCACTAGGAGGAGAACGAAGGCAATCCCTATCGTTTCTTCACTCTGCAAGGTCTTCACTCCCTCATTTCCTCTTCCGAGAGCTCTGTAATCAAGTTAGCGGTGTAAGGGCGAACACATTCCCCTGATCTTGGTCAGCGCACCGAGGACGGCAGTACAGGGAATCTTGCGTTGATATCCCTCCTTATGAAGTCACAGACCAATAGTCTTCTGAAGGGTGATTCCTATGGCCTTGATTAGAGATGAGTGGTTGATACCGATTGGAAGCCTCTGCCTTGCTGCGGCGATACTTGCAGATCGATTCATTCCGCTAGAGGCTGCGATTCTAGACTTCATCATAGGTGTGCTGACAGGAATCTCGATGGTTCTTAGTCTGGTTGGGCTCTACAAGATGCGGAAGTCCACGGACTAGGAGGGAAGTCATACCACCGAAGGGTGGCATTCATAACGAGTTGCAGCTTGGCCCATAGCGATGCAACGGCAGAAGTATGATGTAGCCGTCGTAGGAGCAGGTCCTGCCGGCACTATGGCCGCCAAAGCAATTGCCGAGAGGGGACATGAAGTCATCATACTGGAGAGAAGGCGCGCCGTTGGAATACCCGTTCAGTGCGGAGAATTCCTTCCCGCTGGGAAAGAGATCTCGGACATGTTTCCTCATTCCCCAAGAATGGCGCGTCTCGTTGAGATCCCTCGAAGGTTCACGCTAAATAGAACATCGCGGATTCGTCTGGTGTCTCCGCGAGAGCACAGCTATGAGTTCGACTTCGAGTCGAACATAATTGACAGACGTCGCTATGACGCTCATCTTGCCGAGCGAGCAGTAGAAGCGGGAGCAGAGCTGTCACTTGGGTTTCGGGTTATTGCCCGCGAATCAAAGGAACTCCTCAGAGTCAAGTCCTCGTCAGGAGTTGGGACTGTCTCGGCAAAGGTAATTGTCGGAGCAGACGGTCCTGTTTCACTGATATCTCGCTCCATTGGTAATCCGTACGACCGCCAAGACAGGGACCTCAGTCTCTCTCTGCATAGAGTCTATTCCAACGCCGATGTCGACCCCCGTGTTGTAGAGATGATATTCGGAGGTAGGGCCGCCCCTGGGGGATATGGCTGGACCATACCCAGAGGAAACAGAGAGGCCAACGTTGGCATCGGAGTTAGGAAGAGCATGGCTCTGGGCAATGCACCCCTGAAGAGCTACTTGGACTACGTTGTCAGGAGAGTTCCGGGGAGGTATAGTGACGCCGAAGTAGTCAGATCTGTAGGAGCTCTCATTCCGGTTGGAGGTCCAGTGGCTTACACAACTCGTGGAAACACAGTCATTGTTGGTGATGCCGCCGGCCATGTAATGGCCACGAACGGAGGTGGGATTCCGACAGCTCTCTGTGGTGGCGAGATGGCTGGCGAGGCCGTGTCGAGTCATCTGGAGAACGGGACTCCCTTGAACAGATACGATGCTCTCTGGCAATCAGAATTCGGTACTGAACTTCGAGCCTCACTTGCGGCACTCAGGCTGGCTGACAGAGTCATGGGGTCTGACAGCCTGACGGAAGTTGGAATGGCCCTAATGCGGGCAAGATTCCTTGAGCCGATAATCAGGTGCAGGCTTCCACTTCCCTCAGGAATGATGTCTGGTGCTGCGGTTTCTGTTCTACGCCGGCTCCTTGGATAGAGATTAGCTCTCCCTCTCTACTGCAAAGGATGCTAGAGCTATCAGGTGGTTCTCGTTCTCGAATCCCTTTCCAAGTATGGCGCTGACCGCCTTCTCTGCGTAGTCCCGCGCGACACTCTGCGAGTACTCGACTGCTCCAACCTTCTCAATCACTCTCAGCGCTTTCCGCAGGTTTCCACTTGCGAGTGCCTCCAGGCAGGAGTCTGTGATCTCATCCGGGCATTCCTCAAGTGTGTGAACCAGGACGTAGTTCGGCTTGTTGCCCTTGAGGTCCGAGAGAACGCTCTTGCCGATTCGTTTTCGGCTGGACGTGACGTCCAGAATGTCATCTCTTACCTGAAAGGCTAGTCCTAGCATCTCGCCATACTCTGCGAGGCTGGCCTCCTCCTCTGCGGTCGCATCTCCAAGAATCGCCCCTATTCTGGCAACTGCCTGCATGAAGGCTGCAGTCTTCCTACCCACAATGTCGAAGTATTCCTGTTTGGTGACGACGTGTTTTGGGTTGGCAAGAGTAAGCAGGTCCGCTGCCTCGCCCTCAGCCATTCGGATTCCTGTAGTCGAGACCATCTTCAGTAGTTCTGGTGTGGCTTGCTCTCCAACCAGCTTGACTGCCATCCCTATGAGCAGGTCTCCCGCAAGAACCGCCATTCGATTACCGAACTTCCTGTGAGTGCTCTCTACACCACGCCGCATATCATCATCATCAATGAAGTCATCATGCATCAGACTTGCTGTCTGCATGAACTCAGTAGCAACTGCGTAGGGAAGCATGTCTGTTATATTGCCTCCCACTGCCTCGCAGGTGAGCAGCATCAACAGTGAA
>JAEOUG010000168.1 GCA_016839445.1 Candidatus Thorarchaeota archaeon
CAGTACAGGCGAGCATAAAGAGCACCACAATTGAATACACTCTAGGGCCCTACTCTGCAAACACGAACATCACGTACCACTTCCTCATCTACGACAGATATGATGGCATGTTCGTGCTGTCCGAGGATACGTACACCGCATTTGAAACGACAGGAGGCGGAGGAGGCACACCTCTGAGCCCCATCATCCTCGTCGGTGCAATTGGAGGAACAGTTGCAGTCATCGCGGTGGTGGTCGTCCTAGGCAGGAGAAGAGGAACCTAGTTCAGCGCGTCTTGGCGCACTACTTAATAGCAGTGCCAGACACCATGAGGACTCATGAAGAGAAAATGGGTTGTCTTGGCACTGCTTCTAATGCCCATGCTTCCGGCAGCAATCGTGATGCCGAATGCCATTCAGGCTGACGCATGGGGCCTTGTCACGCACATGTTCATAGTCAACGAGTGTATTGATGACATAGCAAACCAGAGCTGGGCCGAGGCGTTCGATTACTACAGCCCGGAGCTCATCACAGGCTCAACAACACCAGATCAAGTCTGGCAAGACTGGGAGAACCACCTCTACTATCCCGAAAACGGAAACAACACTGCACCACAAGCAGCTCAGAGATGGTACGATTTCGCGAGGGGCAATTTCACGATAGGAAACTGGGAGGACGGCTTCTTCGCGGCAGGTGTCATGTCACACTATGCCATCGATCCCTGCATACCTGCTCACACAGGTCCAAACTGGCCGGGTCACTCGGCCTACGAAGGGGACATCAACGGCCACCTTGGGTCTCTTGTACTAGGATCACGCACTGAGAACACCGTTTCCAATGTGAGCCAGCTAGTTGTAGATGGAGCAACCTACTCACACCAGTACTACGACTACGTTGTAGATGCCTATCCCACATCTGAAACAACGGCAATAGAGACCAACTCCACAATCAAAACGCTCACTGAGGAATGCCTCACACTTGCCTTGAACAACACACTGTGTCTGTTCTACACACTGACAGAGGGTATCAACGCTCCTGATGTCGAGATTGTGTACGAGTACAAGGCCGTATTCGACTTCGCTCATGACAACGACTACGTCTATGACGAAGCTCTCAACTCTGTGAACCAGAGTTTGGCGAGACTCGGCTACGAGATGGTAATCTGGGAGGACCCAATCAATACTACTGCACTCGCGGGCGCAGACCTCTTCGTGGCCACTTGTGCGCTGGATGAATACACTACTGCGGAGTTGGATGCAATAGCCACTTGGGCGGCCTCAGGGAATAAGTCCATACTCCTGACGGGCAGAGGTGACTTCGATGCATACACAGACAATGCGCGCCCCAATCAGATTCTTGAGGCGATAGGCTCGCACATCAGAGTGAATGATGACAACGTGTACATGCCAGGCACCTACCAGCTGTGGTACAACGATCTCTATGATATTCCTGCAGCTGGAGTTACTGCTGGACTAACGGAGGATGTGGATTCGTTCCATATGTTCTCTCCCACGAGTCTCTACTTCACGGATGATGACCCTATACTGCCTGTGATCTATGCAGATCCGTCTGGATATCAAACGGACCAGAACACACCAGCGATAGATGTGATCTATGACAACAAAGATGACGGTGAGTACGGTGAGCAGATACCGCTCGCGGCAGTTGAGGAGATTGGTACCCTTCGGCTCTTGGTGACAGGAACCACCTTCTTCAGCGACTTCGATTACGGCAAGGAGGCCGAATTCGACAACGTCGTTTTCTTAGAGAACTTCCTTGTCTGGGCCTATAACAGATCCATTGGCTCTGTTTCTCTTGAGGACGAGGTCGGCCCAAGAGTAGGAGGTGTATACTGGGCTCCAACAAGCCCGAGTAGTGGCCAGTCAGTCGAGTTCTTTGCCACCATCACCGATCCTAGTGGTGTGGCCTCAGCAGAGCTGGTTGTGGAATCCTCTGGGGGTACTCAGACAATATCCATGACCGCGGACGGAGACACCTACAATGCAACAATCAGTGGGTTCTCTGGAGAGGTCATAACGGTGAAGATCACTGCCGAAGACACTGAAGGGAACAACATCACTCGAGCATACTTCAGTATCACTTGGGCCTCATCGACAACAGGCACGGGCACCGGTACAGGCACTGGCACAGGCGAGAGTTCTCAGTGGTTGCTCATCACCGTAGGAATCGGAGTGATAGGTGTAGTAGCAATAGTGGCTCTCATCTTCCTACGTCGGAGGTAGAGTGACAATAGGTGGTCCAGCTACCGCTGGGCCACTGTCTATTTCTTTAGAATCGCTCCCACAAATCTCACTTCTGTTCGAAAACCAATAGGGAATTACCAAAAATCGAACGGAGAGAGTGCTGCGAATCTTCATATGTTCAGCCGACCTATTTACCTACGAGCTGGGTCTTCTCAGTGGGGATTGAGAGAGAGATGTCCTTTAGCATGGGCTCTGAAGAGATGGACAGGGAGATAGAGAGAGCTATTGTCCGCTCCTTCGGCTGGGCGGTAATCGAGTTCGAGGCGGTGCTCTTCCAGAAATTCCTTGTAGTGTCAGGGCCAACTTCTCTAATGACTGAGGACATGTTCAAAAAGCACCTGATGGACATGGAAGCAAAGGGCTACATCACACCAGTCCAATTCCACAACAAGAGGGCATGGAAGAGGCTTGTTATCGAATCTGACATGGACGAACCGGAGCTGACCCCAGAGGAAGTGAGGGCATTCTTGGAAAAGGCCAAGGCCATGGAGAAGAAGGACCAGAAGAGGATGAGAAGCGACGGGCTCGTGAGCGAATCCAGATCTCTCGCAGAAACCATTCTTCGCACTCTGGAGAAGGAAATGCACTCAAAACAGCTCCGGCGAGGAACGCCAAGTATGATAGACCACGTTGAAGCAATGCATCACGCTCTTAGCGAATCAAGGGAGGATTTCCTCGACTACATCAAGAAGAACATGCCAAGGATACAGAGAACGATGGGCAAACTCCTCGATGACAAGGGGGAGGAGATTGTACTGCTAAGCCTTAGGCTGATAGAGTCGGGACATCAGGTGTATCCACCTCGCTGAGTATCATATCATACCCAGGCTAGAAGTAGAGCTTTCCCTTGAGTACAGTGACTCCCGTTCCACTCACTTTGACCTGATCAATGGATTCCTTGCCGCCCCGAACTTCAACGAACACCTTGCCAGCCCTGCCTACGTAGTGACCTTGTTCAACTACGATGCTAGTGATCGGATAAGTGGGTTCCATAAGCCCGTACTGGATGATGTAGGAACCCAGGCTCCCGGCAGCAGAGCCGGACACGGGGTCTTCAGGAACACCAAGTGCCGGTGCGAAGTGCCTAACCTGTGCATCAGAAGTGGGGTCTCTAGTCTTTCTCGTGAACAGGCTGATGGAGGCATAGTCGCCACTCTCATGTAGTTCCTCAAGCTTGTCCCAGTCAGGCCGAATCCGATCAAGAGACCTCTGTGTGCTAAGGGGAATCATCAGGTGAGGGGTCCCAGTACTAACTGTCTGAAGGGGATTTGGTGACAGAATGTCTGCCAGAGAAAGCCCAAAGGCGTCGGTGTACTCCTTGGGGTCGTAGGTCTCGAGGAAACGAGGTTTCTTGTGAGTGATTTGAACCTCATGTATCTGAGTCATTTCATTCTTGACGATGTCAACATTGAGAATCCCAGTCTTCGCCTCCAAACTGAATGTGTTGACATCCGATCGAAGCTGTATTCTTCCCTCATCAACCAGAGCCAGGAAACCAGCGATGGTTGGATGACCTGAGAAGCCCAGCTCACCCTTCGGTGTCATGTACCTGAACCGATAGTCAGCAGAAGATGAACCCGAAATGAAGACAGTCTCACGAACGTTCATCTCTTGGGCGATGTGTACCATTGTCTCATCGCTGACATTGTTTGCGTCAAGGACAACAGCAGCAGGGTTGCCGCCGAATGGAATGTCTGTGAACACATCGACCTGTATGACATCAAGCTGGCGTCTGAGACTCAAGAGCATCAACCGCAAGCCAATCAGACAGTTGTGTAATGAACTATTCCATAGGGTTCTGATGGAACTTATATCGACCTTCTTAAACGGACTACTGCATGAGAGGATTGGAGAAGCTCCGGGAGAAACTGCCGAAGTACAAGGGACGCAGGATTGCCCTCATTCCCATTCTGTTCATCGTTTCTGTGACAGTCGGTGTCTGTATCCAGATACTGTTTGATGTTGCATCAAGGATGCTCCCCACCATTCCCTTAATGTTTGACCTGGAACCGGTTCTTCCAATCCTTGGAAGTTGCGTCGTCTCTGCCATGGGGCTGATACTGATCTCGGGGTTGTGGCGGAACAAGAAGGCGCTCAAGGAAAGACTAGGAAACCTAGCATATCAGAGGGTCATTCCAAGGGGAGTGGTCGGTGTCACGTTTGTCTTCGCGCTCGCCATTCATAGCTACGTATCAGTTCGGTCGGTATCTCCAGTGGCGCCGGTCAATCCGCTCACAATCGAGCTTTCGCGCTCGGTGCTCTCAATGTTTGGCGTGACAACGGAGATTGACATAGTCGTCAGGGTGATGGTTGGGGTCTTCATCTTCTTGCTCGGGTTTGCTTCTGCAATGAGGGCGCTACTCGACTTCGGACTAGATTACATGTTGGTTCTCTATCTCTACTTCCCAGAAGAGTCAGAAGTACAGACACACAAGATCTACTCAGTGATTCGGCATCCCGCGTATTTTGCGCTGATACTTGTCGGACTCGGTGCGTTCTTTCTGCGGCTATCAGTGTATTCCTTGGCCTTCTTTCTAATCGTCTACGTCACACTGAGGATACACATCAGAGTGGAAGAGAAAGAGTTGGTCGAGCGGTTTGGAGAGGGCTATCTCGATTACATGAGCAAAGTGCCCGGACTCTATGTGCGACCGAGGGACATTGGTAGCTACCTTCGCTATCTCCGCGGTGGATAGGTCACTCTTCTCACTTAGAGGACATATGCTGAGAGAACTCATCCTTATGTGAAACATGATGAACCGCTGCACCGGGGGGGATTGCCTTGCCAGGACCGAATCTGACCTTTGCAGGCTCATAATCGCAATCAAGTAGTGTGGCGGCCCACATGTCGCGTCCATGCTTCAGAGGCCTAACCAGCTTCTCGCCAGATCTTCCCTTTTCCACTCTGCCTGCGTATACGTAGAACATCACAGCAAGAGCGAGTCCACCGAGAAGGAGAAGGATTGCGAACATCTGGACTTTAACAATCGTGAAGACCGATATAAGGATTCACTTAGGTATCGTCTATTGAACGACGCCACTCTCACGAATCATCTCCTCTAGCCAGACTCTTCGTGGTCGGGGGAAGAGCCGTGAGGGATACATAAGGTACGTGTCTGCGTGCTTGACTCTGGGCGATGATTCTAACACTGTGTCAATCTCTTCCATTTCGCGGACATGTTCAAGAACGAATACCGAGAAGAAGACGGGTTGACTTGCCGAGATGTAGGCATACCAGAACTGCTTGTCGAATGTCGTGTATAGCCAGTTGTTTGACTCAGCCACGTCGAAACTAGGAGCCCATGTGATCTCCGACAGGATTGCGGTCGAGTCACCTAAATTCGGATTCCATCGGCTCATGAAGTGTATGGTCTCATCATCATAGCACTTATTCAGAGCCCGTCTGGCGCGCCTGGCTGAGATACCGGCCTCTTCAGCAATCGCTGTGATTGGCTTTCTGACGTCATCCAAGAGAGCGGCCAGTACTCTCAGCTGGTCCTTTGTGAACTCACCCTTCTTGCCTCTCTGTGTGATTATCGTGTGAGCCTCAACCTCTGTGACTGTGTTTCTCGTCCTGATGAACTGGAGCAACTCAGCAAGTTCGGACGGCGTTCGGTAGTCAGCAAACACATGAAGGAGTCCGTCAGGAAACGGGTTCAGTACATAGGTCAAGGGATGCTGCCCAATCTCCTCAATGATCTCATCGCTTGTCACGTTGCTCTCCGTGACCACCTTGACAAGAACCGGATCTGCCCCCACCTGTGCATAGCTGAGAACAACGTCGAACTCAATGACACCCCGTTCAATCAGATTGGCCACGCGAGCTCTCACCGCATTTGCTGTCATATCGAGCTGCTGAGCTAGGGCGTTGTAAGATATCCTGCAGTCGACAATCATCGCTCCGATGATTCTTGCATCGGTCCAGTCCACCCACGCGCACGCTCACAAGTCCGGTTGCTTGGTTCGGCAGCTTTACCCTTGTATATATTGACTTCGACTCTCACTGAACCGGAAAGGAGAAAGGCAGAACTAGTGTAGACAGCAGATGGAGGGGCGTCGTTGCCGCCGCTGTGGAAGAGGAAGATTGCTCTCACGATTCTTGCATTGCTTCTAGCCGCTCCAGTTGTACTCACGCTGGAGGGGCCGAGTGAGTTCAGCAGGAGCCCTTCAGAGAAAGATGCCCTTCGGATGCCACTCGAATCAGATCTGATTGAACATGCAGCAATCACCATCCACAACGATTCGGAGCTCGCTGGTCAAGGCTGGCCTGGCAACGGAAGTGTATCTAATCCATTTGTCATATCCAGCCTGAATATCACCACCAACGGCACCTGCTTGGCAATCATGAATACACGGGCACATGTTCTGGTCAATGAGTGCATATTCACGAGAGCAGCATCCGAAGACGGCACTAGCATCTTCCTGGGAAATGTCACCCATTGCTCAGTCACGCACTGCCAGATTGCAGGCGGCTCGTTTACCATCGACCACTCCTACTACTGCAGCATCACACGGTGCAACGTAAGTGGATGCGTAGAGGGAATCTACTTCTACACTGTATCATACAGCAATGCAACCGAGAACCGGGTCTATGACTGTGGTACTGGTATCAAGTGTCGCTTGGTCGCCGAGAACCTCATCATGCACAACCAGGTGTTTCGCTGTGGGAGCGGTATTCACAGCAACTACGAGAATGATGATTACCCAGCCTACTATCTGAATAACACGGTCAGCAACTGCACGAGAGGACTGTATATTGAGAATGGAGGTGTATTCAGGAACAATGCGATTCATGACTGCCATACGGCTGTCAAGATCGGCTTTGGATATCTGAGCGTCGTAGAGAACAACTCCATCGACACATTCTCTCACTACGGCATCTATGCAGACTGGTCAGACAGGTCCACAATCGCCAACAACTCGATTATCGGGGGAAGTACTGCAGGCATTGTGCTATCGCACTGTGAGGAGTGTGTTGTCATGAACAACCTCCTGACGGCGTGTGGCCTCTCGCTCGGGGAGTTCTACCTGAGCGACTCCCCACGCTATCGGACGACCACAATAGAAGGGAACCTTGTGAACGGCAAGAGCCTCGTGTACATCAGCAACCTCACAGGCGGCTCGATAGTGATGGCGGACTACGGCCAGCTGATAGCTGTTAACTGCTCCAATCTAGTGCTTACCGGTGGCTTCTTCGAGAACGTCTGCGATGCCGTGTTGCTTGCATACTGTACCTCGATTCAGATTTCCTCCATAATGGTAGTGGGGGGCTCACCCGGGGTATGCAACGGAGTATCACTCTTCGAGTCGACGGGGTGCACAATCGAGGATTCCGATTTCTTCCAAGCCGGCATCAATATCGCAGGAAGGGTTTCTGAATCATGGAATCACTCTGTGTCAAACTGCTACTGCAATGGCAAGGAACTCAGACTCGTGCACGGCGAGTCAGGATTGGTTCTCGATGCTGATGACTTTGGCCAGCTGATACTGGCCAACTGCAATGATACTGAGGTCAGAGATGGAACTATCGCAGACGGGGTTACGGGAATAGTCCTCGGATTCTGTCAGGACTGCCGGGTTGTAAACGTAACAACGGTCGGTCACTCGGACAGTGGAATACGGGTCTCCTGCTCCGAGGACTGCATAGTTGAGCTATGCCACGTTTCAGACTGCAGATATGGACTCCACCCGTACTTGTCAGACCATTCCCACTTCAGAAACTGCACTGTAGAGAGAAACGAAGTAGGGGTATACTACTGGGGAGGGATGGAGTCGAGGGTCTACTACAACCTGATTAGGCAGAATGAGCTCAATGCCAGATCCACTTCGATAAGCAGCTACTGGGATGACGGGTTGTGTCTCGGCAACTTCTGGGACGACTACGATGGAGTCGATTTCTACGAGATTTACCATGATTTCTCGAGCGGGACGGGGTATTACGACATTGTTGACAGATTCCCCAACGGAACGAGGCATGATTGGGATGCTCCGGTGATAACGGTCGTTCCCGAAGACCTCGAATACATCGACGATGGAGTCACGCATCACATCCTTCAGTGGGACGTGGAAGATGAGCACTCTGGTCGCTATCAGATCTTCTTGGATGGCGAGCTGATTAGATACGGCTGGTGGTGGCCGTACCCAGACACCTACGGAGGACCCATTGTGGCCATCTATCCGGGACTGGAGCCGGGTACACACAATGTCACGATACTTGTCGAGGACCTAGGTGCCTTCTTCGCATCGGCGACCACGTACGTAACCGTTCTGCCCAGTACTACTACCAGCACAACCACAACCCAGACAACTACTACAAACACAGGCACGACCACGACCACTTCTGGTACCGGGACAACCTCTAACACCAACGGGACCCAAGGAAGCGCAATGCAGATTATCCTCTTGCTGACTAGTGTGGCTAGCGTTGTCGTGATTGTAGTATTCGGCGGGCTATCCACCAGAAGGTTGAGGCGCAAGGGTTTCGCGTGAACCACAACACTAGGGCCTAGTGAGTCTCCCTCTGTACACAACAGCCCAGACCCCAACGACGACACCCGCAATCCCATCGGTCCCACACTCGAGCTCGTCTTTGAAGAGCTTGTACTTCGCATGCTGGGGTTCGCGAAAAGCTAACTGCCCAGTAAACAACATGGCTTTTATGCGCCAGAAGCCCAGAGGTGGTTTGAGAAACGTGAAATGACTGAATCTGAGGAGCGATATTCTGATTACCTTAGCCTTGTATCTAACATAAATAGCATGGCTGCAGTCTTCGCTGGTTTCATCATTACCATCCTCACCTTACTCCTCACCCAACTCCCTCCAACGTCTCTCAGCGACGCCATCATTCAGTTGATTCTCCTCTTCTTGGCTCTGTTGTTTCATTTTTGGGTCTTCTTGGTTGGAGTCAACTTGATTGGAGCTTTCCTCACCGTTCGCACGATCCCCTCTTCAGTAAAGACTTCAGCGCGATCCATCCCCATCTTCATCATCGCCTATTGGGCCATGGGAATGGCCATCCCCCTTTTGTTCCTGATTTGGGCCTTGTTTCTCCTGGCAATCTTGGCAACGGCCATTTGGACTCTCTTCTTCATTGTATCGATACTTGCCCAATATGAACCACTGAAAGAATACCGAAGTGCCCGTGAAGCTCAACAGTGAAAGACTGAGTACCATATTCTAGATGAATAGCTAGCTGCTGTCTAGCTCAGAGAGTAGAAGAAGGTGGCGAGCATGCGGGAATCGTGGTAGGAGGGGGGAGTTTCGTAATTGAGGGCATGTAACGAAAAACTAGCCCACACGCTCGCCTTTGCATCCCAATTCACTGAGGAACGATGCCCTATGCCTCGACCCTCCGGTGAATTATCTGAAGGAAACCGAGGTAGGATTTAAAGTTTACTTTAATGACGCCGTTCCAATTCCTCTATTGATTATTGAAAGATTTACGGCCCCTCTCGTGCTCGTCTATTGGAGTTCTGGTCCAACACGCATGAGTGCCGCATGAGCAATCTGGAGACTTAAAGTCACCTAGCTTTAAGATGGCCCATCGACACAGATTTATGGTACGCCTTCGCGACATGTTCTGTTGTACATATCGAGAAGCGTGAATCGACAATGGAAGGAAGACAGATCGCCGCTCTAGCAATAACAGCAATACTACTGGTCACCGGAGTTGCCGCCCTGGTAGTGTTTCTCCCTGACACAGGGAACGGAAATGCGACCACCACAACGGATCCAGACACCGATCCCAGTGCAAGCGTCATTGTGACAATAGGAGAGAGTTCGGAAATGTACAATTTCTCGGAGCTAAAGGAGCTTCCATCTGTTACTGGTGAAGGGGGACACAGAAAGACCACCGGAACCATCGTCGGGCCTTTCACCTACACGGGTGTGCCAATGTATACGCTACTGAACTCAGTTGCAGACGTCCCAGCTGGCTACACGCTGGAAGTGATTTCCCGTGATGGGTACACTACCTACTTCACTCGAGCTCAAGTGGAAGGCAGATTCGATGGTTACTCACCGACTGGAGAGCCTATCGGGATAATCAACTGCACCCTCATTCTCGCCTACTACGAGGACTCAGAGCCACTGCCGGAGGGAGGGCCACTCAGGGTGGTCACACTGAATGATGATGGAAACCTGACAGATGGGCACTTCTGGGCAAAGGATGTCGTGAACATTACTCTCATCGATGAGGTGGAACCCTGGGAACTTGAACTGATGGGAGTGGAATCTCTGAACCTGACACACGACGAGTACTACTCGGTAGCCTCGTGTCCTCATCATGCAAGAGACATCGCCGTTGGGGCAGACGTATACTCAGGAGTAGCTCTCTGGACTATCGTCGCGGCCATGGACGGTGCAGATGATGACCACTTCCTGTTCAATGGATCCTTGGCCGTCGAGGGCTATGATCTTGTCGTCAGCGACGGTGAAGGCAACAACGTCACAATCAGCTCGATCACCTTGGCCTACAACTACTCAATCATAGTTGCGGGTTGGCTCAATGGCAGCTTGCTTCAAGCCCCTGAGTGGCCCCTCGCCCTTGTGACGTCTGCTGGTGTCTTGATAGGCAATATCGTCAGCATGGAAATGGTGTTCTCTGAGGAGTAGCCAAATCCTAACGAGCAATCTACACGATGGCGTCAGGCAGCTGGTTTCTTCGGGGCTATCCATGTGTCGCGGTATATCCAGACCTCGCCGATGGATCCCCTCTTGCCCTCGCCCTGTGGAAGTCGCCCTCTGAGAGTCTTCCTGAACGGTGTGAGAGTAATCCCGAAACTTGTCATTTCACCATGTGAGAGACTGAATCCGCCCTTGTATCTTCCAGGCTCAAGGCGGTAGAAGTCAGCGACATACTTCGGTACATAGAAGCCAAGATGCTTCTTGTCATACTCGTTCAATCTAGCTATGAATCTGATTGGCATTATTCTGCTCGCTCCTTAGAATACTCCACATTCAGTTGGAGGAGCAGACATATCTCACTTGCGCAGTGTCAAATCCGGCCACAGGGGCTGCAAAGAGCCAGCATACGGACAGGCGGTCAGGAATCGACCATATGGGGCAACAAGAAAGAGGAGAGGAAGAGGGGAACTGCTGGCCCCTCACCCTTTCGCTCTAGCCCTGATAGGGCTTGCTGATGCTCTCTTCTTCGACTTTGTCGGGCTTGTGGCCAGTGCGCCACTCCTCGAGGGTCTTGGAGAACTTCTCCTCCACTCTCGAGCGATGAATAGTGTTCATGGTGCAGAACGGAATGATGCGGCCATCAGGGACTGCGTAGTTGATGTCGCAGTGTTGGACCCTCTCAAGATCGAAGTTGTAGGGGTCCTGGAAGTGCATCATACCAATCATGATGACTCGGCGCATGAACTTGGC
>JAEOUG010000169.1 GCA_016839445.1 Candidatus Thorarchaeota archaeon
ACGGCCTTGTCGATGTCGCGCATCTCCTTGATGAGACCTGTTTCTTCGCGGTGACGGCCAGAGGTGTCCAGAAGGATGAGCTCAATCCCCTTGTTCTTCATCTCCTTCAATCCATTCTTTGCCAGCCTCACTGCATCCTTCTCTTGTTCATCACCGTAGAACGGGATGTTGGAACGTTCCGCTAGCATCTTGAGCTGACTGTAAGCACCTGGTCTGAAGTTGTCTGCGCAGATTACGCCGGTCTTGATGCCTCGCTTCTGATAGTAACGAGCAAGTTTTCCGATGGTGGTTGTCTTTCCTGACCCTTGTATTCCGACCATCATCACAAGATTCGGTTTGCCTGGATGAACAGTGAGTGGGATAGCCTTCTCTCCAAGGAAGTACGCGAGAGTATCCCAGACCACTCGCACAATGTGCTCTCTCCTGGATACTCCTCTTGGCAGCTTCTCATCTAGTGCCTGCTTCTGGACTCTCTCGGTAATGGCCATAACAAGGTTGACGTCAACATCTGCAACTAGGAGCGCACGCTGGATATCTCTGACCAGTTCCTTGACGAGATCCTCGTCGATGACACTAGCTCCAAACAGCCTCTTTAGTGCAGAGTTTAGCGACTGACCTAGACCTTCAAGAACCAATGCCATCTCACCGTGTTTTCAGCGCCCCGTCACTCGAGAGAACATATCAACCTTCTCTTTTGACGGGTAGAGGCCGGGCGACGGAAGTGCTAAAATGGGTTCACGTTCACGCCAGACTTGATTAGTGCGATGAGTGACAGCTCTACTAACGGCAAGATACGCATTGTGAAGATTCACGATGGAACGGTAATCGACCATATCCGGGCCGGAAAGGCCCTTGAGGTGTTGAAGATTCTGGGCATCACAGGAAAAGAGGGGAATGTGGTCACTCTGGCGATGAACATCAGTAGTCCGCGAATCGGAAGCAAAGACATTGTCAAGGTCGAGAACCGCGACATTGCTGCACCTGAGGTGGCAAGAATCGCCCTTGTGGCACCCGAAGCCACTATCAACCTCATCAAGGGCTCCAAGGTCATCAAGAAGACTAGGGTTGAGCTACCAGACGCCATCACAGGTGTTGTTGTCTGTACCAATCCGCGCTGCATCACGAACAAAGAACGAGAGCCCATTCAGCCCAAGTATCAAGTGACATCAAAGAACCCCATTCAGCTCAAATGTCTGTACTGCTGGACCCACATTGAGGAAGAGGACATTATCAGCCAGTTCACTACATAGTTGGGGTGGGTCAACTTCCAAATGCTTTTTAGCGGACCGACAGAGCATGGCCCAAGGCTTGAGTAGAGCAGGTATCGTCATGTCCAGCGACAAGATTGCGGTCATTGGTGATAGGGACACAGTAACCGGGTTCCGCCTGGTTGGAGTGAGTGAGAGCGCAATACCATCATCTGCCGATGAAACAAGAGAGCTTCTACTCAGATACTTCCGCGATCCCGCCATAGGCCTCATCATGATCACCGAACCGCTCGCAGAGTCGGTCGAAGACACGATAGTTGAACTCTCGCAGGCTCCAGTTCCGGTCATCTTACTCATACCCGATAGAGATGGCACAACGGGGGCGTACGAGACTGTGCTGAGAGAACTGATACGACGTGCAGTCGGCATTGAGATAAACATCTGAGGTGAAGTTGAAGCCTTGACAGAAAAGAAAGGACGGATAGAGAGCATTGCTGGGCCAGTTGTGAAGTGCTCAGGTCTCCCTTCAATACGAATGTATGAAGTTGTGCGAGTGGGCAATCAGCAGCTCATAGGAGAGGTTATCGAAGTTGGTGACGAGGAGTTCACTGCTCAGGTCTACGAAGAAACCTCTGGACTTGCTCCCGGAGAGCCAGTCGAGGCGACGGGTGACTCTCTGTCTGTAGAGCTAGGCCCCGGTCTTCTAGGGTCAATCTATGATGGTATTCAGAGACCTCTCCCGGTTCTCAAAGAGATTGCAGGAGACTTCATCACGAGGGGTCTCTCTGTCGACGGGCTTGACAAGGAGAAGAAGTGGCAGTTCAGTCCCTCGGTGAAGGCAGGGGAGAAGGTCGTTTCTGGGGACATAATTGGTGAAGTGCCCGAGACGGGGATCATCACCTCGAAGGTTATGATTCCCCCAGGAGTACAGGGAGAGATTACAGAGATTGTCGGTCCGGGAGAATATACTGTAGTTGATACAGTATGCAAGGTGAAGGATGCTCACGGAGACATCCACCAGGTCATGATGATGCAGCGTACTCCGGTGCGAGTGGGTCGCAACTTCAAGGAGAGGGCCCCAATGGACACACCCCTCATAACAGGGCAGCGGGTGATTGATACTTTCATGCCCCAAGCAAAGGGTGGCACAGGCGCTATTCCCGGAGGATTTGGCACAGGAAAGACAGTGACTCTTCACCAGTTCGCAAAATGGGCTGATGCTCAAGTCGTAGTGTACGTAGGCTGCGGAGAACGTGGGAACGAGATGACCGAGGCTCTTGAGGAGTGGCCCCACTTGAAAGATCCTCGCAGTGGCAGACCCCTCATGGAAAGGACTGTCCTCATTGCGAACACGTCTAACATGCCTGTGGCAGCTCGTGAGGCCTCCATCTATGTGGCCGTCACGATTGCGGAGTACTTCAGAGACCAAGGATATGATGTGGCACTAATGGCTGACTCCACATCCCGCTGGGCTGAAGCGCTACGAGAGATATCGGGACGTCTCGGCCAGCTCCCATCTGAGGAGGGCTATCCTGCGTATCTTGGGTCCCGTCTTGCGCAGTTCTACGAGCGCGGAGGGCGTGTTGATACACTCGGTTCGGATGACCGCCTCGGTTCTATCACTCTGTGTGGAGCAGTGTCGCCTCCTGGTGGTGACTTCTCGGAGCCTGTTACGCAGGCTACCCTCAGAATTGTGAAGGTGTTTTGGGCTCTTGACAAGGACTTGGCGGCAAGGCGGTTCTTCCCCGCCATCAACACACTTACCAGTTATTCGCTCTATCACAGTACTCTAGAAAAATGGCACAAGGAACATCTAGGTGAGGACTGGCCGGATCTCGTCAAAGAGGCCCTTGCCATTCTTCAGAAGGACCAAGAACTCCGTGAGATTGTTCAGCTTGTTGGTCCAGATGCCCTTCCTGAGTCCGAGCGGGCCATTCTTGAGGCCGCCCGCATGATCAAGGAGGACTTCCTGACACAGAGCGCATTGCATGAGGTGGACACATACAGCCCCCTGGGTAAGACCTACAGAATGCTTCGAGTAATCATTGGCTTTGCCCGGAAGATGACTCAAGCTGTGAAGCTTGGTGTTCACGTCAGGCGCTTACTTGAGATGAGCTGTCTGGATAACATAGCAAGAATGAAGATTGCCCCCTGGGACTCATATGAGGAGCAGATAGACGGAGTAGAGCGCAAGATGGAACGTGAGTTCCAGTCTCTGCTGCAGGAGCTATCTGACGCTGGTCTTCTGATTGCAGAACCAATCTAGACAGAAGCGTGGCCTTTA
>JAEOUG010000022.1 GCA_016839445.1 Candidatus Thorarchaeota archaeon
AAGTTTCCGAATGTAGTCTTCTAGTATCACTTTGATCTACTTCCTCAAAGCCCAAATGCAGTGGTCCATACTGCCTCAGCGCCAGCTCGAAGGGCTTCGGCGATGCGAACCATGGTGTCCTTGTCTGGGGCCAGAGCTATCATGTTCCCCCCCCGGCCAGTGCCAGTCATCTTTGACCCAAGAGCGCCGTTGTCCCTTGCTAGCGCCACGAGATTGTCCAGTTCCTTGCATGAAACGGTCAGTTCTTGGAGCAGTTCGTGATTCCGATTCATGAATCCACCGACCCTCTCAAGGTCCGGGTCGATGAGTGCAGCTCGTGCGTCAGTGACCAACTGCAGGTACTCATCAGCAACTGTCTTCCACCATTCAGGATTGTCTTCCTTCGTCTTCCTGACGTCATCCACGACAGCCTTGGTACTTGCCGTTATTCCGGTGGAGGCAATCACGAGATGAACGGGTCTGTTCAGCTTCAGTATCTCAAAACTAGGAGGGCCTCCCTCGAGGTGCCTGATGAACCAGACAAGTCCGCCGAAGGTGGATGCTGTGTTGTCAATCCCAGAGGGTGTGCCATGGTATCCCATCTCGCCCTGATAGGCAGCCGCATTGATCTTGCTGTCATCCATTCCAAGATCGAACTCCTCGTCGAGGGCTCTGGCAAGGGCCACGCAACTTGCGGCGCTTGCTCCTATTCCGGAGGCACAGACCAACTCTCCACCAAGCGCAATATGAATGCCTGACTCTGTAAGATCGATTCCGCAGAACCTTAGGATGTTCTCGACAGATGCTCTCTGCTCGTCAGCCTTCTTCTTCTTGTAGCCAGGCATCTCAGGACGATTGTCCTCCAGAGTCCAGCCTGGTGTGTCCTTCCTGTTGACAGAGGCTGTAGTTTCCGAAGCAATCCCCGCAGCTAGGGCTGGGAGGCCATACACGACGAAGTGCTCTCCGAAGAGAATGCTCTTGCCTTTTCCTGAACCTGCTCCCATTCTGTCACTCTCTGAGGTGGGTCGTGGCCGCGCGATAGTCCATCGCTGCTTTTGAAGTCTTCCTTCGACAGTACACGAGCTGATGGCTCCCGCAAGATTATTCTTACCTTCTTGGGTGTGTTTCCATGAGTAACTGTGAAGGTCCTAGATCTCTTCTGTGGTGCGGGAGGATTCGCCTCTGGTTTTAGCGCGGACTCTGCATATCATCTGGCCATCGACTTCGATGAAAATGCGCTCGCCACCTATTCTGCGAACTACCCACAGGCTGATACTTGGAATGGTGACATCGGCGCCATCCACTCAAGTGAAATCGAGGCGCGAATGGGCGGCTGCCCTGATATAGTCCTTGCCTCTCCCCCTTGTGAGGAATTCAGTAAGGCCAACCCGGGAAGTCGTAGGCCAGCCACAGATAGGATTTATGGAGCAGGGTCAGCGAAACTTGTCCTGGATGCAATCAGAATCATCGGAGACCTCTCTCCGATGGTCTTCATCATAGAGAATGTGGCTGCGATTCTTCATGCAGGCGGCAAGCGAATCCTCACCAAGGAGCTGAAGCGAGTAGGAGTCGATGACGTCTGGTTCAATCTCATTCGCGCACATCAACATGGAAACCCCTCAAAGAGGCTCCGGGTCTTTGTCAGCAACATCAAGTTACAGCCGAGATTTCAGAGTTCACCTTCTGTGATTGAAACCATTGGTGACCTGCCTCCACTGGATACTGAGGCGATTCTTGAACCTGGCAGACATGTGTCAAATCATGACCTGATTCCGCTCTCAGAGGAACGAAGTAAAGCAGTTCGAAGAACCGGCTTCGGGCGAGGAGCAAGGCACTTTCGGACATCTCGAACCAAGAGTCGAGCAAACTGGGTCCGGCTCCGGCCTAATCAGCTTGCCACCTCAGTGATAGGGTTGTCTAGATACATCCACCCCTACCAAGACAGACTCCTGACGGTCAGAGAACATGCACGGCTCATGAGCTATCCTGATTCCTTCGTCTTCCATGGACCTACAGACAGTCAGTTTAATCAGGTAGGGGAGAGTGTTCCTCCTGTCATTTCTCACCTTCTGCGGAAGGAGGCTGAAGCATACATTGGATGATGTCCTCAAGAATATCTACGTTGTCTTACACAACGTGCACTCCGCATCAAAGACCATGGAGACCGCGCAGGTAGTCTATGGGCTTGGGTACCAGAACTACGTAGTTTCCAAGGCCGAAGGCTCGGCAGCACAGTCAGGAGTGCCAGATGCTAACCGACTGGCCATAAAGATGAAGCGCAACTTCATGGTCTTACCTGATCTTCCAGTGGCACTGGAAACGCTCGATTTCGATTATGTGTTACTGATTCCGTCTCCCAAGCTCACCAAAGCCAGACTAGATCCCGGAAACATCCTAGGTCGTCTACGGGCTGGTGAGAAAGTCGCCATTGTTCTCTCAGGCAGCACAAGTTCGTTCTCACGCAGAGAGCTAGATCTTGGCGAAAGCAGTGCCCTACAAGCAGAAGTCGACATCGGCCCTTCAGGTACAGCAGCAGTCATACTTCACACCTTGCTCCACACTGATTGACCAAAGGATTATGGTAGTTCGCGCGATATTCTTCATCAGGTCAATGATATGAGTTGGCTGCTAATCGGGCTCGT
>JAEOUG010000170.1 GCA_016839445.1 Candidatus Thorarchaeota archaeon
CGAGTCCAAACTCAGCGAAGTCCTTCTTCAACGTCCTGTGGCATCCAGCACACGTAACTAGTATCCTCTTTGCACCGGAGGATTTGATTGCCTCTGCAAGCCGCTTGGCATTCTCTTCTGCCTCCTCCACTCTGCCCGTCCTAAGGAGGACGGACCCACAACAGAGCTCATCCCTCAGGACCGCGAAGTTCTCTCCGGCGGCCCTTAGGATCTTGAGCGTCGACTTCGCCACCTGTGGGAGCCTAAGCGCTGCAGTGCATCCGACGAAGTAGAGGGTTTCACCTTCGGACGGTACTTCGAATCCTAGGTCGTCCATCCACCTTCGCTTCAGCGCCAGCTCTTCTCCATATGGGTTGTCATTATGTCGAACTCTGTCAGCTAGGTTGTCACGAACCGGGTTCGGCGCGTCGCTCAGTACTGCACGAACCTTCTCAAGAGTTGCAGCCGGGTCAAACTCAGCCGCGCAGATCTGGGAGCAGTTGCCACAGAGCATGCACGTGTAGAGTGACTCTGTGTTCTCTTCGGTCTTCTCAAGCAGTCCTTCAAGGAGAGCGATTGCCACCTGTATTCGTCCTCTCATGAAGGAGGTCTCAAATCCTGACGTGTTCCTCCAGACCGGACACACGCCATCGAATCCCCTGTCTTCGTAGACGGCATCTCGGCAGATACCGCACCTCCTGCATTGCATCAGGTTCTCCATGAGTTCATCTAGGTCGATTTCGGGCAAGTCTCAGATACCTCCCAGTACGTTCTTGTTCATTATTCCATGGGGGTCCAAGGTGTTCTTCACTAGCGAAAGGAGGTCCATATAGTCTTGGACTCCTTCCAGTGCATCAGCCCAGTAGGCCGCAAGCTTGAAGGGAACAGCTCCCGTCTTGTAGAGGGTACTCGCCAGTTCTCTGTGGGCATCACGTATCTTCTGCTCCTCGTCCTTCTCCTGGGCATCGAAGTAGAGGTGGGGATAGCAGTTGAAGGAAGCATGGCCTGAATGGAATCCGGCCGTATGGCCTAGGAATCCATACTTGTCCATGGTGGCGCTTATCTCATCGACCGACCGATGGGAGTTGGTCGGCGTCTGGTGGTGATATAGAGTGCGCCAATGCCAGCCGTGTGCATAACAGGCCCTTACGAAGTTCCAAAGACGGCCATCCCATTCCATTCTCGGCAGTTCCGGAACACCGAGGACTCTCCCACCCAGCTTTTCACAGATAGCTCTGGCTGTTTCTGCGTCCGCCTTCAGATGATCCTCCCGTACCCTGCCTATGGTCATGGGCACGGTCCTATGGGGCCAATCCGTCTTTGGAATGCCCAGTTCGTCTCCCAGCATGTCCATGAAGAGACCTATGACATCACCATCGTATATCGAGACAAACAGACCGTTGATGTCCTCCTCCTTCACCTCAATGAGGAATCTCTCCGCCTGCTCTGCGGTATCGAATCCGTAGGTGCAATAGTCGAAGTACTTCATGCGACGCATGACCTTCATGGAGACCTTGGTGATAATGCCAAGTGCACCTAGCGAGCCTATGAACAGACCTGTGAGATCAGGTCCAAAGGCGTACCTCTGGAATGGCCCCGGTGCATTTGGATTGGCCTCGCTGCCTGTCTGAACAACACGGCCATCAGGAAGTACGACTTCCACACCGAGCACAAGCTCTCCAGTGCATCCAAAGAGACTCGAGCCCGGCCCTGCTCCGTTGACGGCAACATTTCCTACCACAGTACACACGAGCGAGGACTCAGGATAGACCGGAATCCAGAGGTCCCTCTCTTTGAGGTACTTGTCAAGCTCGCCGTACGTGACTCCCGAACCCACAGTCACGGAACGCAGTTCTGGATGGAGCTTGATATCCTTGAGCCTAAGAAGCTCAACCACCAATCCGTCTGGTTTCGGAATCACCTCTCCCTGAAGGCTTGAGCCTCCCGAACGAGGGGTGACAGCAACCCCGTGCTTGGTTGCCAGACGTAGGATTTGAGCTACCTCCTGCGACGTTCCTGGCCTGACTACAGCTCCTGGCATTACCGGATCAATAGCCATTGAAGCTGATTGCGAGTATGCGAGCAGCACATCTTGACGTGTCGACACGTACTCCTCCCCAGCAATCTTGGCGAGTTCGGCGATGAAGCGCTTATCCATCTAGCCGCCTCCCTCCTCCAATAGCGGAATTACCCCTGGGTGCATGATGTTGTTCGGGTCAATTGCTCTTTTGATCTCTCTAAGGATTGAGAAGTAGGTATCCATACCTGATATGCCGTCCTTCCAGTAGGGGGCCAGTTTGAAGGGCACGGCGCCTGATTCGAAGAGCCGTTTGGAGAATTCTTTGTGAGCTGCCCTTGCCTTGGCCTCATCAGCAGGGTCCTGGGGATCGTAGTAGATCTGAGGATAGAAGTTGTATGATGCATGATCCGACTGGAAACCAGCTGTGTGACCTAGAACGCCATACTCATCCATCAATGGCCACATTGTTTCGACTGTCCTGTGCCACTGCGATGGTGTGGCATGGTGATACAGGATTCTCCAGTGCCAGCCGTGGACGTATGATGAGCGGGCCAGTTCGAGCATACGATCATCCCATTCTCCCTTCGGCAGTTCCCGTATGCCGATGACATGTCCTCCCACTTCTTGTGCAATCTCCTCAGCTGCCCTGATATCAGAGCCAATCTGGTTCTCCCTCACCCTTCCAATGGCCAGCGAGACCGTGTACGGCGGCCACTCATACTGAGGGACACCGTACTCCTCCCCCACCATCTCAAGGAAGAACTCCAGAATGCGACCCTCATAGATTGCCGCCCAAACAGTGCTCACTTCATTCTCCTTCAACTCCAGAATGAACTTCTCTGCCTGCTCGGGTGTGGAGAAGCCGTATGTGTTGTAGTCCAAGTGCTCCATGCGCTTGAATGTCTTCAGGGACACACTAGTGATTATGCCGAAGGCTCCAAGTGAACCGATGAAGAGACCAGTAAGGTCAGGTCCAAATGCGTATCGCAGGAATGGTCCGGGCGCATTGGGGTTTGCCTCACTTCCTGTCTGAATGACTGTGCCATCTGGAAGTACAACCTCAAGCCCTTGCACCATTTCGGCAATGCAGCCGAATCTGCTGGATCCGAATCCCGAACCATTCACTGCTACGTTCCCCGCCAATGTAGCAGTGAGGGATGAGCCAGGATAGACTGGTACCCATGCTCCTCGCCCCTTCAGATACTTGTCCAGACGTCCAAAGGTGACACCTGCACCTACTCTGACTGCACGTAGGTCAGGGAAGTCCTCTATCTCGTTGAGTCTGAGAAGGTCTACCACCAATCCGTCTGCCACGGGGATGACTTCGCCTTGTAGACTGGACCCTCCACATCTTGGAGTGACAGGGATTCCATGTCGGTTTGCCGCTCTGATGACTTCTGAGACCTCGTGGGTATTGGCTGGTCTTACTACGGCACTGGGAACTCGGCTCTCGTGGCTCGTTGATGCGGACGCTGAGTATGTTAGAAGCACATCCTTCCTCGTACTGCAATACTCGTCGCCGACAATCTCACTGAGGGCCTTGAGTGCGACAGGGTCCAATGCCTGATGGTCCTCCGTGGGACACACTAGAAGATGTGTCGTATCTTCATGAGATCGGATGCAGAGCCTTTGACCTTGAGTTTGCGAGTCACCAAAGCCTTGGCCGCACTCATCTCCTCAAGAAACAGCTTCGTGATGGTATCCTCATCACTCTGAATCTGCATATCTGGAGCGTCAAGGCCTCCCGCGTCGACAACGATGGTATTGTCCTTTACCACGAAGTTGTACTCGCGTCCGTCTTTGAGCGTGAGCAACGCAGTTCGCTCCCATCCTTCAATGGCTTCCATAGTTTTCTCTCTTTCAAGACCAATGGCGATTCTCTCTCTCATGAGATCTAGTAGTTCATCTGTCATTGCGTTCACTTCGCGTGACAGTTCTGCCGTCAAATGCGGGATTTAGTTGTTTCTCTTGGGCCGCCGGCTAAGGTCTGTACTCCTTCACGATGTCCAAGAACTTCGCAACATTCTCCGAGATGACCTCAAAACGGCCATCTTTGATGGCTTTCTTGTCAGTGATTGCTGAGCCAACACCCAAGGCGAAGGCTCCTGCTGCCAGCAATGGTCCGGCAGTCTCCAAGTCGACTCCACCCGTCGGAACCAGGGGGATCTGGGGGAGAGGCCCTCGGACCGCCTTGATATAGTCAGCTCCTCCCACGTTGCCACAGGGGAAGACCTTCACCGCATCAGAGCCCAGGGTCCATGCATCGTAGATTTCTGTTGGTGTCAGCGCGCCGGGGATTATCGGTTTTCCATGCTTCCTTCCGGCATCAATCAGGTTCTTTGAGTAATTGGGACTAACAATGAACTCGCTTCCCGCCTTGATCACCTCTTCTGCCATCACACCGTCAACCACAGTTCCTGTACCTATCAGGACCTTGTCCCCGTACGCATCCACAAGCTGCCGAACAAGACTGACGGCTCCTGGGACACTCATAGTGACCTCGATGATGTTGACATTCGCATCAAGGAATGCCTGTGCAACCTTCATTGCCACATCCGCTGATTCGACTCTGATAATGGGTATCAGTGCTGTATCGTGAATCAGCTTCATTGCCTTCTCTTTGGTCCACATGAATCATCACCTGTCTATGCGAAGGCCTCTCTCACGGCCCTTGATGAGCTTCTCCACTTCCTCCTTGTAGACAAAGGCCAAGTCTCCAGGCACAGAGTGCTTCAGAGCTGAGAATGCTGATCCGAAGTCCACGGCCTTCTGGAGATCCTTCAGTTCCAGATA
>JAEOUG010000023.1 GCA_016839445.1 Candidatus Thorarchaeota archaeon
CGCGATTTGAACGCGCGACCTTCTGGAGTTTTGATCTCCTGGGAGATCCAGAAGGCTTGCAAACCAGACGATCTGCCGGGCTAATCTACCGGCCCACTTGTGCCATTTGCCGCCAGAGGACTAGCCATCAAAGACGGCTGTGTTCATCCCCTGAGTGTGATTGTTTTAACCCTTACGCTACGAAGCGGAGCGCCCTTAGCGTTCAGATTCCTGCCTCGCCATGAACTCATCGCGCACAGTGTCTATCCAGAAGGGAGCTCCACGAAGCTTCGAGGCCTCCTCTGCATCAAGCTCCTCGTATTTCACTAGAGACATATCCTCGGGGAGGATGCCGCTTGTCCCGGCGGGGTCCTCCAGCACAAGAGTGAATGGATATTCTCCTCGAACTGCAAGCTCGATATTCTCGAGGATTGCGGCTGCATTGCTCCGCTCCTCCTCACTCTCAGCAAAGCTCTTCGCAGTCTCGACCACGCCTCTCACCCTGACGAGCAGCCCCTCCACGTTTGTGATGAAGGAGTCAGCAGCAGGTCCAGGTTCGACATCTATGCCGAAGTCTGGAAACCTGATTGTACCCGAGCTGGATCGGACAACTCTTACTCGGAGAAGGGACTCATCAGAGACTCGTAGTGAGAATCGGCTTGGTTTCCGCTGCTCTGCCGAGAATACATCATTCTGAGAGAAGCCACAGTCGGGACACTTCATCGTGAATACGGCCAGCTCATTGAAGAAGGGAACACTGTAGAGCATGGATTCCACTTTCAGACTGCCACTGGAGCACATGGGGCACTGTAGAACAATGTCTTCACTAGAATCCATTCTGACCAATCCGCCTTTGAGAGGTCGTCCTATAAGGCTGACCATGTGGCAGCTCTGAATACATCCGTAGAAGGCTCAAAAGCACAAGCCGTCAATCTATTGTGACACACCTGACGCCAGCAGTCGTCAATAGGGATGCACGACTAATATCGGCCTAAGAGAGGAGTAGACTCGATGGATATCAACAGCATCTACATCATACGGCGAGATACCGGTGTCTGTATCTACAGCAAGGACTTCACCGGTTCAGCCTTCGACCCTCAGCTGCTGTCATCCTTTCTCGTGGCTATGACGTCCTTCTTCGACGAAGCAACGCGGTCTCTTACTTCTCAGGCTCGAGCCTTCGAGGGAACTGACTACACGATTCTGGTTGAGTTCGGGGACTGGACACTCGGAGCCATCTCCACCAAGGCGGACACCGCAGATACTCGTGCCAAGCTCAGACGCATGATAAACAGGTTCGAAGAGCAGTTCAATGTCCTTAGGTGGGTAGACATTGATCTTGCCGTGCAGACAAGATTCGAGAGGACTGTCATTGACGAGTTCATCCGAGACGCAATTAACCCAGAGACCGTGATTGCAGTGAAGCCCGAGTGGCAGCACTACACTAGAAGGCCGGATGTGGTTTCGTTTCTCAGACTCATTCCGGCGATCTGCACTGTCCGAGATGCAGCAGGGTTTCTTGAAGTGCCGGTGGAGATTGCGCTTAATCTGACGGCCGAGGCGCTCTGGGAGAATGCCATATCGGTTTCAAACCCCCTCAAGCCAGACGATATCTACCAGGTTACTACAGTGACCACGCCAGCAAGACCACGATCGGATCTAAGCCCTCGCGCGGCATTGGCGCTGTCACAGCTCGATGGAGAGACTCCGCTCTCGATTGCTGCTGAACGGCTTAGGACAGCCGACCTCAAGAGGTTTCTCGATGAGGTGGCATTGCTTGAGCAGAGGAGGATGGTTGAACTCGTTTCTCCCTCGCAGGCAGTTGTAGTGAGATACTCATCTGCCATCCAGTCTATGCTGAACCGATGCTCAAACATCGTCGGCGTGACCACAATGCGGAATGTCTTCTTCGATTCGAGAGACACGATTTCGCCCACTTACTCTTGGCTATCATATGTAACGCTCGAGAATGGCGTGGACTTCGAAGTGAGAAGCACACTGACTTCATCGACACTGAAGGGCGCAATCGAGCCAGATGCATTGGCAGATGGATTCCGCGTGATGATGCAGTTCATGTCGAGGAATCTGAGAGACCTGGTCGGGGCTGAAGTGGTCAATCGGATCATAGCCAAGACAAAGGATGAGGTGCAGTCTAGGTTCCCGAGCACGTCCTACCAGATAGAGTGGGAGGCAATACTGACCTAGCATTCGTAGGCACAAGAAAGAAAACTAGTGCTGCCCTCAACTGGAGAGGACAGCTCAGGAGTAGGAATCAACTTGTCGGATGGAAACGGGCTTGGGACACTACTTGTCCTGGTCACAGGTGTCATCATCGCGGCTCTGGTCTTGCTGCTTATGACACTTGGATACGGCGACACTTCACAGGCCATCGCCCTCCTGTTTGCCCCGACATCAGCCCTCGCGTTTGGCCTGCTCGGGATGAACTTGTTTGGACGTGACGGACTCGTCAAAACGGATAGGTTCGTATCCATGAATGTCTGGTTAGCACTTGGCCTGGTAATCCTGACACTTGCTGAGATTGCAGGGATAGTCATGGCCTTCGTAGGCAGTCCTGACCAGGTGTGCTTCACTGTCGGCCTAGTACAGATGCCCGGACTTCTTCTATGGGGCCTCGGTATCATAGGCTACCTCAAGTCTGTCAACCAATCTCTCGATTTGATTGAAGAGGAGCGTCTCTGGCCTATTCTGGTCTTCGTGGCAGTCATGGGCTCACTCATCTTGGTCGCCGTGGCCATCATAATGTTCCCAGAACGTAGTCCCTTGGCGGTTCTTGTGTCTGCGCCCACTGTAGTCTGGGTCGGCATCATTGTGTCAATCACTCTAGGGCTATTACTGTACTTCAGAAAAGGCATGATAGCCAGACCTCTTGGATTGCTCTTCCTGGCCCTTGTGATCTACTTCATCAGGAGCGCACTCTGGGTCATGAGTGAGTATTGCCAAGGGGACCTATTGGACGACCTTCTGTCAATAGAATCCTACCTGTTGATTGGTGCGTCCTTGATGGAAGCAGCAAGGTTCGAGAGAGGATAGAGGGCACGAGGTCTAGGATTCCTCAGCGCCCCGCTTCTCCATCATTTCTCTGATCTTCTCGCGCACTTCTGGTGGGAGCCTCTCTGGATGCTCCATGAGCTCCTTCATCTTCTCAGGAGGGATTCTCATTCCGCCCGCCTCGGGAGGAGACATCCCCATGGCAAACATCATTCCCGGAGCTCCCGATGCCATCTTCACCTGCTCTTCCACCTTCTCAACCTCAGTCTTGGCGACCTCGACGGTTTCCTCAGAAATTTCTTCAACTCCTTGGTGCGCATAGTATGTGTCGTAGAGCGCCTTGAAGACTCCTCCAAGAGCCAAGAGCTCCTCGTGAGTCCCCTGCTCCACTAGTTCACCATGGTCGAATACGAGTACTCGGGAAGCATGGGCAATCGTGGTGAGTCTGTGCGCGATGACGATAGTTGTCCTGTTCGAGAACAGCCGTTCCTGAGCATCCTGAACCAGTGATTCGCTGTAGGCATCCAGTCGACTTGTCGCTTCGTCAAGGATGAGTATTCTTGGGTCGGCCAACATCGTCCGGGCGATAGTGACCATCTGCCGCTGTCCTGCACTCAGGTTCTTGCCGCTTTGGATGACCTTCGTCTGATATCCGTCTGCTAGCACTTCAATGAACTCGTTCGCACCAAGAATCTTGCAGAGCTCGATTATGTCCTCATCCGATGCCTCTAGGTTCCCATATCTGATGTTCTCCATTATGGTGTCATCGAACAGGTAGGGCTCCTGCGGTATTAGGGACATGGCTCCGTGAAGGGTGTGCAAGCCCACATCCTTGATGTTCTGATCTCCGATGCAGATATCACCCTCAGTGGGGTCATAAAACCGATTCACAAGTGCGGCTATTGTCGTCTTCCCAGCTCCTGTGTGCCCTACGATGGCCACAGTTTCAGTAGGATTAATGGAGAAGTCCACATGCTTCAGGACTGGAGTGTCCTTCACATACTCAAATGAAACATCTTTGAAGTAGATACCATCGCTGTCTGGACGCAGAGGGACAGATGAGGGGGAGTCAGTGATTGCTGGCTGAGATTCTAGAACATCGGTGACCCTGTCCATGGCCGCGAGCGAGGTCTGGACTTGAGTGGCCATCATGCTGAGTCCAAGTACAGGGAACAGAATCCCTCGCACCAACGAGATGCCCAGGAAGATGTCGCCTAACGAGAGAATGGGTAGAGCACCCACTGCAAGTGACCCAGCTACAAACAGCATCGCAGCTATGGCAAACTGGCCAATAGCCATCATCAGAGGTTGCATTGAGGACATCAGAATCATGAACCTGAAGCCGTACTTGTATGCCTTCTGATTCAGCTCCAGCAGTCTGTCCGCAATCTCGGTTTCGCGGTTGAAGGCCTTGGCAACGTGGATTCCGCTGAGGTTCTCTGCAATCTGCCCCGAAACCTCTCCAGATGCTCGCTGGGATGCAAGCATGATCCTCTGCCCGACTGTGCCGAAGAGCGCCGCAATGAACAGGATTCCGGGCACAACAACCAGAGAAGTCAATGCAAGGAACGGTGACATGAGCCATAGGAGGATGAAGGAGAAGACGAGGGTCAGAATCTGGCTGGCAAAGCCAATGAGAACATGAATTCCTGTGCTTAGGCTTGTGGCATCACTCGTGACTCTGGATGTGACGTTTCCAGCCTGCTCGGCCTTGTGATAGGACAGGTCAGCTCGTACCAAGTGCCTGTATACATCTTCCTGTACGTTCTGAACCAGCCCTGCTTGAGCAACTGACATGATCCACGTGTTTGCCCCACCCATTACCCAAGAGGCAACAGAAAGTAGTATGAACAGCCCTGTCAGAGTCAGAAGGACATCGAGAGAGCCCACTAGATACACAGAGTCGATTCCATCCCTGAGAAGAAGAGGAGTGATTACGCTGAGCACTGTTGAGGCGAGAGAGAGGATTGCTCCAACAAGGACTATCCGCTTGAATTTTCCAAGATACTTCACCATTTTGCCGAGAAGCACTCTGACCGGGCGGCTTCTCTCCTCCTTCTTGCCCATGAGCCTCCGAGGGCCTCTTGGTCCGGGCCCTCCGGGTCCGTGCATGCCCACTACGGAGCACCCCCACGGGGAGATGATACAGCAAGAAGCGCTTGAGCTCCAGGAAGTCTCTCGAATACCCTCCGGTAGTGTTCAGAGTCTCTCAATAGCTCTTCGTGAGTTCCACTCGCAACAAGGCGACCCTTATCGAGAATAATGACCATGTCTGACTCTATGAGAGTTCGAAGGCGCTGTGTAACAGTGATGCTGGTCCGTCCTCGCATTACTTCATCCAGCGCCTTTCTCATGAGATACTCTGTCTGGGCATCAACAGCGCTCACCGAGTCATCCAGGAGTAGAATCTTGGGATCCTGGACAATTGCGCGAGCTATGGCCAGCCTCTGCCGTTGACCTCCGCTCAAGGTCATACCGCGTTCTCCAATCATCGTGTCGTATCCTTCAGGTAGCCGAACAATGAATTCATCCGCCTGGGCGCGCTTCGCCGCTTCAACAATCTCCTCATCTGTCGCATCCGACCGACCAAAGGCGATATTCTCGCGTACAGTCATCCTGAACAGGAAGATGTCTTGTTCTACAAGACCGACGACGTCTCTGACACCCTTTGTACACACGTTCCGAATGTTCACGTCCCCCACTCGAATCTCGCCTTCTGTAGGGTCGTACAGCCGGAGGAGGAGTTTCAGGAGCGTGCTCTTCCCCGCACCAGGGCCGCCGATCAGGGCGACTCGAGACCCTCCGGGGATAGTAATGGAGAGGTCTCTTATTGCATAGTGTGGTCTGCTATTCTCCACTCGACCATATCTGAAGCTCACGTTGTCAAACACAATGTCACCTGTCCATTCAACATCGGTGACCTCTTCCTCGGGCTCTGACATCGGATCTTGCCAGTTCAGGAGATCCACTATCCTACGAGCATTCACATAACCACCGCGAAGCATGAGAAGCATAGCGGGAAACTGGAAGTTGAGACCCTGAAGGGAGGTCAGCAGCCCGAGGATCGTGACCATCTGCCCCACATCCAGCACACCAGCAATCACGGCGTATCCAGCATATGCGAAGGCAACGGTGGTCATACCAGCAAGTATGAGAGCAGGTAGGTAGAAGGCGGAGAGTTTGCCCTCCTTTGCATTGAGCTCCTCCTGCATCTTGCTGACATCGTGGAACTTCTTAACCTCGATATCTTCTGCATCGAATGCTCGCACGACCTCAATACCCTGGAAGACGCCCGTCGTGACTGATGTCAATTCCTCGAGATTCTCCGAGCGTCGACGTCGCACCGGTTCTATCGCATTGGCGTAGCGATACGAGAAGGCCAGGTAGATTGGTGCACCAATCAGCATAATGAGTGTGAACCCATATACGGGCAGTGTGTAGCCACCCAGCGTGATAGTAAACATCGTACTCACACCCGGGAGGAAATCTACTTGGATGAGAAGGAACGCGGTGAGGAAGAATGAACCAAGTCCTGTAGCGATGTTCCGAATTGCAGGATTGAGTGAAAAGCGGACGAAGAAGATGTCCTGCATCGCAACAGAGAGCAGACGTTTGCTGTCGAACTCATCATGGAAGGTCATGCTATTGACTTGAAGAGCTTCGAAGAAGTCCTGACGAGCATCTCGTTCCCATCGAAGAGTCAGAGTGGCCCAGACATAGCCTCCAACGAAGTAGAGACCCATATAGATCAGGGCGAAGACTACAATGAGCCATACATATGACATGAATAGTGCTGTAAGTGCTCCAGTCTGCAGGATTTCAGTCACTGCCCTGCCGATGAAGACTGACGGGAACACTGTAAGTAGAGTAGACGTCATCACAAGCAAGAGACCAATGCTTGCCAGAACCTTGTTACGTGTCATGCCGCTCAGCATGTATCTCCAGGGAGTCTTGCGGATTGTTTCGCCGCCGTTGCTTCTAGACATTCTATGTGGCTCCATCATTTAGTCGATCAACAAGTGACGCTATCTTTGCAGACATCTCTTTCAGATGTTGGAGCAAATTCTGTCGCTGTCGTTTGGTCAAGGAATCTGCTAGTGTGTTGAAGGACTCTACTGAGTGAATCATCCCAATGGTGTGGAAGTTGAGGCGCTCCTCGGGTTCGAGAAGTTTCTCCCAGAGCCGGGGGCCAAGACGAGTCTTTTCTCCCACAGCCCCACGCCGATGTTTGATAGCAAGATCAATGCGCCTTCTCCCTTCATCAGTAAGACGATAGGTCTTGCTTCTTCCCTCAGTTGAGGCAGCCTCAATAATGCCGTCTTCCTCGAGGGATGACAACAGAGGGTAGATCGTGCCAGGTCCAGGATTCCACTCCCCGTCGGTGAGTTCGTTGAGGCGTTGCATGATATCAGCCCCAGTCATCTCGTCGGACCGCAGGAGTCGGGGAATGACATGCCTAAGAAGCCCCCTAGGTACTGATTGTGGCATCTCCAGATGGTCACATTCGTGTTGGGGATCTTCCTTACTCATGCTCACCACCAGTTCCAATATCGGATGCGATTATCGGATGCGATATAAAAGTATTGGAAGGGTCTATGACAACGAGCACAGGGCAAGTTTGATAAGACCGGTATTTGGTGTGACTTAGAAATCCTGAGAGTGGAGACACGTGGGTGAGAAGGCGAAGGTAAAGGAAACGGTACGCCTCTACACGAAGGTGTGGCAGCTCCCTTCCTTTCGACAGATAATCCTGAGACTGGCACTTCTAGTCCTGGCGACATCTGTGGTATCTACCGTCCTAAAAGGAATCTCGCCTGGCCCCTCGAATCTTCTCGTGACATTCGCGTTCTACATGTTTCTGAGCGGCATCCCAACCTTTCTTGGGACTGGATTGCTCTATCTCATTGCCGCTGAGAAGAACTCACCACTCGATGCAAGGAGGACAGCCGGCTCTGTGCTCTTTGGACTGCTCTTCTGGTTCTCCATGGGAATCATCGGAGGACTTGCCGATTCGTTGCTGTCAACACAGACCTTCGAACCCCGATTCTGGATTCTGGGGGCAAGTATGGGATACCTCGCGTTCGCCTTCTTGATTAATGGTCTCAGTGACCATTCAGAGCCTCGCAACTTTGCAGGTGCCACAATGCCCTACCTTCTCTGGTTGGTGACTGCCATGTTCGTGTCCCCCTTGGATCCACTGCTTCCAGCGCTCCCAACACTCTGGCCAGTGATAGTGGTAGGCTCTGTTCTTGTCATGTCTCTGGCAGTGCACTACATCTATCGAGCAGTGAGCGTTCCATTTGAGCGCGACCTTGGGATAAACGGGCCTGACCTCCTGCGTGCTTTCGGTCACGACTACCTCGCTGACAATCCAGAACCCATTGAAGCCATTCTCACAGGAATCGCAACGCTCCAGGACATCCCTCTGGAAATCATACTCTTCTCAGATGGTCAGAAGCCTGTGGCCTGTGGTGTTGTTTCATATGTTCACCCCGGGCCATTTCGGGACATCGGAAGCAGCGATATTCCGTCTGCACTCATCGCACACATCCGAAACAAGTATGACATACCATCCTTCGTCTTGCATGGCAGCTGCACCCACCAGCAGAATCTGACCACGAAGGAGGACTACTCAAAGGTCTTTGATGAGGTTGATCGCCTCATCGAGAACACGAAGACATACTCCGAGGTGTCTGGACCACACTGGACTGACGGAGGCAAGTTCAAAGTCTGGACTCTATTTGCCGGGCCAGATGTCCTAGCAATCACAACAAGCTCTCCAGACTTCACCGACGATATCGCCCTTGAAGTAGGAGTCGATACTGCAGACATGGTGAGAAAGAGGTCACCTCATCTCGATTCAGTGACCATAGTTGATGCTCACAACTGCATCAATGATCACGCGGTCTCTGTGACAAAAGGAGACCCTGAGGCCACGGAATACGTGGGCACGGTTTCCGGAGCTGTATTCTCAACTGACGGACGTGCTAAGACAGGAATCGAGGCAGGTGTCCATCAACTGATTCCTGATGGCTTCCCTCAGAAAGAGGGTATTGGGCCAGGGGGTATCACTTCGCTTGTGTTCAGAACAGGCGAGGGAGATACTGCGCTCATCGTAGTGGACGGAAACAATGTTGTACCGGGCTTCAGGGAGGAAGTGATTGGGATTCTAAGGGCCCAAGGATTCGACCATGTGGAATTGGCGACAACAGACACACACGTTGTCAATGCGATTTCACTCTCCAGCAGAGGATATCCACCGGTGGGCAGATATCGACCTGAGGAAACCATTGAGTACATGATTGTAGCATCAGAGAGAGCCCGAGAGAAGTTGCGTAAGGTGGAGATAGGGCTAGGTTCCGGCATGGCGAAGGGGCTTCGGACTTTCGGAGAGAGAGGGTTTGATATCCTGACACAGAACGTTGCAGAGGCTGCGGACATTGCCAAACGGAAAGGTCTGGGAGCTGCCGCTTCAGCGTTTCTCCTTTCAGTTCTACTCGCGTTCTTCATCTGAGAGGGCATTTCGATAGAGGTATATGCGGCATCTGGGAACTGATACAGAAGAGGACTAGACATGGGTGCGAAGCGGGTTCTCGTTGCGATGACTGGTGCAAGCGGGTCGATTTACGGTTTACGACTTATCAGGGCACTGAAGGCCGCTGGGAATGAAGTGCAAGTCATCATAAGCAGGTGGGGCGAAGAGACCCTGAAGTATGAGACTGGAATCGATAGAGAGACTCTAGTTGCAGAGGTCGATAGGGGTTACGACGAGAACGATCTCTCAGCGCCTCCTGCTAGTGGCAGCTACCACCTTGACGCAATGGTGGTCATACCCTGTTCAATGAAGACACTTGCCGGCATCGCACACGGTTACGCAGACAATCTTGTGGGAAGAGCGGCAGACTGCAGTCTCAAAGAGCGCAGGAAGCTGATTCTCGTCCCCCGAGAGAGCCCGTTGAACCTGATTCACATTCGGAACATGGCGACAGTAACCGAGGCGGGAGCGATTGTGATTCCAGCATCGCCAGCGTTCTGGCACAGACCCAAGACAATTGAGGACCTCGTGGACTCTGTAGTTGAACGTGTTCTATCGCACCTCAGCTCAGCTGGCGAGAAGGCCGCTGAGTGGACTGGTCTTGACTAACTCCAGTGCAGTGGCGTGTCGCAGTTCGGGCAGATTATGGTTTCTCCGGGCAGAGCACGTCTTGGCAACGCGGCTCCACAGTGAGCACAAGGTATCTTTCGGGGAGCTGTGTCCTCGGACTTGGCTTGGATTCTCAACAGGACCTCACGTAGTTCATCACGCATGTCCGAAAGAAGCAGATCCAGCTTCTCCTCGTCAGAGCTTGCCACAGATATCCTCACTGTGAGATTCTCCTTCGAGACAGAGCCCACAACAACAAACTCGTCGCCTGCTAGCGCCTTTCCGTAGTACCAAGCCTCAATCCCGGTCTTAGGGTCTGAGTTCTCATCAACGTAGGTGACACTGTGTTGCTCGATGATGCTCCTGACTGTGTCAAGCATATCAGCTGCGTCTGTTTCGGGGTCTATCTGATACTCGCACGCTCTCTGAGTCTGTAAACTCGTTTCAAGAAGCCTCTGCAGGTTGCTCAAGTTCTTGAGCGAAATGAATGCGTCTCTAACACTCCCCTCATGTCCCTGAGGGATGGCAATCTCTTCTTCGCCGTGACCTTCACAGTTGACGACGGCAATAGACTTGTCCTCCAATTCGTCTATGCGGACAAGTTCCCTTGGGTTGTGACAACGATGGCATTCGTATAGCTGCCGATAGGCCTGAGACAGCAGTTTCGGACCAGCCTCGTTAGAGAAGAAACGCTCCTGTCCATGTCCGTTGCGACATTCCACCTTGAATTCCACATAGGCGTCCTTTAGTTTCGTGTCCTTGATAGTGACCGGTGACGAGCACTTCTCACATTTCGATGCGGCTTCAACAGAAGGCCCACGGTCTATGAGAGGGTCGCGTTCCTCCAGATGCTTGAAGACACCGACTGGCATGCTCTTGCGCATAGCGCCATGAATAGGACAGACAAGCTCGAGATCCACGTCCTTTCCACGCACTCTTGTCTCCACAATCTGTGTGAGCAGATCGCACTGGTTGCATTTGAGGAGACCACCCACGATTGCGTCGATTGCTTCTTCGTCAAGTCCTGTCTGCTGCATCAACTCGGAGGAATGTCCGTCAGGACACGAGCACTTGATCTTGTAGCGGTCCTTGTCCAGTTCGATACTGCGAATCGAGAGCGACTTGCTGCAATTAGTGCAGCTCAGCATGGACCGCACGATTGTGCCTTCAGAGAGTGCTTCTGTTATCTTCTCAAGTAGCCATGCATGCTCGGCCGGGAGTTCCTTCTTCTGCTTTCCATGCGCAGGGCATAGAACCTCAACACGGGCTCTGTCCCCCTTTGTGGTCGTCTCGAGGACCTTGCACGGAAGGCCACACACATCACAGTGAACCAGCCGCTTGACCACCGTCTTCATGACCGCATCCATTGCATCCCGAGGAATCAATCTGATCTCCTTGTGCCCATTAGGACATCGGAATCTGACCTCGAGGAACCTCTTCCTATCAATAATGTCACTTGCTGAGAATGTCTGGGCACACTTCGGGCAGGTGAGAGAATCAAGAATGGACTTGGAGCTGTTCACCATCTGCTGCAAATCGGTCACTGCAGTGTGATAGTGGGCAGGAATCCGCTTCTTCTGCTCACCATCGATTGGACACAGGAAGGTATACTCAACTTCGTTTCTCCCGAGATCAGTGTTGATGAGAGACATTGAGGAGCCGCAGATGACGCACACAAACAGACCCTTGAACAGATCATGAGCCATGCTATCAGCCTGATATCTTGAGACCTCTCGCTTCCCCTTGTGGCCGTTTACGCACTGGCAATAGACACGTAACGTCTGACCGCGGATCTCCGCCCCCAGCGCGTGAAACGGCTCTTTGCATTTCTTGCAGGTGAACAATCCTTCTCCTCCAAAGGATGGTAGCGCTCGCAGTGCATAGTGCAGTAGATGACCTTGTTAAAAGATGTTCCGCGTCACTGCAAGTACAGAGCAATCGTGAGGGTATGAGTGCAGTACTTGCATCGGATCGGTGCTCGAGTTCCAAGCTCCTGCACTTGATCAGGGTCTAGAGGCGCGCCGCATCGAAGACAGACCCAGGAGTCCATGGTATCGGCCAGTTCATCGATGGTGGTAGGGAGCATGGCCACATCCTCGCCGAGTGCTTGAACCTTCACAACTGAATGACGTCCGTGCTCGGGTCCACAGATCAGAACAATCACTGCGACCTTCCGCTTGGTGTACTTGCCCTCAGCGAAGCCTCGGATGGTGCCAATGAACTCCCCTCCAACCACATGTTCCTCACTGTCCACGATGTGGAAGTTCTTCGCGGGAAGTATCTTCTCAGCCTTGGTGAAAAGGACCTTAGCGTTCCAGTCAAGCTCCTGCTCTTGCTGAGTACTCTCCAAGGCGGAGAGCACAAGGTCGAACTGCTTCGAAGTCTGTTTTGAGGGCTTCAGCAAGTCACAGACAGAGCGAATCAGGTACGGCTCTACGCTCATTGTGTGTAGCTGATCAAGGAAGTCTATGAAGGAAACAGTGGCGACGACCTTGCCTTGGACACAATCCTTCGTAGGGTAGAACGTGAACTGAGGACTGCGGAAGCCGCCGACCTCTATCCTAGATATGGTCTTGACAGACTCTCCTGCAAGTTCCATGCAGTCCTGTGGATACGCGACGATGCTTACTGTGACATTGGTGATCACGAAGCCTGTGTTGTTGCGAATCTTCACCTTGTAGTCGAACTTACCTCCGATGATCTCACATCCGCGTGCGACTTCAACCACGGACTCACGCGATTCTGTGGTCTCAGCCTCCCCTTCCAATGATAGGGGTTCATCTTCAGGTGCTGTCGCCTCAACTGGGGGACGGGCCTTGTCAGCTTCAATCTCGTCATATGCCCTCTGCATGGCCTCCGCATGGTCTGGTGGAATGTCAAGTACATACTTGCCGTGGAGAGAACATAGAAGCACAACCCGCTCTTCTCTCCCTCTTGGTTCTATGTATACAAGGCTGAGCTGCTCATAGCACTCAGGACACTGATACAGCTGCTTGTAGAGATCGACAAGCGTTTCTTGAGGTAAGCCTGGCACGAAGAGCCGCTTGCTCCTATGCCCATTCCTACACTCTACATCGAACTCTATCAACCCACGTCGCTCTTCGACATCCCTCACGGTCAATGGCATCATGCATTTCTCACAGCTTAGACTACGAATCATCGAAGTCCTTCTGTCCATGGTCTCTTGCCGACTGCTGAGAATATCAAAGACCTCAGAAGAGCACTCACGAGTCATGACTCCGTGAATGGGGCATACAATCCGGAACTTTGTGCTCTTCTTGCTTCTTCTTCTATCCAGAATGTGTGTTAGATGTCCGCACTCATCGCATGACAGAATCGCTGTAGCCAGACGTTCGGCTACACTCTCGCTCCAAGTGATGGGCAATGTACGCTCGGTTGTGTATCCTGAACCAGGGCATGCGCACTTGATTCGGAATCCAGATTTGGATTCGTGAATCGATCGAATTGTAAGCGGCTTCTTGCATCCGCCGCTAGTAAGCATTGACCTGACCACTGCATCGTCAGGGACTTCAGCAACGGCATCCTCGAAGAGGGCCATTGTTGATGTTGGCAGGTCCTTACGAGAAGAACCGTGCACGGGACAGGAGGTTGTCACCCGAGTCACGTCCTTTCTCGGTTCTCGTTCAACGACGCTTCCGGGAAGACCACACCTGTCGCAGTGGACGACCCGTTGGAGAATCTTCTTCAGAAGGTCGCTGTCGACCGAGGCCGGCAGGAAACGATCCTGTCTATGACCATTTGCGCAACGTACTGCCAGTTCTAACATGCCGTTTCTCTCTTCAATGCCGCTCACGGCAAAGACCAGACCACACTGCTCGCAGCGAAAAGAGTCAGTTATGGATCTGGCCGTATCTACACTAGATGCGGCGAACTCGACTGCAGCAAGATAGGTCCGAGGGAACTCCCGCTTCTCAGTTCCGTGGATAGGACAGAGGAACACCCCCTCAATCTTGGACTCCTGCTCGTACTGCTCAAGGAGGGTCATATAGGAGCCGCACTCGAGACAGGTGAATATCCTCTCGAAGATGTCCTGCGCTATCTCGAGCGCCTGATGTTCGGCGATACGTCTCGCGCCCTTGTGACCGTTGAGGCATTGTACATCAAGGGTCAGAATTCGGTCTCTTACCTCAGCACTTCGGATGTAGAGGGGTTCACCACACTTCTTGCATGAGAACAATAGGCCTACCTCAGGGTTCGCTGTCTCGCGACCTCTGATTCGGCCTCAGCACTCTTAAGGGAATTCCCGACAGGTTCCTGAAAGCATCTACTGGTCGTTGTCAGAACTCGGTTGCTCTGGCTTCGATGTGTCTTCCTTCTCCTCAGCCGGCTTGGTCTTCTTCTCCTTTGCCTTCGGTTTCTTCTTTCCCTCAGACTGCTTCTCAATGAACTTCTGAAGCTCAGTAAGCACTGGGAGTTCTCCGCGCTGGAGAGCCAAGGGAAGTGCGAAGAAGATGACCATGACGGCCCCAGCGATATACATTATCGGGCCAACAATGAAAACCCAAGAGAGATAGTCACCTATCACCATCACAAGCCCTCCAAGTAGCATTCCTGGCCAAGCTGTTGCGACTGGCCGCTTCAGTGCAGTTGTAGCGCATGAGAAGCAGACCAGAGCGAAACCGGTCACTCTGAAGAGTGGTCCGATGAACCAGATGTACACTCCGATGAACCAGATGGCGGCTCCGGCCAACATCATGAGGAAGCTCGGGTCTGAAAGAAGCTGATCTACGGCGTTCTTTGGTTCGTCAATCATATCTCTACCCAGCAGAACTAGGAGCTTGGCCCATATTATGCCTTACGGGCCATCAGTCAGAGCCGCTCGTGTCAACACTCTCAAGGATTCGATCTGCAGACTTCTTCACCTTGGTTCTGTACCCCCGCGTGGTGTAGATTCGGACAGGCTTGAGGATTCTAGAGAAGCTTCTGGCCATCAGACTCATGTCCGAGACTCGCCAGAACTCATATCCAGTTGACCCTCGCTCGAAAAGCGCAATCTCGTCGAAGTTGTAGCGTCCGGGATAGAAAGTCACAGAGGGCCTGTCGGGAAAGTCAACATAGACGTTCCGGGGATCTATGTCCGCATCTTCCGCAATCTCGCTCTCGATGGAGTAGAGACCATCGGCTGTGCTGAGCTTGTCCAGAAAGACTGGATCGGAGATTGCCCTAGCGCTGACCATTTTTATGAGGTAGCGCCTGTTGAATTCTTCAAAGATACGACTTGCCTCTTTCATCTCCTCTGAAGACTCAGGCTCAACGTGCAGGAGATCGTGAAGGAATGTGAGGTCATCACACAAGAAGAAGCTATCAGGATTCTCACTTGGCATGGGCAGTATCTGTGACCCAGCCACGTCCAGCACCCGAAGGAGCATGAGCTCAGCGGCTCGAACCGTCTTGTGGAAATAGATGGCATCGAACATATTGGCGGCAGCGGCAAAATACGCCTCAAGAGTGAAGAGAGAAGTGCGCTCTACAGCCAACCGATTCTTAGCGACCTTCGTTGCTGCGAACAGCCTTCTAAAGTCTAGCTGGGCATATTCAACACCCGCGAAGTACGCGTCACGAGAGATGTCATCAATCAGCTCAGGATTGATCGAACAGGTTGTCAAGTCAATGTACAGGTTCTTGAGAGGAATCCCTCTATCTACGAGAGCAATAGCCTCCTTCTTGGAAATGCCATTCTTCTGCAGCTGGTCACCCACACTTGTCTTGCTGACAAGAATGGACACCAACTTCTTCCGGCTAGTACCCCGTACTTCCAGATACTCTCTCATGACATTGGCCCACGGACCAGTTGCCAGCATCAACAGCAGCGCTGCGATTCGCCCATTCTGGACCTCCTCAAGGCCGCCGTCGAGGTGTTCAAAGAAGATCTCTGTCATGTGCATGAAGCCAAGCGTTCGACCCATGAGAGCAATGTCTGCACCGGGGTAGACCAAGGAGAGGCCAGCAGGCTCACGGATGTATCGGAGCCTCTGAGAAACCCTCTGGTCGATGATGTCCTTCTCCACAGCGGACAGGGAAACGTATCCGTGAATGGGATCCTTGATCTGCACAACGGATGGGAAGTCAGTCACAGGCATTGTAAATCCGACCCGTTCTAACCTCCTGAGAGGCATATTAAACTTCGCGACTGCAGCTCAGTTGCTCCTAGGAGAAGCTTAAGAAGGGGTTAGGCAGGACCAACTCACCATGAAGCGGCTGTGGATAGCACTTGTCCTGTGTTTCGTTCTTGTGGCGCCCCCTCTCTCTGTGGGTCAACCACAACTCTCAAGCGGACTAGTGACCTCACAACAGCCAGAGTCATTGTTCCCCCACGTGTATGGCGAGGACCTTTCGGAATTCATCTACTATCAGACACTGACGAGTAGGATTACAGACTATGTGGAGAAGTTCACAGAGAATGGTACCAGATACATCATGGACTTCTCTCAGGCAGACATGGGATCCAACATGTATGCACGAAACTACCTTGTGCAAAAGTTCGACGAGCTCTCGAATGGAAGAGTGGAAACGGAGATCATTGGCACCTACCGGAACATCGTATCCAAGCTACCAGGCTATCTGCCAGGCGACAACCCGGTTTTCATCGTTTCCGCGCACTATGACTCGGCGGACGGCTCGCCAGGTGCCAACTGCGACGGAAGCGGAATCGGCGTGATGATGGAACTCATGGATGTAATGGCGGACTTCGCGTGGCCGCTCGACATTTACTTCGTGGCCTTTAACGGTCTATTTGGGCAGAGCCCTCGTGGTGGTAGCCCGCAGGTCGCGAACTGGTTCATGGTGAACGAGATAGACATACTGATGCTATACAATGTCGACACGATTCTTGTCCCTGACACCGCCCTACCAACAGACCAGAGAATCCAGATGGGATATAGTGTTGGAGCACCATACCACATCTCACACTACTGGGCAGACCTTGCGAGAACTATAAGCAACAACATTGGTTCAAACCTCATCAGGCCTGTCCCCTCGAACGCGTTCTATCTCTGGACGAATTCTGATCACTACAGCTTCGACGAGAGGGGAATGCAGAGTGTGACATGCTTCTTCGAGTCTGGCCTTGCCTTGGATGGAGCGTATCAGAACAGAGCAGACCGCTATAGCAACTACCGCTATCAGTACTACCTTGCACGAGAGGTGGC
>JAEOUG010000171.1 GCA_016839445.1 Candidatus Thorarchaeota archaeon
CATCACGATAGAGATCTTCGATCGGGTCCCCCACAGCCTCAGTACTCAGATTGAGGTGAAGGCGGAGCTGGAGAAGCTTGGAGCAGAGAGCACCGACCTTGGCATTCTTGAGTGGCACCGGTCCATAGAACCCAACGGGAAGGAGACCATCGAGTATGAGTATGAAGTGGAGTGGGAGAAGGACATCACAGTGAGTCCCAGCCTGCCGTAGGAGGAATGAGAATGAAAGACATCAAGGCAAACATAACCAGCGTACTGGTCTACCGGAATGGCGCCAGGGTGACAAGATCGGGCAAATCAGAGTTGCCAAGCGGAGAGCATACCATCCGAATCTCGGGGATATCGGAATACGCTCAGCAGGACAGCTTTCGAGCCAAGGGCAGGGGGAAGGCAGTGCTGAGAGGTATCGATGTCAAGCGAGTCAGACAGGTCCATGAGCCTGAAGGTGATACCGGCGAGCTTGAAAAGAAGCTGAAGAAGCTTCAGAGGCAGAAGGACACTATACAGGATAAGCTAAGGGTTCAGGAATCGAGACTGGCAAGCCTCGTCGCAATCTCTGGCCAGTTCGCAGAGGAGTTCGGCAAGTGGTACGCGGCAGGTGAAGCAAAGATAGAGGGTCTCGCGGAGTTTGACTCGAAGACCGAGGAGATGATCCAATCTGCGAAAAAGACGATTCGCAAGCTCCAGGAGGAGATGAAGGATGTGGAATCAGAGATTGCGATGCTGCAATTCAACATCCAGCAGGTCCTTGGCAGTCGAGTGGTGGAAACTGTCACCGAAGCTTTTGTCAAGCTAGAGGTTCGAGAGTCCTCAGTAATTGAGATAGAATTGACATACCAGGTTAACTACGCGGGCTGGGAGCCCACTTATGATGTGGACATCGGAGATGGAAAGACATCGGTCAAGAGAATCGCCATGATACACAACCACACCCTAGAATCGTGGAGCGACGTGAACCTGCAGGTCTCAACGGCATCAGCCAGAAGAATCGAGGCGGTCACTCCAAGTCCGTTCTATGTTGATGTCTACCGGCCTCGAAGACTTCCTGCTCCAAAGGCGGCCAAGTCAAGAGAAGCTGTCAGAACTGTCAGTCTTATCGACGAGGGACTCATTGCAGGTGCTGTATCTGAACACAGAGCAGAGGAGCCCATGGAGGAAACTTATGCTACGCCCTCGGAAACTCTGAGTGGAACAACGGTCTACGAGATACCTGGAGAAGTGTCGATTGAGGCCACTGACGACCCTCACCCAGTTACTCTCACTCTCGAGGAATTCGACTCTAGAAGACTTCACTACTGGAATGCAGTGGACATGGCCGAGGTCGTGGCTCAAGACGAGATCACCAATGGAGACTCAGTGCTATTGCCGGGTAGCGTGAAGGTCTATGCGGCCGGCGAGTTCATTGGAGAAACGCACCTCGACTTGATAGCACCACGTGAGGAGTTCCGACTTGGAACCAGGGCCGCCTATGATGTGAAGGCCGAAAAGAAGCTTCTAGAGAAGGAAACGGACAAGGCAGGTATCGCCAGAGGGAAGCGGAAGCGAGCATATGCCTACACGCTTGAGATAGCGAGCTTCTCAAAGGAGGACATAGAGATCAAGGTAGTGGACACAGTCCCACACAGTTCCTCCGAAAAGATAGTTGTCGAACTCAAACGGAATTCTCATCCCTTCAAGAAGATGGAACTCGGAGTCATCGAATGGGAGCAGAAGATTCCTGCAGGGCAGAAGATGGGGATCAACTACGCGTTCGAGGTGGAATGGGAGCGCGATATTGTCATCAGACCACCGCTACCATGAATGAGGCCAGAAGATGGGTAGGAGCGACCTCCTACCATCTACTCATCTCATCCATAATCCAGACAATCCTATGCTGAGCCTTCCGGAAGTTCTCAATCACGATGCTCTCATTTGGAGAGTGAGCTCTTGAGTCGTGGTCGCTACAGCCAACTGAAACCATGGGTACGTGTTCATTGAAAAGATACAACGGTCCCGAACCAGGACTGGTGACATGTATCACGAGATCTCCGAAGACCTTCCTATTCGCCTTCTCGACTATTGACACGAACGGATGGTCGACCGGAGTCTTCGCAGCAGGGTACCCCTCGAAGTAGGTGATCCTGACGTCACTGAATCCATGGTCGTCGAGGTGCTTTCGGAGCTTCTTATGGACATCATCTGGATGCATCCCTTCTACTAGTCGGAAGTCTATCTTCACAGACGCCTTCGCCGGAAGCACTGTCATTGAGCCCTTGCCTTGGTATCCACTGGTTAGTCCGCAGATGTTGCAGGTGGGGTCTCCGTAGTACGCCTTCTTGAGCTCAATCCCTTCCATCCCGTGCAGGAACTCCTCCACTCCATAGGCCTTCTGTAGCGCCTCTTCTCTTAGGTCCACTTTCGATATTGCCGCGAGCTCCGCATCTGTCAGGGGTCTCATTCCATCATAGAAGCCATCAATCAGAATCTTGTTGCTCTCGTCCTTCAGCGAGTTCACTGCCTGCAAGAGCCGCCAAGCCGGAGCAGGCAGAATGCATGCCAAGCTTGAGTGGACATTCCGGGAGAGGAGTTCTACCTCCAGCTCAACAAAGAAGATGCCCTTCAAGCCGAGCCATGCCTCTTGAACACCGTCGACTCCAGCGCCTCCGAACTCCCATATTCCTCCGTCAGCCTTCAAGAAGTGATGGTTCTTCTCGGTGAACTCTGGAAGATGGACGCTACCAATCTCCTCCTCCCCCTCGACAACGAACTTGATATTCACTGGCAAGTCAGTGCCGGTCTCCTTGAAGGCCTTCAAGACCGCTATCCTAGTAGTAGTATCCCCCTTGTTGTCTGCAACGCCGCGCCCGTAGATCCTCTCACCTCGGATCTCGGGCTCAAAAGGATCAGACTCCCAGAGGTCCAGCGGCTCGGCAGGTTGGACATCATAGTGGTCGTAGAACATGAGCGTCCTCTTAGCTCCTACATCAAGCCAGCCAGTCACCACAGGTGCTCCAGTGATGTGATGCTGTTTGGTTTCCAACCCAGCACCTTTCAATAGTGCTTCCACCATGTTCGCAGTCTCTGGGAGGCTCTGTCCCTTGGCCGCCACAGTCGGAAAGCGAACAAGGCCCTTGAGCCACTCAAGAGAGGTCTCCAGATTCTTGTCGATATATTCGACGACTTCCTCGTACATCTCTATCACCCACCAGATTACGGAACCACATCATATATCCTACCGTCCGAGCGTAAGCAAATGCCTTATGAGCCCACAATCACCCATGCCGAGAAACCGAGAGAGAACAGGATGCGCGTATTCGAAGGTATCGAACCAGAGCCCATGACTGTCAAGGAGTTCCTCATGTCCAGAGCTGGCTCGGAGGGACTGCTGAGGAAGACAAGAACGGAAGAGCTCACTCGCTATGCGATTCTTAGGAGACCCTTCAGAGAAGTCAGATTCAACGTGAGGCGACTCCGAGATGATTCAGCTCGAACGGTGACCTCCTTTCTGGATGAAGGTCTGGCCAGCGAAATAACCGACAGAGACCACGCTATGCTTCTCTGGAGACCCAGATACACGAACGTCCCAAACACAGAGATCACTGCGGGCAACTCGGAACACGACGATGCGGAGAGCCAAGAGATACGCGCACTCGTGGAAGATATTCTTAACCAGAGATATGAGGCTCAGGAATACGACGATGAGCTTGGCCCGGAATTGAGGCGGGCGCAGGCGGATCCAATTGGTACAATCGCCTTCATTGTACCGCGAAGTCCAGGAGGCGTTCGCAGAGAACAGAAGATGCTGGAGGAAAGGAGTCCCCTTCATGCCTATGTCCTTGCCTCGTCGCTGGTCACCAATACAGATCCTCGGGACATAATAGAGTCCGCCGAGTTTGGCGAGATTGTATACACAGATACCGTAGCGGCGGAATACAGGCACCTCGAAGGTGGCCCCGTGCGCCACCTGTTCATGGAAAACCCCGGCGCGTCATCCATGTCTGATGCCATGACTCTGGGAAAACCTCTCACTAGAGTAAGTGAGCTCTATCCTCACCTGGCGCTGGAGATCCTGGACAAGGGCCAATAGCCGTTGGAGAGTAAGGCAATCAACGAACTCTCTTATAAGTCAGAGGCGCTAGGAGTGCTCTTGGCGCGTGGTTCGCAACGGTTATATAACGTGATAGTAGAAATAGACTCTGGAAAGTAGACTTTCAGAGCCTGTCTCTGGAAGATGTAGGAAACCTCTTTCCTGGAGGACAGAGAACTTGAAACG
>JAEOUG010000172.1 GCA_016839445.1 Candidatus Thorarchaeota archaeon
AGATTTGTAGCAAGATTCTCTCGTGTTTACACCCCAACGATGCTGCTGCTGTCACTCCTGCTTGGAGTTCTATCGCTGTCATTTGGTGCGACCATGGTGCAGGCAACCTATCGCTCTTTGACCCTCATAGTAATCAGCTGTCCTTGTGCATTCGCGGTTTCAATCCCGGTCAGCATTGTGTCCGCCATCGCAGGCTCTGCGAGAAACGGCGTGCTTGTGAAGGGCGGAGCATACATCGAGAGCCTAAGCTCCATCAGAACGGTTGCCTTCGACAAGACAGGAACTCTGACGAGAGGCTCGCTTGCAGTTGGTGATGTCTGTCTTCATAATGGGCACACTCGCGCAGAGGTCCTATCGGCGGCTCTCGCACTTGAGAGAAGATCAGAACACCCAATAGCTGAGGCCCTGAGATCCGTTAGTGAGTTCGACGGAACCAACGTCCCAGATGTGCAGTCATTCACCACAATTCCAGGTAGAGGTGTGAAGGGGACCATTGGAGGCGCACAGGTTGTCGTTGGGAACAGGCAACTCCTCGTCGAGGAGGATGTGAGATTGGATTCCCTTGAAGAGCATGTATGCGGAGTTGGGACAATGGTATACGTGGCGGACAATGACGAGCACCTTGGCACAATCATCATGTCGGACACCCTTAGAGAGAGTACGCTGAACGCCATCCGTGAACTGCGAGCAATGGGCATTAGAACAGTGATGTTGACAGGTGATAGCACCGAAGTTGCCCGAGAGGTGGCCAGAATAGTAGGCGTAGACGAGTTTCGGGCCGAGCTACTGCCCCACGAGAAGGTAGAAGCCATCAATGAGTTAAGGCAAGATGGCGGCGTGCTGATGCTTGGGGATGGGATTAATGATGCACCAGCACTGGCTGCAGCTGACGTAGGCATGTCCATGGGAGCAGCTTCTTCCGACATCGCTCTCGAAACCGCAGACGTTGCTCTGATGGATCAAGATCTTGAGAAGATTCCTGGTCTCCTGAAACGGGCCAAGAAGACAATGGCGGTAGTGAAGCAGAACGTTGCCGCTTCTTTGATAGTCAAGGCATCTACAGGAATCTTGGCGGCCTTGGGCCTCATGACGCTATGGCTGTCGATTGGCATAGGTGACATGGGTCTGACATTTGCGGTCGTTGCGAACGCACTGAGACTGGCACGCAGGCAGTAGGCTCTACTTGTAGGAGTTCAGGGCAAGCGTAGCCAATGCAAGCAGTGAGAAGGTCACGGCAATGGTGAAGAGAGGCAAGGCGACTAGAACGAGCAATACGTCTGCAAGATAGGCGACAAGAAACACCAGAACGGCCCCTAGGCCGAGGTTTATGATGGGATACGAAAAGGCTAGAGGGACAGGCAAGGTCCGTGGATCATTAGTCAAGACGGGCACGTAGGAACCTACGGTGACACCAGTCGCGGTGAATATGATCGCCAAAGGAGCTGCGAGAGTAATCAGGGAGAAGAAGCCCTCGATTCTGAGGATGTATACTAGGAATCCACAGAGGGGGGCCGCGGCAAGCGACACCTCTACCAAGCTGAGCATGTACTTCGCCAGAACGATATCTCTGGTCCTGAAAGGACTTGCTTTCAGGAGGTAGACATTCTCCCGTTCGTCTGCAAAGCTCAGCATAGATGTGACACTTGACATCTGAACCACCAATATCATCATCAACAGGAATGCAGGCACAATGGCAAAGGCCAGTGAGGGTGGAACCAAGAACGGTTGAAACCAAGAGGGTTGGAACAGATTGAGATAGACTACAAAGCAGCATCCAACTACAGCGTAGATGTACTTCCAGATCTGCATAGGCGATCGTAATCTCGTCCAGAAGTCCTTCAGCACAATCCAAAACACCGGGTCATTCCATCGTGTGTTCGAGAAGTCGACCTGTCCTTTGATTACCTTGCTGAACCGTCCTTCGGTCTCTTCCCGTCCCTTGACAGCCGAGTATATCTCATAGTGATGATAGCTGGTCACGTTCGCCGTCGCAAGCAGTAGAATGATGAAGCCGACAATGACAAAGACGAACACTATCGTAGGAGCCACATTGATACTGAAGACACCTGAGAGTTCGGTTATCATCATGCTTAGGGCAACCGGTGGAACTAGCACGGCCGCCGTGAGACTCTCAGTGAACTGGGGTAGTGTTGGCACGACAACAAGGCCAGCCAGGATGAGGGGTATGAAGTGGTGAAGCCTCGTCCGAGTCCTCTTTTGAACTGCAAACCGAACAGCTGAGCTCAGACAACCAAGGAAGTAGTTGCTCTCGAGAAAGAGGATGAGAGAAACCATGAGGGCAACTGCGTAGGTGAACCAGAGGTTTGCAGACCATATGAGAGGGAGCACAGAGAACACACCCATCATGACGAATGAGATCTTCCGCACGATCCTCCTAGTATAACGACCTATGAACAGCTGGTGTGGACCGACAGGAGAAGAGAGGAGCACGCTTTCATCAACCTCCGAGATCACTGCTGCGGGTCCAATCCCGTAGTAACCGCCGATCACGGAGGTAGCTGAGACTATGCCAATGGCTGTGAACAACATTGGGCGATCTATGGTGGCCTCAATCATTGGCCCAGCCTGGGCGATAAGTGGCGCAAACACGACAAGTGATGAGAGTACAAGGCTCACGAAGAACACACCAAAGAACGTAATGCCATAGAATAGCACCATTGATGGTGTGGTCAGTGCAGACTTGAACTGATTACGCAGCATCCAAAGCTCAGCCTTCACAAGCGTTGCAGTTCTGAGCCTCACGATTCTCACCTACTGAGGGATTCCACCGGTCAGCGCGAGGAATACTTCCTCAAGATTTCGCGCACCGCTATTCACCTTGAGGAGTTCCTTCAGAGTGCCGTTTCCTACTTCTTCACCCAGATTCATGATCACAAAGCGGTCGCATAGATCCGCCGCCACTTGAAGAATGTGCGTTGAGATTAGGATTGCCGAGCCCTCGTCTCTTAGCTTCCTCAGATGTGCCTTGAGATTCCATGCGCCCCTTGGGTCGAGACCGTAGATGGGCTCGTCAAGAGCCAAAACGTATGGTGGCTCTCGAACGAAGATGCCGACGAGCAGCGTCCGTTGGAGATTTCCTTTGGATAGCGTACCGATGTAGGAGTCTAAGAACGAGTCTATGTGAAACAAGTTGACATAGCGACGCATCCTGATGAGTGCCACTTCTGCCGGCACACCATAGACTCTCGAGATGAACATGACATACTCCCGCACTGTCAGGCTCGGATAGCATGTGGGCTTCTCCGGGATGTACCCTATGTTGTCCTTGGCCAGAATGGGGTCCTTCAGCATATCGTGGCCATCAACGAACACACTACCTGAGTCAGGTCTGATGATTCCTGTTAGAATTCGGAGCGTCGTGGTCTTCCCAGCACCATTCGGTCCCACGAGGCCCACAATTTCGCCAGGCTGCACATCTAGATCCAGATTCTTCACTGCCACCTTCTTGCCGAATCGCTTGGTCAAACCGCTGATGTCGATTGCAGGAGCGTGAAGTTGAATCTGGGGATCTTCGCAGTGTCCGCGACGCTCCATCTCCTCCATGATTGCCTCAACCAACCATGCTCTCTTCACAACTCTGCGGCTTATTGTCACCTTGAGCACCCGAGCCAAGCGGAGCAACTCATCGCCGGGCATCCGCTCAACATCAGACTTCTGTATCAGGGGTGTTGCTGCTCCTCCCACGGTGACCATTTCCTCTCGTTCGAGGTGTCTTCACTCTGGGCAATAAGAACCCGTTGGTTTGCGTAGTATCCGGAGACCTCGACTATGCCCTATACGGAATCCTAGAAATGAATTCCAGACTCCAGTCAGACACTCTCGTTAGTATTGGAATTACTTCGACACCATGGTTGTGAGCAAAGCGAAGTGACTCACCAAAGGCTGGGTCTGTTGCATCATTGGACGTGAAAACATGAGCATCCGGCCTCTGTATGACGAAGACTACAGCGGCTCTCGACGCATGCCCTTCATCAAGAGCTCGGACCAGGTTTCTTAGATGCCGTGCACCTCTATCTGTGGGCGCATCAGGGAAGATTGCCACACCCTTCTCGACAAGTGTGCAAGACTTGACTTCCACAAGAGTGATGTTTCCATCTCCGAAGGTCAGCTTGAAGTCGAATCGCCCGTCATAGAGTGGGGGCTCTGATTGGACAGTGTCATAGTGACCAAAGAACGGCAAGATCCGGTCGCCTAGGGCCTTCTTCATGA
>JAEOUG010000024.1 GCA_016839445.1 Candidatus Thorarchaeota archaeon
CGGTTTCAAACCTATCAGGCGACAGAGTCATGACTGTTGGCGATGCAGCAGGTATGGTGAAGGCAACAACGGGAGGCGGGGTGATAATGGGTGGCCTAACAGCGAAGGCCGCAGGACGCGTGATGGCGGGGGCCTTGGATAAAGACCAGCTCTCAGCGAGGCACCTGAGGGTCTACGACAGAGAGGCAAAGGCCCTAGTGATGCGAGAGCTGCGACTCATGGCGCTGGCACAGAAAGCTCTCACCTCACTCTCAGACCCAGGGCTTGATGCTGTAATCCGTGATGCAGACACGCTAGGACTGCTCGACATAGTGAAGAAGGAGGGTGACATGGATCTACAGGGGCGGGTCATCGAACGCCTCCTGAAGAACCCGAGGATGTTTCTGGTAGGCCTCCGAGCAATCAGGTACATCAATCCCTTTATGAACTGATTAACACTCCATGTCGGACAGGCCTGAACCCGATGAGTTTCCTTGAATCAAGTCACATTGAAACATCACTCAAGATCATCGAGAGATGGCACGTATGTGACTATTGTCTGGGTCGGCAGTTCGCATGGCTTGGTACAGGAACCACAAATCGTGAGAGAGGGCGTTCCATCAAACTTGCACTCCTGATGATAGCTGATGAGGAATTGAAGAAGGGCGATAGTGAGAAGGGAAGGGAGCTGGTAACTCTTCTGTCCTCTAAGGGAATGTTTGCTCCTGCAAGGCTCTTGGCCCAGGAGAGTGGCCTAGACGTTCCAGAGGAGGGGAATTGCGTTCTCTGCAGTGTGCAGGGCGCATCTGTCTTCGACAAGGTTCCCTCCATCGCAGAGGATATCCTTCGAGCTGCTCAGGGGATTGAGTTCGACACCTTCCTAGTCGGTTCCGTTCCTCCTGCTGTCTTGGTAGACAAACAGGACGAGCTCGGAGCTGAGCATTCACTGATGCACAGTGAAACCCTGAAGTCACATTTCAACAGGGAGCTGGGCAAGGCTGCGCAGCCGCTCCTGCAGCGGACTGTCGACTTTGAGAGGCCAGATGTTGTCTTCGTCTATGATATGGAGAAGCAAAGGCTCTCGCTTCAAGTCAATCCTGTGTTCATCTACGGACGCTACCGTAAGCTGAAGAGAGGAATCCCTCAGAGTCGATGGGACTGTAGTGCATGCAGAGGGAGGGGATGCAAGGAGTGCAATGGAACAGGACGACGTTACCCTGACTCCATATCCGAGTACATCGGCGAACCCACACAGAGGCTTCTCGAAGGCTCCAGATTCAAGGTCCACGCTGCAGGACGCGAAGATGTGGATGTCCTGATGCTCGGAGAAGGTAGACCATTCGTTGTAGAGATCTCAGAACCGAGAATCAGAAAGCCAGACTTGGAGAAGATTAGGAAGGCCGTGAACAGACATGCTCGCAGGAAGGTGGAGATTGGCGAGCTCGCCTTGGTAACTAGAGGGCATCTTCAGAGGCTGAAGAGCGAGGCCTCGGTCAACATCAAGGAGTACATGGCGTTAATCGAGGTAGGAAGAGAGGTCACGGACGCGGATATAGGGACTCTAGAGAGAGAGTTCACAGGCATAGAGATTGAGCAGAGAACCCCACATCGCGTGGCGCATCGCCGGAGCGACTTGCTTAGAAAGAAGAGAGTCTACCATGTTCGTGCGAAGAAGCGAAAGAAGAACATCATTGAGGCCTCCCTCAGAGTCCAAGGAGGAACCTACGTCAAGGAACTCATCTCAGGAGATGAGGGTCGCACGAAGCCATCAGTTAGTGAGAAGCTGGAGACCCCCTGCAAGTGTATTCAGCTAGATGTCACTGCGATATATGCCAGCAAGGAGTAGCACTGCCATCACCCAATCTTCGTAGCTGTTGCGAAATCCTTATTTGGCGACCTCAGAGGTCATGCAAGACCTCGGGTCTGAGTTCTGCTGTTCTAGAGCAATTCGAGGTCAACTATCAAGGTCAGTGCTATCTTATGGTCAAGAAGAGTCACGGCTACAGAGCGCGCACACGCAGTCTGATGAGCAAGCGTGTCCGTCAGCGCGGTTTGACCTCTGTGAATAAGGTCTTAGAGACCTATCAAGAGGGTCAGAGAGTGGATGTAGTCATTGATCCCGCGTTCCACAAGGGTATGCCACACAGACGATACCAAGGCAGAACTGGTGTTGTCCGAGGCGCGAGAGGACGGGCTCTGGTAGTGGAGATCGGTCTCGGGAAGGCAGTCAAGACACTCTTGGTTCGACCAGAGCATCTCCAGCCAAGCAGAGGATGAGGTGTAGACCATGCCGAAGGAGATAATCAGTGAGGAGGAAATCCCACTCCCGGTTGTGAAGAAGCTGCTCGGTCAGCGACAGAAGGAGAGTGGCGAGCCCCTTTCATTTCAGCAGTCTATCACCCTTGAGCACGCATCCACGTTCTCCAAGATGGCTCCTGCAGCATCAGTGAAACTGGTCGAGCGGCTCATGAAGAGCTATGACATTCCGCGGCCTCAGGCAGTTCAGCTGGTCAACATTGCGCCTGTCACAGCAGAGGAACTCAAGTCCATTCTTGACGTTCGCGCGACAAGTCTGAACGAAGAACAGATCATCGAAATCATCGACCTAATAGCGAAGAACGTTTCATAGGCAGCCGGAGATTGGGCCCAGAGCCTCGCAGTCCGATTAGTTTTTATCGTTAGTATTCAGATTCTTCTTCAATGTGCCCTAGCGCTGGATGTGTTCAATCATGGAAGGACAGCAAAACAGGATGTTTGAGACCCACGCATATGTCCTGTCTGTCGTTCCACCAAAGATGTCTCTGCGCGACTCTCGTCCCAGAGGAGAAACGCTAGCCCAGGGAGTGGGTGAATCTCATTTTACTCTGCTCGAGATGGTGCCGCAACACGGAGCAAGACTGAATCCTGAGGAACGTGTCTCGATTGACAGAAACGCAGGCGGCAAGATAGACCATGTTCGGAGAAGGATATTCTTCGAGGATCTGACACCGGAGAGCGAGGCCGAACTGCCCCTTGTCGTTGAGATAATCGTCACAAAGCACGAGACGAAATTCGTGCAGTTCTTCAATGAGGCTGCACCACTCACGACTAAGATGCATTCGTTGCAGCTCCTCCCTGGCATAGGCCCAGCATTGATGTGGGCGATTCTCGAGGAGCGCAAGAGGAGCCCCTTCAAGAACTTCGATGACATTGCAGAACGAACCAAACTGAGGAATCCGAAGAAGGTCGTGGTGGCCCGCATCATCGATGAGCTGAAGGAAGACGTGAAGCGGTGGATATTCGTTCGACCTCCTAAGCGAGAGGTGGACGAACGTCCCCCAAGAAGGTAGCCATGATGTGGGCAGGTGAGCCTACTGTCGGATATCGAGATTCGTACCCTGTTGACCAAGTATGGGGTCAAAGAACACAAGAAGCGCGGTCAGAGTTTTCTGAAGAACCAGTTCGTCGCCAGTGAGATTGCTCGTATTGCCTCAGTTGGTCCTGAGGACAGAGTCCTAGAGATTGGAGGTGGTTTGGGAATCCTCACGGAGTGGCTGGCTGCTGCTGCAGGTCTAGTACATGTCATCGAGATTGAGCCGGGACTGGTCAATGCACTCAGAGACAGGTTCGCCAGCAGAGAGAATGTGGTCATAGTAGAGGGCGATGCATTGACCGCAGATCTACCGGCGGTGACCAAGGTTGTGTCAAACCTGCCGTACAGCATCTCGTCTGAGATCACATTCAGGCTCCTGCGAGAGCTGGATTTCGAGCAGGCGGTCCTCATGTATCAGAAGGAGTTTGCAGACCGTCTGGTCGCGACGCCTGGTTCGCAAGCATACTCTCGGCTGAGCGTGAACTTCCAGTATCTTGGCAATGCAGAAGAGCTGATGGATGTCAGTGCGTCGATGTTCTACCCCGAACCTGCAGTAGACTCGCAGGTTGTTCGCATCAAGCACAGAACATCAGGCCCATTTGCCCAAGATGCACATGTGTTCGAGTGGATGATTCGAGGGGTCTACTCTTATCCCAACAAGCATCTGAGAAGAGCAATGCAGATCTGGTTCAAGAATCTGGGAGTGGAGAAGAATCTCGCTGATGATGTCATCCGTGCCTGTGGCATTGAGGGGCTCGGCACCATGCGTCCGAGGGGCATGGGACTCGACGTACTTGTCGTACTCGCGGATATCCTTGGGACATTCGTGGAAGACCAGAAACTACTAGGGCCGGAGGAGGACTGAGATGACCCAGAAAGGCGGAAGAATAATCGTATTCGAAGGTGTCTATCCCCCTTCAGAGGATTCATACTTGCTCTTGGACTCCCTGAGTCTTGAGGAGGGAGACCGGGTTCTCGATGTGGGCTGCGGCTCGGGGGTCATCAGTGTTGAGGCGCTTGAGCACACTTCTGGTGCAGTGAGTCTGGACATATCCATAGATGCAACTAGAAACACAAGGGAGAACATCCTAAGAAACAGACTCGAAGAAGGGTCGAACGTTGTGCAAGCGGACCTGCTCACGGCGCTTGCGCCAGACACGAAGTTCTCTGTTGTAGTGTTCAACCCACCATACCTCCCTGTCGATGAACACTCAACCACAATGGATCAGGCCCTCGTAGGAGGCGAAAAGGGGAATGAGGTCATCCTCAGATTCCTGGAGCAACTACAGGGTCATCTTGAGGACGAAGGACGAGTCTACATCGTTATGTCCTCGCTCTCTGATCCAGACGCCGTCAGCAACTACATGGAGAGCCTAGGAATGTCTGTGTTGATTGCAGCCACAAAGCCGCAGTTCTTTGAGAAGCTGGTTGTCCTCATGGGAACACTTCGCCACAAGGAAACCGTTTTATAAGACCCCGAGGAGGCGCGACAGAACAATCCTGGAATCTCGAGAGGGGACCAGATATGTCAGAGAAGAAGACGGCGAAGAAGACGCCTGCCAAGAAGACGACTACGAAGAAGTCGACTGCATCCAAGAAGACGCCTGCCCAGAAGACTGAAGCCACTGTAGGCGAATCAAGCGTAATCTACATCGACTACACGGCGAAGATCCAGGATGATGGCCAGGTCTTCGATACGACCATTGAAGATGTGGCCAGAGAGCATGGAACATACAAAGAGAATGACCGATATGAGCCCATGCTAGTCGCGATAGGCTGGAACTGGCTGCTTGGCGCCGTTGAAGAGGAACTCGTCGGGCTTAAGGTCGGGGACAGCAAGACTGTGGCAGTCCCACCAGAGAAGGGAGCAGGGACAAGAGACCCAAGAAAGGTCAAGATGATTCCGAAAGTCAAGCTCGCAAAGCACGGCGTGAGAATGCTGAAGGGTGAGGAGATCACCTTTGGAGATGAGCGAGGTGTGATTACCGCGGTACTCGGTCGTCAGGTCAGAGTGGACTTCAATAGCCCTCTTGCCGACAAGACACTTGTCTTCGATGTCACTATCAAAGAGATACTCTCAAGTGATGAGGAGAAGCTCCAGGCCATTGTCAAGAGGCGTGTCCCAGGTCTTCCCCAGGAAGACTTCAAGGTGTCATATGCAAAGAAGACGATCACAATCGAAATGCCAAAGGAAACTCGCTACGTCCAGAACATCCAGTATGCGGAGATCGGCATTGCGGCCGATGCACTGAAGGTAGTGCCAGACTCCAAAGAGGTCAAACTCGTGGTGACCTTTGAACGACCCCCGAAGACAGAGAACGTCACCTAGGCATGGTTTTTTTTGCAAAGGTCCATGAAGAAAACCTTAAAATGGATTACAAAGCACGGGAGCCTGTCACTCGTTCTCTAGAGTTCATCTCCTAGACGGAGTCTATTGACATGGAACATAATATGCAACCCCCGGCTGAATTGAAGACGGGAACTACTACTGTAGGCATGATTGCTAAGGACTGCGTCGTGCTTGCTAGTGATCAGAGAGCCACAATGGGCTATCTCATCGCTAACAAGACGGCACAGAAGATCTACAAGATAACGGACCGTATCGGTGCCACTATCGCTGGGTCCGTTGCAGATGCACAGGCAATCATGGACCTTCTCCGAGCAGAGGCCAAGCTCTTTGAGATTCAGAGAGGTAGACCGATGCGCGTGAAGGCCCTGACCCGACTTCTAAGCAATATCATGTTCCAAGGACGAGGACTCTACATGTTGGGGAGTCTTGTAGGAGGATTTGATGACGAAGGTCCTCAGGTCTACTACACCGACTTCATTGGCAGTGTGCTGCCAGACAAGTTCGTGGCCAATGGGTCCGGATCTCCAGTTGCGCTTGGCGTCTTAGAGGCCGAGTACAAGGATGATCTGCCCAAGAAGAAGGCTGTTGAACTGGCGGTTCGCTCCATTGCTGCAGCCATCGAGAGAGACGCTGCGACTGGCAACTCGATTCTTGTCAGCGTCATTGACAAAGACGGGTACCAGGAAGTCGACAAAGACACCATCATGAAGATTTGGAAGGGCCAGTAGTCAACGGATTTGTTTGATCAGCAGAGTAATCTCTGCGGCGAAGCCAACCCTGCGCACGAGTGCTGGCCTATCAGTCGGCCGTGAAGGGCATTAGTGGCCGAAAATTGTGGTGTGAAGATACATGCACTCAGTCAATGAAAACGACTATGTCGACATTCGAGAGGAGGTCAAGAAGGCACTTCCTCGCTCTGCGCTCATCAGCTCAGTGGAGTATGAAGGTCCTGAGATAGCTATCTACTCGAAGGCGCCGAAGATACTGCTCGATGATGGCGATAAGATCAAGGCACTTGCTCGCAAGATGAGAAAAAGAATAGTCGTACGCTCGGCTCCCGAAGTGAGGCTATCTCATGAGGAGGCAGAGGCCACTGTACGGAAGGTGGTTCCCGAAGAAGCTGAGATCACCACAATCGATTTCGATATCTCTAGAGGAGAGGTCATCATTGAGGCACAGAAGCCGGGGCTTGTAATCGGCAGGAATGGAACAACCCTGCGAGAGATCACTCGCCAGACCTTCTGGAGACCAAACGTCATGCGGACTCCCCCCATGGAGAGCAAGCTCATCAAGCAAATCAGATACATCGTTCAGTCAGAGGCGGCCACGCGGAACAAGTCATTCAGGGAGATTGGTAGACGCATTCACAGACCCATGCTTCTGGACAACGGATGGGTCAGACTGACCGCAATGGGAGGCTTTCGCGAGGTAGGGAGACAGTGCATGTTCCTTCAGACCTCTGAGAGCAACGTCCTCATTGAATGCGGCGTGAATGTGGGAACGCCGAGCAAGGCCTTTCCACGACTGGACATGCCCGAGTTCGACGTTGACAATCTTGATGCCGTAGTCATCACTCATGCACATCTGGATCACTGTGGGATGGTTCCGTTCCTCTACAAGTATGGATACAGAGGACCCATCTACATGACCGCCCCCACGCTGAATCTTGCCACCCTTCTTCAACTCGACTACCTTGATGTGGCGGAGCGAGAAGGAAAGCTTAGACCATACAGAGACCGCGATGTCAAGGAGGCAATCCTGCATACAATCACCCTGAACTACGGTGAGGTGACTGACATTGCTCCTGATGTTCGATTGACCATGCACAATGCAGGCCATATCCTTGGTTCGGCCATAGTCCACTTCCACATTGGAGATGGTCAATACAACATGGCCTACACCGGGGATTTCAAGTTCGGCAGAACAAGGCTCCTAGAACCAGCCACATTCACGTTTCCGCGTCTGGAAACTCTCATCATAGAGAGCACCTACGGCCATCCAACAGACAAGATGCCTCCACGGCAGGAGGTCGAGAGGAAGTTTGCCCAGACGCTGAAGCGCGCGCTAGAACGCGGCGGCAAAGTGCTCATACCTGTTCTTGCAGTAGGCCGTGCCCAGGAGATCATGCTGGTAATCGAGGACCTAGAGAAGAAGAAGCGAATACCGAAGGTTCCTGTCTACATTGAAGGGATGATTGCCCAGGCCACAGCAATCCACACCACACATCCCGAGGCACTCAGTAAGAAGATCCGGGAGATGATCTTCCATCAGGGCGTGAATCCCTTCCTCTCAGAGATATTCGTACAGGTTGACAACCCCGACCAGAGAGAGGAGATATCCCTTGGAGAACCCTGCATCATCATGGCCACATCAGGCATGCTTGCAGGCGGACCAAGCGTCGACTACTTCCGGCTGCTGGCGCCCGACGAGAAGAATCTGCTCTGCTTTGTCAGCTACCAAGGCGAGGGCACTCTTGGAAGACGAATTCAGAAGGGCTGGAAGGAAGTCCAAATGAGAAACAGAGAGGGGCAGACAACGGTAGTCCCTGTCAATCTGGAAGTTGCCACCGTAGAGGGCTTCTCGGGACACTCCGACAGAAAGCAGATCATCAACTTCGTCAAGAGAGTCAATCCGGTTCCAGAGAGGGTTCTTGTTGCCCACGGAGAAGCCTCAAAGACCCTCGGTCTGGCATCGACCATCCACAAAGCACTGAACATAGAAACACGTGCCCCGATGGTCACTGAAACTGTGAAGCTCAAGTAACGGGCTAGATTCTCACGAAGTGCGGTGTGACGATCATGCAGTCGTCATTCACCAGTGCAATCTCAGCTTGATAGCCTCTGGTCTCACCGCGGATGCGTTCAATGATTCTACGTAACTCAAGATGACTGTGGTCATTTCCGTCATTGAGCCGAGATATGTCAAGCAGCACGATGTTGCCCTGCCGTATTTCATCAACAACATCGGGAACATCGGAGAGAGAGTGGACCTTCTTTGACCGGAGGAATATCTCCTCAAGTTCACTGAGCCGCTTTAGCTCCCTGGTTGGAGATGGCGGTGTGCCTCTAATCCTCGGAGAGAAGACGCCAAGACTGGGGAATGTTCGTTCTGTCTTTTCGTCTTCTTCGGTTCCATCGCTTTTGCGCTTGAAGAGTGACCTCACTACTTGCACCTCGATGTCATCTTTCTCTTCTAGACCTGTAAAGAAAAGACCGAGTATTATAGGACATGAAGTTGGCTAATCTTTATCTGACAAGTCTAGCAAACGGCTGTGAGCAGGATGTCGTCGCGTAGGAAGGAGCCGCAATCCGAAGAAGATCTTCCAAGTCAGTTGAAGGCTCTGAGCAACCGGCATGCCATTGAGATACTACAGGTTCTCAGTCCAGCTACAGGTGAGATGGTGCCCACTCTGGGATGGGACAGCATTGTCGACGGCCTTCTGGCTCAGGATGGTATACAACCACCTCTAGCTCCGAAGTCTGGTGAGAGGACTCAAGAGCAGGTCGAATACGAGGAGAAGCGCCAGAGCCTCATGTCTGGCGGTACAATCTACGAAACCATGAACAAGTTGGCAAAGGCGAAGTTCGTCACATCATCAGGAGAGCGAGGGAAGAAGCAACGTGGATTCATGATCACACACAAGGGGAGACTAGCTCTGGCAGCAGTGGGCCAGCTTGGAGGCCCAATCAGGGCGGATACTGATGTCAAGAGGGCAGCAAGCATACTCCTGAAACACAAGAACTTCGTGAGCCTTCTTCCCTCTCAGGAGAAGTTCCTGAGAGAGATACATGACATTGACACGAATCTTGTCATTCAGATGCCGCCAGGATCGGGCAAGACTTTCCTGGCAATGATAGCTGTGCTTCTCAAGCTTCAGCAGGGAGTCAGGTGCCTCTACCTCAGCCCCTACACGTCCCTTAGCAGGCAGGTCGTCGAGGAATACGGGCCGCTATTCGAGGAATTGGGCTACTCTGTGGTGCGGCTCGATGGACTCCACCACGCTAGTGACAAGCAACTTGAGGACGCAAGCCTTCTCATAGTGATGTACGAGTCGCTATTCGAGGCACTTCTGCAGAAGAAGAAGTGGACCGACCACATAGGGCTAGCAGTGATTGACGAGCTGACAGAACTGGACTCGGCCCAACCCGAACTGGAGGCCCACACAGCGGGAACTGACCGGAGCACCAAGCTAGACATGGTAATTGCGTTCCTCAAAGACAAGTCGCAACTCATCACGCTCTCATCTCGCTTTGGCGAAACGGGAGAGGTGAGTGACTGGCTAGGAGCACAGGTATTCCGCCCGGACGTCAGACTTGCACCAGATGAGTTCATCGTCTTCAGAGAGGATGATGAGTTCAGGATAAAGAGCAGCGATGGTACGCAGAAGGCGTCGCTTCAGAAGGAGGATGCCCTTGATGCCGTGATGCTCCACCTTGGGGACTACCAGAAGAAGTCGGTCCTCGTGGTCGTGGGATATAGAACCCGAGCGGAGGGTGTAGCTCGCTGGTTGGCACAAAGATTCCCTCGCAGTACGGCGGACGGCCTTCCTGAGCACATAATCGGATCTGGAGAGATGCTTCCGCTTAGCGGAAGACTTGAGCAAGTTCTCCAGTTTGGCACTGCCTTTCATCATTCAGGATTGGACGCGGGAGTGAGAGAGCGCCTTGAACATGCAATCGGAGAAAAGCAAGTAAGAACGGTAGCATCCACGACAGGTATTACCTCAGGAATCAGCTTCCCATTTGACTGCGTCATCATCCTCCTTGACCCCAACATGTACTTCATGACCACACGTTCAAGATACCTACAGGTTGCCGGCAGGATTGGGGAGTATCATCTCTCACGTCATGGAGGTCGCGTTTACTTGGTTTTCGAGGGCCCTTCCAGGAGATTCAGCACACCCGAAGTGATGCAGGACAGACTCCTAAACAAGCCTCTAGAACCCCTGTTTCCGGGAGGCATGTATCCAGGTCTAGCTGTTGGTATCCTTGTCAGAGAAGCCTTCACACGGAAGAAGTTCACCCGTGACAGCCTTGAGAAGTGCTTCCTTGATAGAGTGCGGTCAACGCTTAGGGCACGGATTGACAGGGACTACTCAGACGAGATGACCGATTACTTCAGAACGACCTTCAACTGGATGGTACGAGAGAAGGTCTTCGAGAAGGTGGAGAAGGAATACAAGATGGCCAAGGACGCAAAAGCTGCAGTTGAAGCAGGCCTTGACATCCTTGATTTCCTCTCTGTTCGCGGGCGCCTAGAGAATCTCGGTTCGCAAGATCTCGTCGACATTCTCTTGGACCTGCGCCTCCCTCAGGCAATACGACCTCGCACCATCCGACCGTTGGTTGCTGAACTTGACATAATGGGTATTGAGCAACCTGATGACTGGTATCTGCAGCGGCTGCCAGAGAGAAGAGAAACCAAGAAGATGGTAATCGAGAAGTGGATTGACGAGAAGGAGGTCGGCGAGATAGTTGAGGAGGCTCGTGAGTCCACTCGTGGCATAACTCTCGATGAGGGAGACTTGGCGTCTCTGTTGGGCATCTGTAGCGATGCAGCAGTCAATCTTGCAGGATACCTGAAGTCGATGAAGAAGAAGGACCTTGCAGACGAAATGCAGGTACTCGGAAGACGGCTTAGATATGGCGTACGAAAGGACTTGGCGAAGTCAGATCTTCTAGAATTGAAACTCCTGGCCGGAGACGACACACCCTCCAACAGGTTGCCAAGAGCCGACGCCAGAGTCCTGTTCGAACGAGGGTATGAGTCAATCAGGGACGTTGTGAGAAAGGATATCGATGCCAGCAAGAGAGGCCTAGCGAGAGACCGGTTCGCACAGAACAGCGGACTGGAACCTGGGCGTGCAATCGATATCTACAAGGCCGCTCTGAAGCACATTCGCGCGAGTATCGAAGATGGCTAGGAAGCCTAGACCTTACTGAACTCCCACAGCGGGTCGTTGATGTGATGAATCGATTGAATTACCTTGCCGGTGCTAGCGACCTGCATTTCACCACTGGACAGCATTGACACCCCAACCGCGAGGGGCTTGCCGTGGCGCTCTTCAACGACAGCGACGATATCACCCTCAGATATTCCATCGTCAATCTTCGTGACGCCAGGACGCATTATGTCAGCTCCATTGACCACGAATTTGACTGCGCCCATGTCAATCGTGATGGTGGGAATAGTCACTATACCTGCAAGAAGTGAGCGGAGTGTCGGGAACATGCGACCCTCGTGCTCAAAGAACACAATGTCGCCGTCCAACAGAAGCACTCTCGACCCATCATCAAGAATTCCACCCTCCAACTGAGCCTTGTCGTCAAGACCCTTCACAGGGTGTCCTAGGTCGGTCTCGATTGTCTCGATCTCCTGTCTCTGCTGTTTCTTCTTCAACAGGTGGCGTTTCTTTATTCGTTCAATCTTGGGCATTTCATGCACAGGACCGCTGGGAGCCTTTTGAAACCTGCGGAACATCAGCATTGAATACAGACTTCATCGTCATGTTTTTAAGCCATCCTCGAAGACTAGCGCGACCGTCGCCGGCTACTCGGCCGTTCGATGTCATTCTGTGTTGGTGATATGTTTGAACGCAGGTAGACCCATGGAACTGCTACAGAACTCCATTGGCTCACAAGTCCTTGTGGAGCTCAAGGGGCGAAAGAAGATCAAGGGGAAACTGCGAGGCTTTGACCAACACCTGAATCTCATCCTTGAGGACGCGGAGGAAATCTCCTACAATCCTGAAACCGATGAGCAGACGGTGATCACGGTGGATACTGTGATTGTCCGCGGCGACAACGTGGTGATCGTTTCACCTCCGCCAACCAGCTAAGGAGACTGAGAGATGGGAAAGGGAACTCCATCAAAGGGTAAGAAGAACAATCCACATCACATACGCTGCAGAAGGTGCGGAAGGAGATCCTACCACGTAAGGCACAAGAGATGCGCGGCCTGTGGCTTCGGAGTATCATCCAAGCTCCGCCAGTTCAACTGGGCGCACAAGAAGGTCCACGGCGTGCGAGTCCGTGGCTAGCTCCATTTTCAGCCAGCACCCTAGAGCTTCTCAAGTATCTGTTGCCAAAGTGCAACAACGGAAATCGATATATCCAATTACTTCACAATAGTTACGAACCTTATGAGTGACAACAAGACTCGACCCACAGGGAACAATGCAGAGCAGTTCCTTGAGAGCGTGGCAAATGAACAGCGACGAAGGGATAGCCTTGAACTCCTTGAGATTATGACCGAGATCACGAAGGAGAAGCCCATATTGTGGGGGTCGAGTATCGTTGGCTTTGGCAGCTATCGCTACAAGTACGCGAGCGGCAGAGAGGGCGACTGGTTCAAGACGGGATTCTCGCCGCGAAAGAACAGCCTCACACTCTATGTGATGCCCAACCTCGACGATTTCCGTCCTCTCCTCCAGAAGCTAGGAAGGCACAAGACCGGCAAAGGATGTATCTACATCAGCAAGCTCTCGGACGTAGATATCTCCGTCCTAAGGGAGATTGTCGAGCAGTCAGTCGAGAGACTCCCCTGAAGCCTGCAAGGCTTTATTTTCGTTCAGACAGACTTCGACGTGAGCGGCCTGGTTGGGCCAAAGCATCTAGACTGTGGAGGGTTATAGAACGATCACTAAGCATCGAGCTCCTAAACTGGCAATTCTCTTTGCGATGACGTTTCTCTTGACCACGCCCATTGTGGCGATGGCGGGGAACCAAGGGCTATCGTGGGCCGTACCCATAGGCGAAACGAGAGACTTCGACCTATACCGCGAGAGGAACTCGACCATGCTTGGCTATTCTCTGATTGACGAAACAGTCACTCTGAACATAACCGAGCACCCCGAGATTCCTGAAGACATCACTGTATGGCAATCCTATGCCGAGTTTGTGGGGATTCCTGAGATTGAGCGAATAGGCTACTGGGAGAACGGAACAGCGATGGGGATGTGGGCGTATCTCATCATAACTCCAATTCTCATCCCTGTGGGCAACTGGACTCTCATCGCCGCCCTCTTGGGCGACTACCTCTCAGATATCGCGGTGGAGTATACGTCGGAAGTCATCAACGACGGGCAACGCATAGGCTTCAGATACTCGGCTCAGATTACAGACTATAGTGAAATCAGAGAGGCATGGTGGAGCAAGGCCGATGGGATGCTCATTCACTACCGATGGTACCATTATGACTTCAGATTCGAGGGGCTGGAAACAGAGTCGGATATAGTAGCAGATGCCGTGCAGCCGCAATTTCCCTCGAGTGTGGTCATCCTCGTCGGAGGGGTTGCTGGCGCAGTGATTATCCTTGGTGCGGTCGTCTTCCTAAGGAAAAAGAGCTGAGGACTTCCTAGATCCGTGTAGGCCGGCCTTGTACTGCAGAGGGACTAATCTTCGCCGCGGTCTTCTCGACGGGGCTTTGTGTAGGAGGCGAAGGACCGTGTTGCGGGACGACCCTGACGACCGCCGACGGGAAGAGGACCGGCAGATGATGCCCGGTTTCCGGGAGTGTAGGACACATCATAGCCGTACGAGCCCTGCATAACCGAGTAACCATCCTCTGTTCTCGGTCTGCCACCTGTGCGCTCTAGGCGCCTTGGGGGACCGCTCTTGCACATGGTGATGAAGATGACGTACAAAGCCCCCAAGATGCATCCTGCAAAGAAGATGTAGATGGGGATGTACTCCAGATAGAATTGCACTTCTCGCCTGTCACCAGTATCATATACTCGCGAAAGCATTTGAGGTTGCTCATAGAGTGTGCCGGACTCGTGATAGGGGATGGTCCACAGATTCTCTCGTGGCAATCACTCCACAATTCTTTTAACCGTTCCAAATCGCATAGCCAATCGCACGACCTGTGCAACCATGGGCCGGTAGATCAGCCCGGTAGATCGCCTCCTTGGCATGGAGGAGGTCGCGAGTTCGAA
>JAEOUG010000173.1 GCA_016839445.1 Candidatus Thorarchaeota archaeon
CTCACCTGTAGGCCGGATCCCGGGGAGTAGCCGCCAGGGACAGTCATTATGGGGCCTTCTCCGAGAGGGTAGACCATTGTGTATCCATGCCGCGCCCATGAGGGTTCGGCAGCAATCCCGCGAACCATTCTGCCGACGTATTGGTCCTTGCGGAGACGGTTAATCTTCTCTGCCTCTCGTCTGAGTAGCTTCCCAGATTCGCTCTCCTGAGAAGATGCAGGATAGCCCGCGAAGGCCGATGCTGGAAGCGGCCTGAATCCGTATAGAATGATTCGCTCTGCTCCCGCTTCATAGAGTCGCCACATCATTCGGATTGACTCACTGGTCGTTTCTTCACTCTCACCGGGTAGGCCATAGATGAAGTAGACGAAAGGCTTCATCCCGTGATCCAATGCAGTCCTGGTTGCCTCCAAGACATCATCAGGCGAGCCACACTTCCCAATCTCCTTCATGTGTCGGGCGGACCCAGTCTCTATTCCTATGTTGGGCGAACTTGAGAACCCTGTGCTGACAAGGAGTTCCGCAACATCCTTGGTGAAGAGACACGCCTTTATGTTCTCGATGGCAATGTGTACGTCCCCTGCATCCACAGACGGAATCGAACCTAGCTGGGTCAGAAGGCACCTCAATGCCTCTATGTTTGGCTTGGGCGAACAGGGGGCCGTCAGAGGGTCGTCTCCTCGCATATAGTCGAGAAATCCTGGCGCCTCCAGCACGATTCTCCTTACACCAAGATCAATCAGCTCACGTATCTCCGATATGATTGAATCTGTGGATCTGCTTCTTGGTGGACCCCATACGGCAGGGACACTACAGAACCCGCAACCCGGAGGGATTCCCTCTGGGCAGTCCATCCTGGTTGCTGCATCTTCCGAGTAGCAGTCACCGCAGTCCGTGCACTGGCGGCCATCGGTAGTAGGTAGTGTCGTTCTTCTGAAGTTCGAACACCCTCTTACTACTTCCACGTACACCTTGCTGGCCTGATATGTCGGGTAGTCCGTGATTCTCGTCGTAGAGGGATGATAGTCCTCAGAGATTTCCTTTGGTGTAAGTGGGGCTCTTGTGGGTGTCCTCACTATCTTGTTGTCTTTGCGGTAAGCAATCCCCAAGACGGAGGTGGGGTCGGCTCCGTCTTCGAAGTAACCTGATGTTACAAGTTCACTCAGGGTTGCCTCTCCTTCCCCAATGACGAAGAGGTCAACAGTCAAATCTGACAGGAGTTCGCTGTGTAGTGTGATGGGGCCGCCCGCGACAACACGCCCAGTTCTCCGGGTCTTCTTCCAGATACTTGAAACCATTCTGACGCTCGGGAGGTCCATGGACATAGCACTAATGGCCAGATGGTCAAACCGCCGCAGTACTGAAGACCTACGAAGCACGTCTTCGACTCTCTCGATTCTGCACTCTATGACATGCTTCTCAAACACTCCAGCAACTGCTCTTGGACCACATCCAATTGAATCACGGGAGCTACGCCTTCTTCCTGACCCTGCGCTTAGTGCGTCAACTATGAGAACTCGCGACGTCATCGGGTGTTTCTTGGTATCGCGCATTCTTTACTCTTGTCAGTAATGGCAGAGAGCCCTTCATAGCACTTATTAGGTCCAGAGGGAACACATCCGCCAGCAGAACGCTTAAACCAAATTCTAGGAGTAAATAGCTGCGTGAGCGACGACGAAGGCGGAATATGCCCAAATTGTGGACTTCCTCAGGACCTGTGTGTCTGTGAAACCATAGCACAGGAAGAGGCAAGGATTTCTGTGACTGTTGAACGCCGAAAGTGGGGTCGCCTGACAACTGTTGTTGAAGGCTTTGACAAGAATATCGATCTAGGAGACCTCGCTACAAAGTTGAAGGGCAAGCTTGCCTGTGGTGGAGCTGCGAAACACGGCCATATCGAGCTGCAAGGCGACCACCGTGGTGTAATCCAAGAAACACTGGCCAAACTTGGGTTCCCTGAAGAGATGGTCCAAGTGGACTGGTCCTTCCAAGCAAGGGGAAGAAGATAGGACTGCTGGTCAATCCGCCTCAGCAGGGTCTGGTGCCGGGGCAGGGAAGATTAGGTCTCCAAGCTCAGCCGCTCAGACTCATCGAGTCGATCCCAAGCTTGCGTACAATCTCCTTGTACCGATTCCTGACTGTGACTTCAGTTACCCTAGCCACCTCAGCTATCTCGCGTTGCGTCCTGCGCTCATCCAGCATTATGGATGCAACGTAAATGGCTGCGGCAGCAAGACCCAATGGGTCTCGGCCAATGGTCAGACCCATGTCTCGGCTCTGCTTCAGGATTTCCACGGTACGCAATTGCACCGGACTTGAGAGAGAGAGCTGAGAGGCGAACCGCGAGATGTAGTCAATGGGGTTCGAGAGGGGGATCTTGATGTTGAGGCTGCGGAGCAATAGTCGGTAGCATTGGCCAAGCTTCTTTCGATCCACTCGCGATGCATCTGCGACCTCATCAAGTGGCCTGGGCTTCTGACGGACTCGACACGCTGCATAGAGAGTGGCTGCGACCATGGCTTCGATCGATCTACCTCGCACGAGCTTCTTGAGGATCGATTTGCGATAGAGAAGTGCTGCATGCTCTCGGATTGGCTCCGGAATGCCAAGCTGGGAGGCAAGCCGCTCTAGCTCAGACATGGCCTGAGCCAGATTTCGATCCATGCTGCTGTGTACTCTTGACCGTATCTGCCAGCGCCTCAGCCTGTATATCTCAGACCTTCGCGTTGGAGTGAGCTTCCTTCCAGAGATGTCCCGGTCTCGCCAATCGATAACAGTAGAGAGACCCTTGTCGTGGATTGTGTATCGAAGTGGTGCCCCCACTCTACTGCGATTGTCGCTCTCCTCAGCACTGAATGCCCGCCACTCGGCGCCTGTGTCAATCCTGTGGTCCGAGAGCACAAGACCACATCCCCCACAGACGCGTTCACCCCGAGTCAGGTCCTCAACGACTGAAGTAGAGCCACACTCTGAGCAACAGATGACTTTGCTCGAGGGTTCCGCAGTCGATTCCTTCTTCTGAGTAGCAGCTCGTGCTTGGTCCAATGCCTCTCCTCCGAAACATCCGGCACCCGTACAAAACCGCCAGTATTCGAGGTAGAAATATCAAGGAGTCAACGACAGTCTCCCGGGACCCACAAAAGTATGCTTCAACTTTTGGACTTTTAACACTTCTGTGCAGTCGGGCACACCTATGTAGGATTGCAGGGTTGTGCTAAGTCGTCTGTTCGTGGCCCTTGTCAGTGATGATCACTGTGTGTTCGCTTTGCGAAACGAACTCACCCTTCTCTTCTGCGAGGATATGGTGAGCGAAAAGCGCTCCGTTCTGTTGGAGTTCACGGATGGCCATCTTCAGAGTGGCATGTTTCATCTGCTTGGTCAGCCAGCGCTCTGCAAATGGAAACTCCTTGTAGTCCTTTCGTGCAATGCCCAGGAACTGTTTTGTGCCCTTGAAGCGAACTGGAACACGGATAGGAAGTAGCTGGTATATGAGCGGATTCGGGAGGTCAGATACATTGCCGGAGCCTGTGCTAGCGAAAGTCTCTACAGCGTATACTTCACCTTCCTCAACGAGAACCTCTGCCTTTCCCGAAACACAGGGTACTTGCTTTTCTGCGTGAAGTTCGTACTCCTTGAGCTGATGTCCCGACAATTGCCTCACTGGATTGAAACCTGCGCTCTTGATGGTGTCTTCAATAAGGGCACCGATTGTGTTCAGCTTCGCGCCGGGTCGCATCATCCGAATGGCCGTCTTTGTAGCATCTTCGGATGCCTTGACAAGCCCCTGATGGTCTGGATTAAGGGCTACGGTGAATGCAGTGTCAGCGATGCAGCCATCAACGTGTGAGCCGCAGTCGACGGTGACCAGATCACCTTCCTCAATCACTGTCGGGTCATCGATAGGTGAGGTGTAGTGTGCGGCAATATGGTTGATTGCGACATTGCAGGGGAACGACGTCCCGGATGAGTGTTCGATAATGTATCCCTCAACTGCCTCGATGATGTCGATGACTTTTGCGCCTGGCTCAATCATCGGTCTGGCAATCTTCAGAGCTTCTTTTGCGACTCGACCTGCATTGCGCCAGTTCTCCCAGGCGTCAGCAGTATCACCATTGTCGGCTTCTATCGTGTTTTTGTCTGACACGCTATCTCACCATCAATCATGGCTCGTGAAGTGGTGGACAGATAAAAGTGACGGAACAGATGTCTAGGAGAGAACTTGCTCTATCCGTCGGGCGGTCCTGGACATGGAGAAGAACATGTAGCCAATGTTGGCTCGCTTGTTTGTGAGAACAGTAAGTATGGCATCGCTGCCTGCATCACAGATGATGACGTAGCCGGTTTCACCTTCTATCAGCATCCGGATGAGCGGGCCACGCTTTAATTGCTTGAAGACCTTTCTCGTGGCCTCCTGGATCTGTGTTGCACGGCCGGCAATCACATCATCATCAGGAATCCGCTTCTCATCTATTCCATTAGGGAAGTGAGAACAGATTGTCAGCCCTTGGGACTTGGAGATGATCGCGCTAGCTTCGACGTTGCCCTGGGAGGCATTGCTTAAGTCAATGAGAAGAGCATTCAGCATGTCTGTCTTTGAGGACAACGTAGGGACCTCCCAGGGTGGTGAAAGGAAGGATATATTTAAACTCTCTTGGCGCCAGCTTCCTTCAAAGCCTTGATAATGACCTCAAGGCCCTTGCCTTTGTCCTTCTGGACCTGTTTCTCGATGTAGGTTCCCTGAACAACAATGGAGGCGCCGGCCTCGACTGCAGATACTACTGACTTTGCATCATTGAATCCGCCACCAGTGATAACTGGAATGTCAATGAACTGAGATACTGTCGCAATCATTTGTGGAGGGACTCCTCCGCCCTCAGCCCCACTCCCTGCCTCAAGGTAGACGAGTTTGAGGCCGAGCAGTTCGGCTGCAATCGCATACATTGCTGGCAGCTTCGGCTTGTCTCGAGGGAAGGGTTTGGCATCACCTACCCATGAGGCAGTCTTCCCGGGAGCTACTAGTAGGTACGCCATAGGAATGGCTTCGATCCCGGTCAACTTGACCTTGGGTGCAGCTAGAGCCTGAGCCCCTATAATCCAGTAGGGGTTTGTGCTGTTGAGTAGCGTCATGAAGAACATAGCGTCGGCGTGTTCGGAGACTCCAGTGATGTTGCCTGGGAAGAGGATCGTCGGAATATCCACCGCCTCGCTCAGCTTCCTGACAGAGTCGTCGATGACACCGAAGATAGTGCTGCCCCCAATCATGATAGCGTCACTTCCAGCCTTCTCAGCAAGCTTTGCCTGCTCGACTACGTCTTCAATAGTCGTTGAGAGAGGGTCGGGGTCAAGAAGGGAGAAGTGGCATGCACCCTCGGTGCTGAGTTTGTCGGTGATGTAATTCCAGACCTTTCCAGTCATTCGGATGCCTCCGGTAGAGTGGAGCCGTCGTGAGGTGCTTTTTACGGTTTTGGTGGTCAGCGTCAGTTAGGAGTTCGTCGATGTTTCGGCAAGAAGCTACCTGTTCGCTTCATATACTCGACATACTCCTCGCCGAAGTGCTCTAGCATTCGCTCCTCCTCAGACTTGGAGATCTTGTAGTATCCTGGAATTCCAAGAAGAAGGAAGAGCCCGATAACCGAGGGCCACATGACAAACAGCCCGACAAAAGCGAGCATGTAGGAGAGGTAAGAAGGGTGCCGTACCCACTTGTATGGGCCGTTCGACACAATCTGGTGTCCCTCTCCCATGTCCCAGCTGCTCGCCATATCTCTGCGGACTGCTCTTGACCACCCGTGCAAGACTATGGCCGTTGCTAGAAGCAGAAGACCTGCTACCCACTGCAAATCAGGAGCACTCCAGAGTACAGAGAGAAGTGGCAGTGTCTCCATGGCAGCGGAAACGACCCAGCTGAAAATCATCATGCCCACCATCCAGAATGAGCAGAGCGTTGCTAGACCAGCAAGCACAACCACTGCACCAGGGCCAGAGAACCGTTCTTCGTCGACCGCAGACCCTCCACCCCTGCGAATCTTACCAATGTCGTAGTAGAGGTGAAGGATCATGTCCCCAGCGCCAAGGACCGTGATGATAGGCCCAGCCACAGCAAGGTCAAGCATGACGGAAACCGTTACATAACAAGCATATCTTGATTGTGGGCGTTCACTTTCGGCGGCCTCGTCCCGAAACATCTTAATATGTGAGGTAGTGGGGCTGATGATTGAGAGTCTGGACATTGTACTCTGATACAATATCCGGCTGCCTCGGACCAAGGAGAATAACACATGCCTGAGAAGCGAATTGGCGTCTTCCTGTGCCACTGCGGCAGTAACATCGCCGGAGTGGTCGACATCAATAAGGTCAAGGAGAGTCTAAAAGGAGTACCAAACGTTGAGGTGGTCGAAGACTACAAGTACGTATGCTCCAAGCCAGGCCAGCAGATTCTCAAAGATGCAATAGCGAAGAACCGTCTCAACGGGATCGTAATAGCATCATGCTCACCAAGGATGCACGAACCCACATTCAGACAGACACTGCGCGAAGTGGGCATGAATCCCTTCCTTCTTGAAATCGCAAATATCCGAGAGCATGTATCATGGATTCACTCCGACAACCCTGAAGCGGCAACAAAGAAAGCGATAGACTTGGTCAAAATGGCGGTGGCCAGGGCAAGACTGCTCGTAGCACTTGATGAGCCTGAAGTGAAGATACGCAAGTCTACCCTCGTTGTGGGAGGAGGCATAGCGGGCATCTCGGCATCCCTCGATCTTGCAGACGCAGGGTTCAAGGTCTACCTTGTGGAGAAGGAGCCGAGTATTGGGGGGAAGATGTCCAGGTGGGACAAGACCTTCCCTACACTGGACTGCTCAAGCTGTATTCTCACCCCTCGAATGGCCGAGGTTGGAAGTCATCCTAACGTCGAGCTCTTCACAATGGCAGAGGTAGAAGATGTTCAGGGATTTGTGGGAAATTTCGAGGTCAAGATACGACAGAAACCCAGGTATGTGATAGCGGACAAATGCACCTCCTGTGGCGACTGCTCCGAGATATGTCCAGTGGACGTGCCTTCTGAGTTCGACGCGAATCTTAGCTATAGGAAAGCAATCTACATCCCCTTCGCTCAGGCAGTTCCTTCGACATATCTTCTGGACATGGACAATTGCTTGGGTGTTGATGCCGTTCGCTGCGGCAAGTGCAAGGACGCATGCGAAGCAGAAGCAATCAACTATGACGATCATGAGAGAATCATCGAGATTGAGGTTGGCACCATCATAGTTGCCACAGGCTTCGAAATCTTCGATGCAACGAAGAAGGAGGAGTACGGGTACGGAGTCTTCCCCAATGTGGTGAACATGGCAGAAGTGGAGAGAATGCTCAGCTCTGCAGGTCCTACAACGGGTCATGTGGTTAGGCCATCTGACCTCCAGGAACCGCAGAAAGTGGTCTATATCCAATGCGTCGGAAGCCGAGATGAACGGACAAACAAGTACTGCTCTCGTATCTGCTGTATGACGGCCATTAAGCAGGCCCGAATGATACGTGATAAGCTCGGAGCTGAAGTGTACGTGTTCTACATCGACCTGCGGACCTTCGGGAAAGGCTACGAGGAGTTCTATGAGGCTACTGCGTCAGCAGGAGTCACCTTTGTCCGGGGGAGAGTGGGAGAGATTCTTGAGAACGAGAAGACGCATCTACTCACTATTCGAGGTGAAGACACACTACTGGGCCAGCCCATAGAGCTGAGGGATGTAGACCTGGTCGTTCTATCGACTGGCGTCGTAGCGCCGGAGTCTGCTAAGAGGATAGCCCATGCGTTGAACCTCAGTCTTTCTCCAGATGGCTTCCTTCTTGAGGCTCATCCCAAGCTCAGGCCCGTTGACTCGTTCAATGATGGGATTTTCGTCGCCGGAATGGCTCAAGGTCCCAAGGACATCCCTGACACTGTGGCTCAGGCGAAAGCGGCTGCAGCAGGAGCAATGGGTCTGATGGGGAAGGGGAAGATCAATGTGGAACCCTACTACTCCGTTGTGGACGAAGACAAGTGTGCTGGCTGTCAGGTGTGCATCTCGGTCTGTCCATACAATGCGATTGTCCTAAACGAGAGAGGATTCGCCGAGGTCAATCCTGCACTGTGTAAGGGGTGCGGTACATGCACCGCAACGTGCGCAAGCGGAGCCATCTCTTCACAGCACTACACCGACGGGCAGATCTCTGCGATGATCTCAGAGTACTTGGCCCAAGACAAGACGTAGAGGCAGAGACGACAATGAGAGACGTCGGCGTGGCAATACTCGCCGGAGGGGCATCGAAGAGGCTGGGAGAACCGAAGGCGCTTCTGCAGTTTCATGGCAGGCCTCTCATCAGCCATGTACTCGAGGTGGCCAAGAAGCTGACATCTGACGTCATGATAGTAGTGTCCGAGGAAACTCAGATCGAACAACTCAGGGACTACATTGGCGACGTCCAGATACACTACGACCCAGAAGACTCAATCCGGTGCGCATTGACGGGTGCCATCACGGCATTCGAATTCGCTCCGAAGAAGTACACTCAGCTACTCCCGGTTGATGCCCCTCTTGTAGAGCCTGATATCATACGATTCCTCGCAGATCTCGCACCGGGGCATGGAGCAGTCGTCCCGTCGTGGCCCAACGGATACATTGAACCGCTCCACTCGACATACCATTCTGAGCATGCCTACGCCCTCGGACTTGAGGTGATGGAACAGGGGCAGCGTAGAATGAGTGACTTGCTTCATAGACTACGCAATGTGCTGCACGTTTCGACCGAGGCTCTGAGAAAGATGGACCCCGACCTCAAGACCTTCAAGAACATCAACAGCCTTCAAGATCTGAAGAGAGAAGAACGAGGCTAGTTGTGCGATTCAGAACACAAGAGATGTTATGTATCAACTCAGCAGATGTGTGTGTGGGAGTGTGCTGTACCGTGTCCCGCAGTTGGAGCTGTCAACTCACTCATTCTCGGGAACCCGGATAACCCATTCTCATCTAAGGTCAGTCGCGGGTACAGGCGCCTCCCATCATAACACTAGGTTCTCATGTCTGATTCTACATGTTCCCTCATGGCCAACCATGCAGGGGCCATAGGGGGCCTCCGGTCTGCAACGGGTGCCGAACAACTTACACTCTGTTGGGTCGATCATTCCAAGTATGACCTCATGGCACCTGCAACCCGGAAGGATGTCAACGGACTCGAACTCCGGATAGTCGAATCTCTTCCTCGCATCATGGTGCTCGTACTCCTCCCGAATGTAGTACCCAGAATCTTTGATGACTCCGAGACCACGCCAAGGAGCGTCTGCAATCTTGAAGGTCTTTTCTAGAACATGCTTCGCTGCAGGGTTTCCATCAGGACTTACCACACGAGTGTACTCATTCTCCGACTCTGACCGGCCCTCACTGATCTGCAGGGCAATCATCCGGATTGCCTCAAGGACATCGAGTGGCTCGAAACCTGCTGCAACACAGGGAACGTGATGTTTCTCAGCAAACGGTTGAAATGCCTTAGTACCGATAATCGTAGAAACATGCCCGGGAGTGATGAATCCGTCGACGCCAAAGCCTTCGATGTTGACTAGAATCTCCATGGCCGGGGGGATGACCTTCAGCGAGGTCAGTAGGCTGAAGTTCTCTGGAGGACCTCTCAGAAGCTCAAGCGCGAATGTCGGTGCTGTTGTCTCGAAACCGACCCCTACGAGAACGACTTCCTTGCCGGGGTTCTTCCGAGCAATCTCAACAGCTTCACCTGCCCCGTAGACAATTCGCACGTCAGCTCCCTCAGTCCGTTCATTTGCGAGAGAGGAACTTGTCGAAGGAACCCGAATCATGTCACCGAAGGTTGCCACGATGTGACCTTGTCTAGCAAGCTCGATTGCCATATCGACGTCGTGAGCAGCACAGACACAGACGGGACAGCCAGGACCTGCCACAAGCGTCAGGCCTTCAGGTAGCAGTGAGCGGAGACCATGCTGACTTATGGTGTCTTCATGTGTGCCACAAACATGGACAATTCTCGTAGCCCTTCCATCGTTCAAGCGAGCTATCTCACTGACTAGTCCTTTGGCCAGTCTAGCATCGCGGAACTTCGTCTGATTGCCAGTCAAGGTTCACTCAACGTCTTGATTCGTGGCGTCCACATAAAAAGGGGAACTTGTGGACATACAATCAGTCTACTTGATGATGTCAGCACCGTCAAGGATAGCCAGGGCCTCTCCTACGGTGATGGAGAGCTTACTGGCAAGCTCCTTAGGAGAAATCTCAGGGTTCTCCGAGAGGACATGCTGCCGAGCATATCCAGCCAGGTTAGCGAATCGAGGGTTGCTTCGAACGGTCTCAAGCAGGATATCCCACAGTGGGTGAAGCTTGAAGTCTTTCACATCAATCTCAATGGTTCTCCCAGGCCTGTAGCGAGGCTTCATATCAGATAGATCAACCTCCTCGCTTGGTTGCAGGTCTTCAAACCGTTTCGTTAGTTTCTCCTGTTTTGGTGATGTCAAAGTTCTCGTCCCAACCTGAGTTATCCCGGCGAATCCACTGACGTAGATTACATGCATCTTCCCACGTAGGTCTGTTATAAGGCTTCGCGTACTCGAGGTCAAGTCATACCCTTCGGCGCGCTCGCTTCCGACAGCGCTGACCAACAAGGGCACCAAACAACAAGGTTTAACAACGGTTCTCCAGAGCCTACCTCGTTCAACTTCATTTGAGGAATGGAATTATTGCCTAGTGGCATTCGTAGGATTGTGCTTGACGTTCTGAAGCCTCACACCCCGAGGCTCACGGATCTTGCACTCATGATATCACAGGATGAGAGGGTAAGCGGTCTGAACATCTCTTTGAAGGAAGTCGACCAGAACACCGAGAGCATCACCATCACCCTAGAGGGCGATGATTTGAAGTTCGACACGATCAAGGAGATCCTTGAGCAAGCCGGAGCGGTCATTCATTCGATTGACCAGGTTGTGGCGGGCAGGCGATTCGTTGAAGAAGTCACCCTGCAGCCAGAGAACTCGTAGTGCACCGACTACTCTCTTAACAGCTGATCCCGGAGTCCCTTGGTCTCGTCTGCAATAGTGCGTCTAACCAGTCCATAGAGTTCCTGCCTGAAGGCAAGGGGCACAACCTTGACAACATTGCACAGCCGGTCTACTATGTCGTCGGCAAGGACCTCGGGGGCACTGACCTCACGACTCACAATGCTCCGTACTACCTCTTCGCCTACACTGCTGCGTACTACAGAGTTGACAACACTGGCTATTGTTCCTTGAGGGTCCATGTAGTACGGCAATTGGGCCTTGTCGTGGAAACTAGCAAAGCCCAGCTTCTCTGCGATGCTATCTGTGTACCAGTCCAAGCTCGACTCCTTCATCCTGAGCTTCGCTGCGAACTCTGTCTTAGTGAGGGGATTGGGATGGCTCCAAGGATGCCTCGTGACTACAAACAGAGCTGCGCCAAAGAAGGGATCGGTCTCTCTGGGTAGGCCTTCCTTCCAGACGTACCGGCGGACAAGGTCAAGGGCCATGCTTTCGTATCTTTCGTCAACACGCTTCTCTTTGTAGAACTCGTGAGCGTCGAGCACAGCCTTGACGACATCGTGCGGATTCACCGCCCAGTGTTCGTCGTCACTGTGAAACACCATCTTGTCCGCTCCCAAACAGGCAAAGGCAACGTAGTGCAGACACTGTCGCGGGTTATTTTACTCTTTTGTCAATGGTGGACTTCGTCTCTACAACCGCGCCACACCGCAAAATCGGTCATCGCGCGGCATAAGTCTTCTCAAGGGCCCATTGAAGAGCCCGTCGAATCTCTCCGAGGCGAGTCTCGCTGCCATAGTTCCTTATGACTATCTCTTCAAGGATGCTATCGTCGGCAACGATGTCATAGTCGAAGGCATCTTCCCATCCAATGTCCTTGCTCTCGACCCGAGCCTTGTCCTCTTGCTGGAAACCTCCGAGGATCTTCTCGACAAAGAAGGTGGCAAACGCACCTCTCTTGATATCATACATAGCGTGCTCGGCGGGAGTGACTCGGACTGTCTGGTCAACAATCTCTACAGTGGCCAGTTCCATGTTTCCCCCCTTGTCAGTCAAGACTATGCTCTGTGGTTCGGGAGCACCAGGGGGTGGGGCTTTCTTGGCGGATTCCATGACTACGTCAGCAGTGGTGAAGCTACTCTTGCCGATGGTCGCATCCAGAGCTTCGACATATTCCTCAAGCACTCGGATTCTCTCTCTGAGCTGCTCAATCTCCCGACCGAGTTCGGCCCTCAGCTCGACTAGCATTCTGATCTCGGGGCTCTCCACTTGCAACACCAGCGTCTTTCTGGACTATATTGGTCGGTTACGACTCTATATCATTCCATGTAATATGGGAAAAAGAAGGTTACTGAATCACTCATCTGAGGATACAACGACTATAGCGAAGTCGGGGCATTCCATCTCGCAGAGTCCGCAGACTTTGCACGCATCGATATCAGCTACTACAGGCAAGAAGAAGCCGCGATTGTCAACGGTTTCGGAGACCTTCAGAACACCATGCGGACAGACTGCTATGCAGATGTGGCATCCTTTGCAGAGCTTGGTGTCAATAGAGATTCTCTTTGCCTTCCTGGCCATCAGAGGGCCTCCAAAGCAGTCTCGGATTCCCCAGTGATATAACGCTATTCATTCGACCAACAAGAGCGACGATTAAATATGCTCGACCACTGAAGAGAGATGTAGAGCAGGTGTTCATAGTTGCGACGGTTCCTTGTCTTCCGGTGCTCCAAGTGTCAGAACTTCACAAATGCACCAGTGGGGCAGAAGAGAAGGAGATGTAGCTACTGCGGCAAGATCATCAACATCACAAAGGCAGTGGCGGCTCTCTTCGATTCGCCAGAAGAGGCAGCAATTGCAGTCAAGGCATTCAACGCGTCTAGGGGAGGCGATGAATTCGAAAAGGCTGTTGAGATATCACGTGAGCGCATCAGAAAGCTTCTACCCCCTGAAGAGATCAGGAGGGATAGTCTGACCCAGGGAGAAGATGAGTCGCCTCAGGCAGAGGGAAAGCGGAAGCGCCTGATGTCCCTCCTGAAGAGCAGGGCTTCAGAACGTTCTTGCCCTCTTGACCAGTTCGAGGGGCATTGCGAGGCTGCGGGGCTCGAATGGGCTTGGGTAGAAGAGCAGCTTCAGAATCTCGCCAACTCGGGATCACTAATCTTCCCCAGACCATGGTCCATCAGAATGGTGGGCTTCGAGAAGAAAGATAAGAAGGAATCAGATGACGAGAAGGATGTTGGCACTAGCATTATTAGAATCTTGGATGAGCGAGGTGGCAGGCTACGTGTCTCCGACATCATTGAACACTTCGAAGAGGCAGGGGTCACACGAACGTCGATAGAGAGGTCTCTAGAACGTCTCATGCAGAGAGGCGATATCTATGAACCCAAGCAGGGAGAAGTAAGTCTGCTCTAGCCAATGCGATTCATTCAATAGGTGTGGGCCGAAGGTGTAGTGAGAGATGCCCGTTGTCGAGATTGTAGCAAAGAGGATCTATGTCAAGAATCAGGATCTTGGCCTCAGCGTAGTGGATCTCATAGTCCTGCTTTGGCTCTACTCAAACCCCTACGACAGTCACCGAAGACAGCTTAGCTCTATGCGGGCAGTGCTCAAGATGTGTGAAACAATACAGGCGCCAGGAGGGGGACTAGACATCAATGAGGAAGAACTCACTCAGATTGTGCTGGGGAGCCTTCAGACTCTGAAGTCCAAGGGACTAGTGTATCTTGAGTCTGCTGGAATCCACTTCGTGAAGGGTGTGCTGACCGAGAGAGGAGTCACGCTCGTGGAGAGTTCTGTGGATAGCCCAGTTCTGAGACGAGTCACAGCAGAGTTTGGAGATGCGAGATGACGCACCCCCATTCGCGGTATCGGCTATGTGACAATGTTTAAATGCAAAGCTCTTCCGAACCCGACTGTCGCTCAGAAGAACGACTGTTTCAGAACCGATGGAAGCAGTGCAGGTCACTAGTTCTGCTCGCGAGAACGATCTGCAGACGTGTGCCAGTAGGGTCTGGAGTGGTTGATTGAGCCAGACGATGACTTGACAGTCCAATGCGAATAAGGTTGGGCTGGGTAAAGTCCAAACATCGGATGTGACGCTAGATGCCGACATATCGATATTCAATCATAGGCATTGACCCTGACAAGACTGCAATAGCTAGTGGAAGGAACATACGTGTTTCTCCGAAGCAGTGTCGAGAGGTCTGCAACGCAATCCAGGGAATGATGCTGGACAAGGCGATAGATCTTCTCGAAGCAGTTACTGAAGAGAAGGTGTGGATTCCTTACAGGCGCCACAAGAAGAAGCGAGGCCATCATCCAGGCATGAAGAAATGGGCGGCGGGGGGTCATCCGGTCAAGGCATCTGGGCACGTTCTGAAAGTCCTGAGGAATGCTGAAGCCAACGCAGACAGCAAGGGTCTGGACATTGACAGGCTACGAGTCATCCATGCAGTAGCACATCGAGGTAGAGCCTACAAGAAGTACATCCAGAGAGCCTTCGGAAGGAGCTCTCCCTACTTTGAGAATACCTCTCATTTGGAGATAGTGTTGGAAGAGGTGAACTAAGTGTCGGCGATAAAGTACTTCATCGACCAGAATCTGAGAAAACTCGCTATAGACGAGTTCTTGGCTACTGAACTCAATTCTGCGGGATATGGCGGAGTTGAGATTAGAAAGATGCCCATGAAGACGGAGGTCGTAATCCATGCATCGAGACCTGGTGTCGTCATTGGGCGGCGCGGCTCCAAAATACGCGAGCTGTCCTACATTCTTGAGAACGAGTTCTCAGTAGAGAATGTACAGATTGAAGTGAACGAGATTGAGAATCCGTGGCTCGATGCAGCCGTCATGGCCTCAAGGCTAGCCAGACAGCTCGAAAGGGGTGTACGTTACAGACGGATGGCATACTGGATCCTGAGAAGAGTGATGAGAGCAGGAGCCGTGGGCTGCGAAATCATTGTGAAGGGCAAACTCTCTAGCAGAAGAGCACGATATCAGAAGTTCAAACAGGGCAACGTAGCTAAGACTGGCGAGCCTGCGTCGCTTCTTGTCGACGAGGCCGATGACAGAGCTGTGCTGAAGCCAGGTGTCATTGGTATCAAGGTACGCATAATGCGTCCAGACAGCAAGCTGCCCGGAGTCATCGAGATAAAGAAGCCAAAGCCACGAAAACAGGAGCAACCAGAGCTCATTGCTGAGCCCTCTGAAGAGACCCCAGAGGAAGCCGAGGCCGTTGAAGAGACTCTGGAAGGAATCACTGACATAGAAGAGCTTCGCGAGCTGGAGGAACTTGATGGCCTTGAGCTCGTAGAAGAGCCCACTGAGGTTGCAGAAGAAGAACCAGAACCTGAGGAAACCGAGAGGAAAGCCGCCGAGAAGACAGCAGAGAAGAAGCAAGAGCCAGATGAGGCGGCTGAAGACAAGATCCTGGAGGATCTTGAGGAGCTCGACGCGCTTGATGAAGGAGGTGCGGACTAGTTGGCAAGACTAACTGCAAAGGACATTCGACAACTGAACCCCGCCGAGCGGAAGAAGCGATTGGATGAGCTCTACGATGAGCTATCAAGCATCAGAGTCGAATCCGCAACAGGCGGCGGGACTGAGAATCCCTACAAGATTCGGAACGTCAAGAGAGCTATAGCTCGAATCCTCACAATTCAGCGAGAAGAAGAACTGGAGGAAGCGAAATGAGCGTACCTCTCCATGACATCGTTGTCCACGAGCTTGTCGGTCTTGAGGCGCACGTAGTTCAGTCCACAGACCCAGGACACGTGTGCAAGACCGGTGTGATTCGCAGTGAATCGAGAAACATGCTCGGGATTGAGTCCAGTTCGGGATTCGTCATGATTCCGAAGGAAGCGTGCATTCTGGAGATCACTCTACCAGACAGGACCAAGGTTCGAGTGGACGGGAATCTGCTCCATGGACGTCCTGAGGATAGGATGAAGAAGCGCGTTAACAGGAGTTGGTAGGAATGGCTGATAGCAAGAAGAAGGTCAGGAACATCGGCATACCGAATATTGAGCCTCCAGTGAGAGAGTGCGATGACGAACTCTGCCCCTTCCACGGAAGTCTTCCGGTAAGGGGACGTGTAATGGAGGGCACAGTGACAAGCACGAGAATGCACAAGACAATCTCGTTCAGGCAGGACTACCTTAGTCTAGTCAAGAAATACATGAGATTCGAGAGACGGAAGTCCAAGAAGCTCGCTCACTTGCCGCCATGCATGGATGTCAAGGTTGGAGACGGTGTGAAGGTGGCAGAGTGTAGACCCATCAGCAAGAACGTCGCCAGCGTAGTCATCGCTGTGACTCCAGCGGAAGAAACACCACAGGAGGATTAAGCTTTGTCAAGGAAGGTCGGAAGAGGAATCAGGAAATTCATCCCGAGAATAGCTAGAGGACTGCCGATAGGGGCGAAGATACTCTGTGCAGACAACTCGGGAGCCAAGGAACTCAGACTGATTACCGTATTTGGATACAAAGGTAGACTCCGAAAGCTTGGCAAGGCGGGAATAGGAGATCTCGTGAACGTTTCTGTTCTCAAGGGAAAGCAGGAACTCAGGAAGCAGGTCCTTCAGGCAGTGATAGTGAGGCAGAGGAAACCCTACAGAAGGCCGGACGGAACCTGGATGCAGTTCGAGGACAATGCTGCAGTGCTCGTGAAGCCAGGTGGAGAACCACAGGGTTCAGAGCTGAGAGGCCCCATGGCAAGGGAGGTTACACTTCGTTGGCCAAGAGTTGCCGCAATAGCCTCCAAGATAGTCTGAGGTGAAGAAGAATGACAAAGAAGCCAAGCCCGAAGTCGCCAAGAAAGCAAAGGCGCATGATTCACAAGTCCCCCATACACGCGAACAAGCGGTTCCTCAAGTGCCACCTCGACGAGTTCCTCCAGGAGGAATATGGTCTCCGCGCCCTTGTGGTCAAGAAAGGAGATCTTGTGAGAATAATGAGAGGCCAGTTCAGAGACACGGAAGGAAAAGTCATCAGAGTTGACCATGCAAAAGCCCGAGTCTTTCTGGACAGCGCCTCAATAACCAAGTCAGATGGAAAGGAGGTCAACGTACCCGTCCATCCCTCTAACCTCATGCTTGTGAAACTCGAGCTTGATGATGAGAGGAAGAAACTGATCGAACAGAAAGTCATGACCGTTGCGGAGAGTGAAGACTAGATGGCAAGAAGAGGTCAGAAGAAGCATCAGAAGCGTCTCCCGGCGCCACGTGATTGGCCAATACAGAGGAAAGCAGGGAAGTTCACTACTCGTGTCATCCCAGGTCCTCACCCAAGAGACAGCTCGTTGACTCTTGCGGTTGTGCTGAGAGAAGTCCTGGGGTATGCCGAGAACATGCGTGAAGTGAAGGCAATCCTCTCCAGTGGGCAGGTTCGCGTAGACGGTGTCGTGAGAAAGGATGAGCGATTCCCGATTGGTCTCATGGACGTCATAGAGCTGACAACCTCAGGTGAGCGTTTCAGGCTCATTCCAAAGGTCCGCGGCGGTTTCCACTTCGTGCCAATCGATGACTCGGAAGCAAGCTTCAAGCTCTGCCGCATTGAGGTGAAGAACATGATCAAGGGCGGCAAAGTGCAACTGGGCCTTCATGATGGTCGGACTCTGCTTCTCCCCGAAGGGGAGAAGGCCTCTGACTACGAGACTCTGAGCACTCTGAAAGTCACACTCCCTGAACAGAAGCTTGTCAAGACCTTCCCGCTTGAGAAGGGAGCCTATGCCATTGTTTCACAGGGCAAGAACGTAGGGATTGAGGGGAAAATCCTCGGTATTGACAGGCGGATAGGAACCCACGCAAGCACAGTGACGATCGAAGACCCAGAGGGCACGAGATTCCAGACTGCGCTTGAGTACATCTTTGTGGTTGGAAAGAGCAAGCCCGAAGTCAGCCTTGCACCCGCAGGAGGTAGTCATTGATGAGCAGTCCCGTTGAGAATGAGCAGGTCTACTTGACCAACTGGGAAGCCTATCCTATGCGCAAGCCATACATTTCCAAGGTAGTGGTGGACATCTGCACTGGAGGCGGAGAGGCTCTGAGCCGGGCATCGACAATCCTGGAGAGCCTAACAGGGCAGTCACCTGCGCAGTCCAAGGCCAGACAGACGGTCCGTGACTTCGGAATCAGACGGAAGGAGCCCATCGCAGTACGAGTGACATTGCGCCATGACAAGGCGGAGGACTTCCTGAGGAGGGCCCTAAAGGCCAAGGAGGATGTCCTTCTCATCAAGAACTGGGATGATGACGGCAACTTCGCATTTGGCATATCTGAACACATCGACATTCCTGATGTGAAGTATGACCCACAACTCGGAATTCAGGGAATGAACATCACGGTCTGTATAGAGCGTCCAGGGTACCGAGTTAAGAGAAGAAGGACTGGCAAGGCCAAAGTCCCATACAGGCACAGAATGACACCTGATGAGAGCATGGTCTTTGTGAAGAACAAATTCAATGTTGAGATCCTCGAGAAGGAGCGTGAACGGACATACCTGTTCTGAGGTGAGAATCATGAGCGCCAAGAAAGAACGTACACGACAACGAAAGAAGAAGGGCAAGGGAAGCAGAACATGTGTCCGATGCGGCACACACCAGGCCATCATCCGCAAGTATGGTCTGAACATGTGCAGACGCTGTTTCAGAGAAACAGCGGAGACTCTGGGATTCCGCAAGTATAGCTAGGGAGGTTCAGAATAGAATGACGCTACTAGATCCATTGGCCGACGCAATGTCTACCATCTACAATAGTGAGATTGTAGGCAAGCCCGAAGTGGTCATTGCCCCAGCATCCAAGCTATTGGAGAAGGTACTACAAGTGATGCAGTCAAAGGGGTACATAGGAGAGTTCGAGCGGATTGACGACGGAAAATCTGGACGGTTCCGCATCCAGCTGATGGGTAGAACCAACAAATGCGGTGTTATCAAGCCCCGCTATCCTGTTCGTAGAGACGGCTTCGAAACCTTCGAGAAGCGATTCCTACCAGCATACAACTATGGAATCCTGATTGTAACCACACCCCAGGGTGTCATGACGCACCAAGATGCGAAGACTCGCGGAATTGGCGGAAGGCTGCTCGCCTTTGTGTATTGATAGGAGTGCTGACAGATGACAGAGAGACCAGTATACGAAAAGGAAATCGAGATACCCAGTGAGTGTCAGGTTTCTGTTGAAGGTGACAAGGTCACAGTCAGCGGCCCAAAGGGCACCCTTGAGAGGTCATTCCCTGAGCCACAGACAGAGATCAAAGTTGAAGGGGAGCTGTTCAAGGCCAGCACTCACATCAACAGGAAGAAGTCTCGTGCGCTCGTGGGTACTGCAGTCGCGCATGTGCGGAACATGATGGTTGGGGTGCAGTACGGATACGAGTACGAGATGAAGATTGTGTACTCTCACTTCCCCATAACTGTCGATATTCAGGGAAAGACCTTGATCATCAAGAACTTCATTGGTGAGAGAGGCGTAAGGAAGGCCAAGCTCATTGGTGACATTGACATCAGAACTACTGAAGATGAGATATTCATCAGTGGCATCGACATTGAACATGTGTCACAGAGCGCGGCAAACATCCAGCAAGCCTGCAAGATTCGCGACAAGGACCGAAGAGTCTTCCTTGACGGAATCTACGTGATTAGGACGAAGAAAGGTGAGACCGTGAAGTCGGTCGTATAGGAGGCCACATGATGTCGAAGAAACCGAAACTAGCAGACATATCCGGCATTGGAGAGGCAATGGAAGAGAAGCTCAGAGAAGCTGGGGTCAAGACTGTAGCCAGCCTCGCGAAGGCAGATCCTAAGAAGCTCTCCGAGAAGGTGGAGGGCCTTGGCGTGAAGGGCGCAACCGACTTCGTAACGCAAGCTCAGAAGCTTGTCGGCACTCCTGAAAAGGCCGAGCAGAAGCCCAAGAAGGCGAAAGCAGAGCCGAAGGCTGAAGAGAAGAAGCCAAAGAAGGGAGACAAGAAACCCATCAAGGCAGAAGAGAAGAAGCCGAAGAAGGGAGAAGCGAAGCCCAAGAAGAAAGCTGAGCCAGAGAAACCGAAGGCCAAGAAGACAACCACGGCCAAGGCAAAGGCTGAGAAGCCGAAAGCCAAGGCGAAGAAAGCGAAGAAGCCAGAGGTTCCAGCCAGGGTGAAGGCCACTGACATGAGGCTTCTGAGGATATCTCAGCAGAAGAAGAAGAGAATGCCGAGATTTCGCCATGAACAGGCCCATCGCTGGAAGCGCATAAGCAACTCATGGCGAAAGGTCAGAGGCATTGACAGCGCGACACGCGAGAAGAGGAAGGGCCGGATTGCCATGGTGTCCCCAGGCTATAGGACTCCCCGAGCAGTACGTGACCTCCATCCATCTCTCTACAGAGAAGTTCATGTCTACCGACCTGCGGACCTTGAGGGGCTTGACCCGGAGATGCACGCAGTGAGGATTGGCGGGACTGTCGGTGGCAGGAAGCGCCAAGAGATTCTGGCAGCTGCTGATGAGAAGAGAATCGTAGTTCTCAACCCAAGTGTTCCTGAAGAGATAGCAGAAGAGGATCTCTTCACTGACCTAGACTTGGAGGTGGACTAAGAGTGAAGCTAACCACACAGAAGAGGCTGGCTGCAGATGTCATGAAGGTCGGGATGTCCCGCGTCTGGATTGACCCACACTTCGAAGACGAAGTGAGTCTGGCAATCACCAGAGATGACATCAGAAGACTCGTCGATGAAGGTGCCATCCAGAAGAAGCGGGTCCAGGGTGTGAGCCGGGGACGCGCAAGACACAACCTCCGCCAGAAGAGGAAGGGTCAGAGAGCAGGACCTGGAAAGAAGAAAGGAAAAGCGACCTCCACACTGGGCAGCAAGGAGCGCTGGATGATGAAGATCAGGCCTATGCGTAAGGAACTGGCTAAGCTCAGGAATGAGGGACGGATTACTCCAAGAGTGTACAGGGAGCTCTACCTCAAGGCGAAAGGCAATGCCTTCAGGAATACAGCCCACCTCAAGACCTACATAAGTGAGCGCAAGCTGGAGGTGTCCAAGTAATGGCACAGGGACCCACATACAGAGTCAAGTTCCGGCGCAGAAGAGAAGGTAAGACCAACTACTACAGGCGAAGAAGGCTGCTTCAGTCGAGGCAGATCAGACTCGCGGTAAGGAAGACAAACAAGAACATGATTGTTCAGTTCGTTGACGCGCGTGTCGTTGGAGACGCCACAGAGGCCTCAGCGATCTCGACAGAACTGGCCAAGCATGGATGGACTGCAGGGACGGGAAACCTTCCGGCTGCTTACTTGACAGGCCTTCTAGCAGGCCTTCGTGCAAAAGCTAGAGGCATTGATGAAGCCATCCTTGATATTGGGCTCAACACGCCAGTTAAGGGTTCAAGGGTCTACGCGGCACTGAAGGGTGTACTCGATGCTGGAGTAGTTGTTCCGCATAAGGAAGATGTACTCCCAGATGAATCAAGAATCAATGGAGAGCACATTGTTGCTGCCTTCGAGCACTTCAGCGGCGAGAAGGACACAGCCATGTTCAGCAATATTGGAAAGAAGAAGACCACAGTAACCGGAGTTCCCAAACAGGTGAAGACCGTTAAGAGTGCCCTTCTAGGAATTCCTGCAGCTGAACTCAAGGCTAAGAAGAAGACCAAGAAGAAGCCAAAGCCCGCGGCGAAGCCGACGAAGGCCAAGAAGGAGAAGCCGGCAGAAAAACCGCCTCGTGCGAAGCCGAGAAAGCCGAAGCCGAAGAAACTTGTTTCGCGAGGAAGAGGCAAGAAAGGGAAGAAAAAGTAGGGGATGATGAATCGTGAGTAAACAGAGAAGAAGGCGACAACCTCGACCGGAACATAATCCCTTGGATGATTGGGTACCCAAGACCAAGCTTGGCAGGTTGGTCAAAGAGGGCCACATCAACAGCATTGAGGAGATATTCGCTAACAACTACCGGATAAGAGAACCAGAGATTGTTGACGCGCTATTCCCAGACCTCAGGCAAGAGGTAGTCGATGTGTCAATGGTCCAGCGACAGTCGGACAGCGGACAGCAGAAGAGCTTCCGTCTGACCGTCGTCGTAGGAAACGGCGAAGGCGTTCTTGGGATTGGTGTGGGCAAGGCACCTGAATTCGTTCCTGCTATTCGGGCGGCTGAGGCGAGAGCGAAGTTGAACATCACAGTATTCCGGCGTGGATGCGGTTCTTGGGAATGCCGATGTGATGATCAGCATAGCATTCCCTTCCAAGTAAACGGATCCGCTGGATCTGTCAAAGTGACCCTGAAGCCAGCTCCGAAGGGCACTGGTCTTGTGACAGCAGATGTTGGCAAGATTGTCCTCAGAATCGCTGGTCTGAATGATGTGTGGTCCATCACTAAGGGCCGCTCTAGGGTGTCTTCAAACTTCGCAAAGGCCTTTGTCGACGCTCTCTCCCAGACATACAGAATGCTACCACCACAGGAGTGGATCACATCAGGAGTGACTGAGTGATGAGCCAAGAAGAGAAGGTTATGCTTGTCATCCGCGTCAGGGGCCGCGTGAAGGTAAGACCCCAGATAGAGGACACACTTGAGAAGCTGCGTCTTGGCAGACTTCACCAGGCCAGGATTCTGAAGGTGACTCCAAGTCTCAACGGCATGATCGACAAGGTGAAGGACTATGTCACCTGGGGTGAGGTGTCACCGGAAGTCGTGGAAACGATTCTCGCCAAGAGAGGACGTATTCCTGGTAATCATAGACTGACGGACGCACACGTGAAGAAGAACTCCAAGGCAAGTAGCATCAAGACTCTTGCGAAAGCCATTGCATCAGGTGATGCCAGTGTCACTGATGTGGATGGCCTGAAACCTGTGTTCAGACTCAGCCCACCAAGCGGCGGTTACAGAGGAAAGAAGACTCTACCCGTAGGGATGGGGGGAATAACAGGCTACAGAGGAGAAGATATCAACACTCTGGCAATGAAGATGATATGAGGTGCAGAGATGACCTGGGATGATGACCGCGACGAGGCAAGGAGAAACATCCGACGCTGGTTCGGTGACTTCCTGCCCGAGGAGATGTTTCGGCAAATCGAAGAGATGATGGACCGCATGATGAGAGATATCCAGGACGGCTCACTCATCAACCCAGAGGATTTCGAGGAGATGGCAAGAGACCTCGAAGGCACTAGCCCATTCGTCTTCGGCTTCTCGATGAACGCAGGTCCTGATGGACGGCCGGTCATCAAACGATTCGGAAACCCTGCTTCTGAACCAAGCGGCGAGAGAGCGTCAAGTCTAGAGCCTCTCGTTGATGTGGTGGAAGAAGACGGAGAGATCGTGGTGGTGGCAGAGGTCCCTGGTGTGGAGAAGGATGAAATCAGAGTCAAGGTGAAAGGAACAACACTGACAATCCACGCCGACAATCCAGCGAGACCCTATCACAAGGAAGTGGAGCTACCAGCAAAGGTTTCCAAAGAAGATGCCAAGTCAGCAATCAGAAACGGAGTACTAGAGGTGCGCCTGAAGAAGGCTTGAGGTGACCTGGACATGCAGAAACGAAAATCAAAGAAAATCAACAAACTCAGAGGCCAGCGCAGCGCCGGGTATGGATATACAAAGGGGCATCGAGCCTCCGGACAACGTGGCGGAAAGGGTATGGCTGGGACTAAGAAACACCACTACATCAAGGTCATGCAGGAGAACCCTCGTTACTTCGGGAAGTGGGGCTTCAAGAGACCCCAGAAGGTCATTGAGGATCTTGAGGCAGTGAATGTGGGCACGATTGATGAGGCTGCCGACAGACTCGTAGAGAGGGGTATGGCCACCGTCAAAGGGAAGAAATACACAATCGATGTTGCGAAGTTGGGCGTTGACCGCATCCTTGGCTCAGGGAAGGTCATTCGGAAGCTCGACTTGGTTGGTGTCAAGGCAATCACACCTAGAGCAAGAGAGAAGATAGTGTCTTCCGGTGGCTCAGTAGACCTTCCTGAAGAGTAGCTGGAACCTCAGACCACTAGCTTTAAAGGCACTGTCCATCAGGGACCGCCGAAGCACCTGCAGGAGGCAATAGATTGCCAAGTACATTCCTCAAAGCTCTATCACCATTCGTCAGGATAATGCCTGAAGTGAAGCAGCCCGATAGAGACGTAAGCTTCCGAGAGAAGTTCGTCTGGACGGCTATAGTGCTGATAGCCTTCCTCATCATGTCCCACATGCCACTCTTTGGCGTGGACAAGGATGTTGGAACCGACTATCTTTGGGCGATGCGAGTCATCCTCGCCAGCACTCGCGGAACTCTCATGGAGCTGGGAATTGGTCCAATAGTCACTGCAGGTCTGGTCATGCAGCTCCTACAGGGTTCGAAGATCATCAATGTTGATTTCAGCGACCCTGATGATCGAGCACTCTTCACCGGAGGACAGAAAGTCCTGGCCATGTTCATGACGGCGTTCCAAGCCATAGCCTACATCATGGGCAATGCCTACGGACCACTCGGCCCCGAGGCAGCTCTGATTGTCTTCGCACAGCTGTTCATCTCAGGAATCGTGATCATTCTCATGGATGAACTTGTGCAGAAGGGATGGGGTCTCGGTTCAGGAGTATCGCTGTTCATCATGACCAATGTAGCAGGGCAAGTCATCTTCAACTCCCTGAACTTCATCGAGCTGGAGCAGGGCTCTCCCATTGGTTACATGGGTGGCACTCTGGCAGACCCGGTACCTACGAACCTTCCAAAGGGCATCCTTGCAGCCATAATTGCCAATCTTCTGCGCGCAGTCGGCATTGGTACAGCTCAGGGCGACCCTGTTGACGCTCTCTGGCTTATCGTAAGGAATGGATTCGACCCGAGCATACTCTCGCTGATCATCACCTTCGTAATCTTCGGAGCAGTCATCTGGATGGAGTCAGTGCGTGTGGAGATACCTCTCCAGTATGCGAAGTATAGAGGTATGAAGGCGCGCTACCCGATCAAGTTGCTCTATACGTCAAACATTCCAGTGATTCTCGCGCAAGCACTCTATGCCAACATCCTCTTCTTCGGGCAGATAATATGGGGCAGCTTCAATTCGGACGGCAACAATCCGTTTCTTAGCTGGATTGGCATCTTTGTAAGGGACCCAGACTCAGGAAGGATGGAAGCTGTAAGCGGCCTGGCGAGATACATCACTCCACCACAGGGTATATTCTCCCTGTTGCAGGAGGGTGATGGCTGGTTGCATGTCATAATCTATGCGAGTCTCATGATCCTGCTCTGCTGGGGATTCTCGCGTATTTGGGTTGACATTTCTGGAATTGCTCCTCGAGATGTTTCTCGGCAACTCCTCAACTCGGGCTATATCGTCCCTGGTTTCAGGAGAAGTGAGAAGGTTCTCGAGCGTCTCCTTGAACGCTACATACCTGTGGTGGCGGGACTTGGTGGATTCCTAATAGGAATACTCGCGGCCGCAGCAGATGTCATGGGTGCCCTAGCAAGTGGAACGGGTATACTCCTAATGGTCAGCATCATCAAGCAGTACTACGAGCAACTGGCCAAGGAGCAACTTGCAGGGATAGGTGGCGAAGGAGTCGCCGGACTACTGGGAATCCTATAGTGGATATGGGGGCTCCAGCCCCCTCCCACTCAGGTGGCGTAGATGATAAGAAAGGACAAGGTATTCGCATACATAACACAGGGCACAAGACTTCTTGTCTTCCTAGAGCGCGGATTCGAGGGATTCGGACTTCAGATTCCTGCAGGTTCACCCCATAAGGAGGAGGCCCTTGAGAAGGCAGTGCTAAGAGAGAGTCGAGAAGAGACAGGGCTCAATGGACTGAGGTTGGTCGCGTACCTCGGCTCAGTGAGCGCAGACCAGACGAAGTACGGCATCAACGAGATTCATGACAGACATTTCTATCATCTCGTCTATGAAGGAGTAGCTCGGGACACCTGGGAACACGTTGAGGCGGATCCCAGCATTGTGACCGAATGCACTCCCGAGGTCATAGTCTTCGAATTGCGCTGGATAGACCTGAGCCTCGAGATACCCACTCTTGCAGAGGGACATGACGCATACCTTGGAGTCCTTCTGGAGATGCTTGATACGAACCAGAAGATTCTCTGACGGAGTTGGCAAGCCTTATCAACTCCCACGGTTCTCTCTGCATCGGCGTGGACGATGAGATAACCACCGGGCCGGCGATTATCAGTGCTTGTTCAGACAATCTACACAACTGAGCAGCTTGTAGCTGCGGGAAGCATTCTGCTTCTCCTACTGCTAATCATCGTATGGGTTGTCAGAGGTGCCACTGACGAGGCCAGCACTGAGTTCTTCGATAGGAAGGACTTGCGGCCGGCGACACCTGCCCCATCGCAGAAGGCAGAGGCCCCTCTGCGTCCAGATGTTGAAGCAGTGAGGGTCCTGAGAGGGGGAGCTTTCGTAGGCAACAGGATGCGGTTCAAGGCGAAGGTAGTTAACGAGTCTGAATACACCATCACCGATGTCACAGTCCATCTTGTGTCATATCCGAGAGATGCACTCCTGCTTGATGGTAGAGATGATGATGTGCGCTTTGGGAAGATCGAGCCAGGCGCTTTTCGAAGCCCATCTTTCGAGTTCATCCCAACCCAAGACTGTGTCAAGGGAGAGATTGTTGCAGGAGTCACATACGTAGACTACAGGGGCAAGGCCCATAGCCTCACAACAAGGCCGTACACAATCAGGGCGGTCTGTGATCTGCTGATTCCTGATGACATAACCCCTGAGGATTTCAGGATTGCACTGCAAGGATTTCATAGCGGAGATGTGGTGGTGTCGGTGGAGGAGTGGACGCCTCGGAAGATGTTTGAGATGGCGGGGCAGATTCTTACGGAATCCAATTTCAGCACTGTGCGCTCTCATTTCGAGGTGTCTGATGGATTTGCAGAGGGCAAGATTGAGGGCTGGGCTAGGGGGAAGTACACGGGGAAGCAACTGGGAGTCGAGCTGATTATAGGAGGCCCACAGAACGAGGGCGGAGCGTCCTGCACCGTCAAGGTTTCAGGAGAGGATGGCGCAATGGTTGTGCCTGCGCTCGAGGACCTCAGGTCCAGACTGTGTTCTTGGCTCTGTCCCCAATGCCGGAGCGCGCTGTCCGCTGATCAGGTCACGGTTCTTCGGAGAGGCGGCGTAATTGATTGCTCATACTGCGGGACGTCAATCGGTAGGTAGACGATAGGCCTCATCGGGATCTGCCCTTCTTGATAACGAAGAAGAGCACCACGCAAGCTACACCGACTGCACCTGAGAAGGTCAGCAATTCAAGCAGGGGACTCGCCCATACCGTTGTCGATGTCGATGCTGTTGAGGTTGTGGTGTCAGTGAGAATCGTGATGGTGGGTGTGCTCGCGTATAGAAGGTGCGTATTGACAAGCACATAGTCGTCAAAGAGGACAGACACAAGGCTTGGAGCACAGCTGAAGTTCGAGGGTAGGCGGAATCGGCAGACTGTGTCCCCTGATATCTCAGAATTCCTATACGTCAGGGTGCCATTTGCGGTGGTCACCTCTATTGTCAGATTCTGGGTGTACGTGAGTGTGTGGAGTAGCTCATTGAGGTCTCCAATCTCAAGATCAAGCGTTCTTGAGGGGAGGTAGTAACTCGCGTTCCGCGTTTCCCAGGGCGCAAACCCTAGGTTCGGCGGCTCTTGCACAGAAGGAATTATAACGTGTGCAGATGACCGAGCGCTCAATCAGGGTAATGGTGAGCAGCCAGATGAGTGAAGCAAGAAACGTTGTGATAGTGACTGGGATTCCCGGTGTAGGAAAGACGACCGTCATCAACTCAGCTGTGGAGAAAGTCAAGACAGACCACGGCGAAGATGTACTTGTCCTCAACTTCGGCACAGAGATGTTTGAAGTGGCCTCAAAGGCCGGCCTTGTCAAGGATAGAGATGAGATGCGAAAGATGCCGACTGCAAAGCAGCGGGAGAACCAGAAAAAGGCGGGCGAGGCGATTGCTAGGAAGGCGGAGAAGGCCAGGGTGATCGTAGACACACACACTCTCATACAGACCAACAACGGATACCTTATCGGTCTACCCGAGTGGGTTGTTCGGGCCATCTCACCAAAGACTGTAGTGCTCGTAGAAGCAGATTCCGAGAAGATTGCAGGCCGACGCTCTAACGATCCATCACGAGCGCGAGATGCTCAGACCGCCCAAGACATCCAAGTTCATCAAGAAATGTGCAGAGCAGCGGCTGTCGCGGTTGGTACACTGACTGGAGCAACAGTGAGAATCATTAAAAATCGCGAGGGCAAAGTTGAAGAAGCCGCATCTGAATTGGCACAGACGCTGATGGAGTAGCTCAAGAATGCAGGATCTCCTCGTAGACTTCATGAACTGGTTCATTGTGACTTTCCAGGTCGTAAGGTATCGGCCGTACGCGCCATTATTCGTGATGCTAGTCTCTGTGTCAGTGTCCACTATGAGTAATCTTGCCATGAGGAGATTCGCTGACATGAGGCGCCTGAATAGGTACCAGCTTGAGATCAAGCAGTTCCGGGAGATGGAGAAGGAGGCCCAGAGGACTCAGAATGAAAAGCTCCTGCGTAAGGTGAAGAGGAGAAAGGCATACATCGACAACATCCAGAGAGGGATGCTTGGAGCAAGGTGTAAACCTTCGCTGATATTCATCATTCCATTCATGTTCATTTTCTCGATGCTCAGGGGATTCTACAACGAGGGAGGAACAGACCTGATTGTGGCAGTGTTACCCTTTGATGCTCACGAGCTTCTTCCTTTTGTCAATGGAATGCTTGGCACACCAGTCGACGGTGGCTTCGGAATGACATTTTGGGGCTTCTACTTCTTGGTCGGACTAGGTCTCTCAAGCATACTGCAACGAATTATGGGAACTCAGGTCATGACTGCCTAGGGCCCACCGGTTCCCTTAAAAGCCAAGAACAAAGGGGAGCCACGTATAGAGAAGGTGCTAAGCTATGCCACGACCCGGCCAACTCACTAGAGGAAGAGCGAATAGAGCAGTTAAGACACCCGGAGGCAGGATTGTAGTCCACCGGCGCAAGGTCTACAAGACAGGGGGAGTGTGTGCAGCGACTGGAGTGAAGATGCAGCTACCCAGGAAGTCGAAGCAGGTCCTGAGCAGGAAGTCTAGTCGCTCGTCCAAGCGGCCGAATCGCCCCTATGGTGGCGTCCTTTCACCCAGGGCACTCCGTCGCGGCGTCATTAGTCAGACACGAGAATAGGGCAATGAAGCGAGTCATCACCATTGGTGGTCTCCATGGTACGGGCAAGAGCTCTGTGGCCGACGAGATTGCCCAGCGCTTCAACTTACGTCGTATGTCTGCGGGCATCGTTTTTCGACAGCTGGCCAAGGAGAGAGGACTCAGCATCGAGGAATTCAGTCTAGCAGCAGAAGAGGACGAGGAGATTGACAGACTAATCGACGAACGCCTCAGGCTAGAAGCTGAGAGGGGCAATGTTGTCATGGACGGACAACTTGCAGCATGGATGGCGGGAGAGAATGCAGACCTGAACATCCTTCTGACAGCGACTGACGAAACCAGAGTGAAGAGAATAGCGGACCGAGATAACAGGGACTTCGAGGCGTCACTGAGAGAGACACGTACCAGGGAAGCCAGCGAGAAGGAGAGGTACTTCGAGTTCTATGGCGTGGACATCTCTGATATCTCGATATATGATCTGATTATTGACACTGAAAACTACAGCCTCAAAGAAGTCGTGGAGATTGCCGCAGTGGCTGTCGAGGGCGTTCTCACAGAATCGGAAGAGACCGACAAAGCGTAAGCCTCTTATTGAAACCGGGCGAGCAAAGACCGTCTCATAGTCCACAAGGATGATGCGTCGAGGCGACTTGATTGCATGACTACGGACTGTGTGAGGTGTAGCAGAATGGCATTGTACGAAATAGGCAGAGTATGTGTGAAGACAATGGGTCGCGAGGCCGGGTCTTATTGTGTCATAGTTGAGAGCACGGATGATGGTTTTGTCGTCGTCACAGGACCAAAACACATCAGCGGAGTCAGAAGACGCCCATGCAATCCGCGACATCTAGAACCTCTGGACAAGATGATTCCCATAAAGGCAGGCGACAAAGACGAGGATGTTGAGAAAGCCATCCAGGAAGCCGGCCTAGATGATCTTTTCAGGGAGAAGGTCAGAGTAGTCCTCTAGTACGGTCATTCACAGGAGGGTCTGCGCATGAAGAACATGCTTCCAGCAGATACCCCTCGAGACACTATCATCAGAGTAGCAGACAGCACAAGTGACGAGTACGGATTCTCTTCGCTGGATAACCTCCCAATAGAGTACCTCTTGCACAACGGAGTGATTGCTCTCGACAAGCCTGCAGGGCCCACAAGTCACGAAGTCGCCACGTGGGTTAGAAGGATCCTTGAAGCGGACCGTGTTGGACACGGTGGCACGCTCGATCCCGGTGTTACAGGCATACTCCCAACAGGTGTCGGGTCAGCCACAAAGGCGATGCAAGCGCTCCTATCAGCAGGCAAGGAGTATGTGTGTGTTCTTGAACTACACCATGCGGTTCACCAAGATGATGTTGCTGAAACCCTCAACGAGTTCACTGGGAAAATCTACCAGAAGCCCCCGCTCAGGTCATCTGTGAAGAGAGTCCTGCGTGTAAGAGAAGTGTACTACAATGACATCCTGGAGATAAAAGGAAGGCTTGTCTTGTTCAGAGTGGGATGCCAGGCGGGAACATACATCAGGAAGTTGTGTTTCGATGTTGGGGAGGCCTTGGGAGTCGGAGGGCACATGCGGGAGCTACGTAGGACCCGCGTCGGAGGATTCAGGGAGGATCAGCATCTCTGTACACTCACAGACCTGAGAGACGCCTTCGCGTTCTGGAAAGAAGATGGTATAGAAACAGAGATTCGGAAGTACTTGAGGCCAGTGGAAACGGCGCTTGAACATCTCCCAAGCATTGTCATAAGGGACTCTGCAGTAGATGCGCTCTGCCACGGGGCAGACCTGGCTGCCAGTGGCGTGGTGTCTATTCAGACTGGAGTGAAAGAAGGGGACATGGTCTCAATACTCACTCAGAAGGGCGAGGCTGTGGCCCTGGCCAAGAGTCTGGCAAGCAGCGAACGTATCGCTGCAATGAACAGCGGGATAGTTGCTGAATCGCAGCGCGTGCTTATGGAGAGAGGGAGATATCCGCAAATGTGGAAGAAGCACACCGACTGATTGTCCCACTCAGCCAAGCTTTTTAGTGTTTGATTCTGAGTGTGAGTGGCTCTGGAGCAGAAGCGCAACCGACGGTACCTCCCATTCGTGGGCGGAGCTGAGGAAACTCCCGACTCTCCGTCGACGCCAGTCCTGTGTGAGCAGGGAGGCGAGAGTCTCGCTCTGGGAACAGAAACGCCACCCCCTGTCCAAGTCTGACGATGATGCGGACACGAATCCGTTGAGGATTGGACAGGTCCGGTTGAAACGGCCCATCACTGGTAGAGCAATTCCAAGAATACGCCGCCGACGTGTCGACCTGAGGCGTAGGGTAGGAAGCATAGATTGATGTTGCAGGGTTGCTCCCCGGCAACGAGGAGTGACGGAACAAAATCGGGGCTACTCTCTGGACCAGAGCCACACTCTATTCATCCCTTGTCTGAGCGTCCATGACCTCTTGCTGGACTCTTACAACTTCCCCGCTATCCCTGCATTGTGAGTAGGCGTCAAGAATCTCGCCGTTCAGAGTGAGGAAAGAAGGTCCCCACTTGAAGAGGGCCATCAACTGGCGGGATGCATCCTGGAAGCCGGCAATGTAGAGGGCAGCTGCTACGGCTTCTGCAGTGGACAACTTGAGGGGTTTGTACGTGTTAATCGGGTTCGCCGCAAGAAGATAGGGCAAAGCTCTTTGATCTCCAAACCGAGATGACTCAAATATCGTCTCAGCTTGCTTCCAAGAGCAGTCAAGTGCAACGAGCCCTGACCTTATGATCGTCGCGCGGTCCTGTCTGGAGAAGGCCACCTGTGACACGGGGTTCAGAACAACCGACCCGCGGGGGATCCGCTGAAGGCTTCTGAGAATGCGCGCCTTCTTCATTCTGACCATTCGCAAGCCAGTACATTTCCTCGGATCGCACTGGTCTGCATGATAGATGATGATTTCAGGACTCTCTGACATTTCGATGGGTCGCCACTGTTTTCGGAATCGAGGGAAAGTGATTTCTGTGTTACCATAGGCCATAGAACAAGAGGCATCTCAATGGATATCCCGACTCAGAGCACATGCGAGCTATGCGAGTCAGAGTCCTCACTCACGGAATGCAGGCTGTGTGGCTCTCTTGTATGTTCAGATTGCCTGAGCACAGAGAGCAGGACCTGCTTGGCATGTGAAGAAGCGGTGTGTGAGATATGCGGCGAGTACCTCTCGTCAAGGGCCTGCAATCTCTGTGGAAGACTGGTCTGTGAGGATCACGGATCACGGATGAATGAGGTGACTGTTTGCGACATTTGTGGAGAGAGTAGAGAGTGACTACCACAGAAGTGCACATCGGTCTGGATGACATTGATAGTCCTTCAGGAGGGTGCACCACCCACTTCTCCGCTCTCGTTGTGGAGCAACTCAGGGAACTCCAAGTCCAGTGGTTAGACTATCCTAACCTCATTAGACTAAACCCGGCAGTACCATTTCGAACCAGAGGAAACGGGGCAGTGGCCCTGAGATTCGAAGTCGAAAGGAACCGGATAGAGGAACTGACTTCTCTGGTTCAGGGCATGATAATGCGATATGTGACTAGGGAATATCCTAACACAAATCCAGGGTTCGCGCTGGTCGAAGGAGCAATCCCTCCGGAGATCAGAGGGATATCCAAGCGGGCACTGTGGAGAGTGCTACCTCGGACTCTGGCGCAGAGAGTGGCACGTGACACTGTCCGGTTCCACTATAGTGAGGGTAATGCCAGAGGCCTAGTGGGGGCGCTGGCAGCTATAGGAAATGTACTGGGTGATGACTACACCTACGAGTACATCGCCTACCGACGGCCTGAGGAGTGCGGCGACGAAAGAGGAGTGGACCATGAATCGGTCCGGCAATTAGATCAACAGATGCAGAGTGAGCTCTTCAGCAACCTTGACAGTCAGTCAGGCCGAGTAATCGTGGACCCCCACGGGCCCGACCCCGTGTTGTTCGGCATAAGGGGTGAAACCCCTGAAGCGGTGATCACGGCAGGCGCGATGGTAAGGGCCAGACAGGGCACCGAGCGATGGATGGTGTTCAGGACAAACCAGGCTACTGGGGCACACCTCGAACATGTCGTTGAAATCAGACACCTCAGACCCTACATGACTGCCATGGTTGATGTGTCAGTGACTGCCCGGCCGCGAATCATTGAGGGAGGGCACGTAATAGTGCGAGTGGGAGATGCGACAGGCGAGATTGACGTCGCAACTTACGAACCTACGGGTGACTTCAGGGATGTCGCACTCAGACTACGGGCTGGCGACAGATGTAGACTGCACGGGAGTGTCCGACCTGCATCAAGAACACATGAGAGAACTCTGAACCTCGAAGGTATTGAGATCCTTCATACTGCCCGTGAGTACAGACTACAGAATCCTCTATGTCCTAGGTGCGGCAAGCGGCTGAAGAGCGCTGGAAGAGGAAAGGGTTTCAGGTGCACTAGATGTGACTTCAAGAGCAGCGAGATTCAGAAGATCCGAACCGAAACTGATAGGGATCTCAACACTGGGTTTTATCTGCCTCCAGAGAGGGCTCAGCGCCACCTCACGAGACCAATGAAACGGTTGAAGAAGTCAAACAAAGGGATTCCTGTGCAACTAGTCGACGTATGGTGCGGCCATAGGAATGTGACGAGCTAGACACGTCTTCCTCTACGACCACCGGGCTTCCGAGTGCCATCATGAGGTATTGGTGTGACCTCATCGATGATGCCAATCCGAAGTCCAGCCCTACTCAATGCACGGATTGCCGCCTGAGCGCCCGGCCCAGGAGTCTTAGGGCCATGTCCTCCAGGTGCACGGACCCGGATGTGAATACCATAGATTCCCTTGTCCCTAGCTTCTCGCGCGGCTTGGAAGGCGGCCTGCATGGCTGCATGAGGAGAAGACTCGTTTCTATCTGCCTTGACCATCATTCCACCAGAATACCTGGCAATAGTTTCGGCTCCAGTAATGTCTGTAACGTGCACAATCGTGTCGTTGTAGGACGCGAAAATGTGGGCAATCCCCCACCGTCTCTCTTCCGGACTACTCATCGCCATCGCCCTCCTCGTCATCCAAGTCCCGGTTAGTCACAGGTTCTTGAGAGTCATCTCCTCGACGTAGTCGAGGCTCTTCGTCCATCTCCTCTATTGGCTCAGGTATGCGGCTAGCGGCGTCTGCAGCAGCGATTCGTGCCGGGTGTGAGCTGTCATTCAATGGAGACTTCGGTGAGTACAGAATCCGATCCTCTTCGCCTACTGTAATCAGTCGTGCGGGAGTAGTCACCCTTGAACCGTCAAGAGATACATGTCCGTGAGTCACAAGCTGTCGAGCATGATGCAGCGATGCTGCGAGACCCTTCCGGAACACAATAGTCTGAAGCCTGCGCTCTAACAGGTTCTCAAGCGTGAGATCGAGAACATGGTCAAGAGTGGGCTCTGTGGTAAGGACTCCATATCGGACAAGTTTGTCAACCAGATCCTTCTCCATCTGTGCTCTCTCTGTGACAGACAGCGCTAGGAGGTTCCTTGCAGTCCTTCTGTAGTTGGATAGCTCAGTTCGGTGCTTCCAGAGCTCTCTCTTGTTCCTGAGTCCATAGCTACCTACAAGTTGGAGTTCTTGCTCGAATCTGTCGGTGTCGAACGGTCGCTTCGGCGACACGTACTTCTTCTTCTGTCTGCGTGGATCTCCCATATTGCATTACCTCAGACTAGACCTTCTTCCTTGATACACCCACGGCCATGCCACCGCGACCTGTTGTACGCGTGTGCTGTCCTCTGACCTTCAAGCCAAGCGAGTGCCTCGTGCCACGCCATGACTTGATTCTGCGGAGTCGGTCAACATCGTTTCTCCGAGCAAAGTCAAGATCAGAGCCAGTCAAATGCAGCATCCTTCCACTCATTCTATCCCGAGGTCTATTCACGTACCACTCCGGGAATCCAGCCTTTATGGGGTCTGATACAATCTCCTCAATCTTGGCGATGTCGTCATCAGAGATGAAACCAAGTCGCTGCGAAGGCTCCATCCCAAGCTGCCGAATCACTGTACCCGAAAGCCTGAGCCCGACGCCCATGATACGGGTCAATCCCTGAATCAGGCTCTCCTGACCGTCGATGTCAGCACCGCCAATGCGTACGATATGTCTGTATTCCTCGGACATGGTGTCTAACCTCATTCTGACTGGCCTGAGGCTTTGTTCGCCTCTTGTGAGAACCTTATAACACTTGTCATCAAGCCGCGAGGAATCAGGCTTAGAACCTGCCCTGACAGCGCTCTGCGCTGTTTTAGGGAGTAACGAAACTAGTCGGAGAACCGGAGGATGCTCTCGATTGGACCCTTCGGCACGGGCATCCCAAACTGATCGCACAATATACGGATGATTAGGCGGAGTAATGACTCTCTGAAGGCAAGATCTATGGCCACCATGGTATGGACCTCGCGTTGCATCACC
>JAEOUG010000174.1 GCA_016839445.1 Candidatus Thorarchaeota archaeon
AACAGGCTCTATGAGGCGGTCAACATGCTTGATAACTTCGGAGCAGTCCTGCGCTTCCTGGCGAAGAACATCCTACGACTGAAGCCGGGATACTTCAGAATCCACTCTGACTTCGTCCTAAACGTCAACCATGAAGGTTCTTCGTACAAGGAAACAGGAACTACTCTCCACGAGGTTGTCACGTTCAAGCAGCTGGGCCCGTCTTGAATTCACAAGATAGATATCCTCTCTTGTGTAACGTTCCGACTACCAAGAAGGGCAGACGCTTGCCTTCCTAAGAGGAGAAGCGGAGCCCCTCTGGAGGGAGCCTCTTGAGATACACAAGATTGAGAATTCTGTTGAGCACGCTTCTCCTGTTGTCTATGGTTGCGAGCCCTGTGCTTCCAGCCTTCGCACTACAGGGTGACAGCGCACTTGCTTCCCCTGGAAGCATAGAGAACACGAGAATCGGTGTCCTTGAAGAAGAAAGCGTAGCTTCAGGCCATCCTGATACGAACTATGACGGAAGCACGACACAAGGCGGCGTCTGGGTTGGTTATGATGGAGGTGGTGCGGCATACGCACGTGCCTGGCTCAAATACGACCTGAGGAGCATTCCCAAGGAAATCGGGATTCTGAGCGTTCACCTGAATCTGTACTGCAATGCTGAGTGGATGACCACGACTGACCTTCCTGTTGGTATCTTCTACTCTGAGGACAATACCTGGACGGAAACAGCAATCACATGGAATAATCAGCCGTCCTTTGACGCGGCTCCAGCAGATACAATCGACTCACCAGCAAGCCCAGACATGTTCGTTCCATACAGCTGGTATAGCTGGGACGTAACCGCCTCATTCTCAGATGCTCTTGCCAAGGAGAAGATACTGACTCTGGTCTTGAAGCAGATTGACGAGGCAAGTGCTGAAACGACGTGGAAGTACTTCATTGAGAAAGAATACAACCCTGCCCTTGCATCCTATCTCAGTGTTGAGTACCAAACACCAGACACGACTAATCTCGCTGTGGATGGGAAGACAACCACGCCTGCATTAGAACAGATTCGAGACTCCACTCCAGAGCTCAGCTGGCTCATGACGGACTCTGGAACAGGTGAGTATCAGAGGGACTTCCAGCTTGAGGTGAACTCTGATGCAGCTTTCGCAGGCGCCTCACTCTGGGACATCAGCCACACCTATCTGTCCACGATTCACGATTCGGATGGTGCCACAAACACGCGGCCATTCGCAACAGATGACGAGATGAGGTTCCAAATGAAGTTTGAGACCGCACTCCTCAGTGAGTCTGGTATGGTTGACAAGCTTCTTTTCGAGGTCAATGAGGCAAGCGGCACCATGGTGTTCGAGAACTTCACCATTGCCATGGTCAATACTCCCCTTGCGGGAGATCTGACAGCAGACTTCCAGGCCAACTACAATGTTTCCAGACCGACAACTGTGCTGAAACGAACAGTTTTCAGCGCCCCGATTGTGGACCACTGGTTCACTGTGGATATCGAGAACACATTCTTCCTGAATGCTAGGTACAATCTAATCATCGAACTCTGGTTCACAAACAGCACAGGTACGCTCTCCGTCACCAACCAAACGGGTAGCATAGGAGGGTCAGTAGCATACAACTACGGTGCGGGAGCTATTGCCTCCACTACGGCACCCTATGTATACCCGCGCGGACACAGCGTCAAGGTTGAGTTCATGTCTACAAAGCTCTTCGAGAACGACGATTTTCTAAGCAACTCCTATCCCTTCAATACCAACAATGGCTATCCTGGGATCTTCCAGCTGAAGTACAACAAGTCAATGATTGGTGATACCGGCGTAGTTGACAGCATCATATTCCCTGCCACTAGTATGTTGGGAGACGTGGTCTACGAGGGATTTGAGGTCTTTCTTGCAGAGAGCCCACTCCTTGGAGAGCTATCGCACACCAACTTTGCCCAGAACTACGGAGGTACCACTCCAACCAAGGTACTCGATGAGTCCACATATGTGATTAGGAACCTTGACGGGGCAATCGTCATAGATGTTGACAACGTGTTCGAATACACGGGAGAGCATGATCTCCTGATCGAAATCGTTTGGGACAACAAAGTGTCTGGAGGCATCAGTGTTTACCGCACTCTTGATGCAGGGGGATACAGAGCCTACAACCTGACTGCAATGTCCACCAACGTTGCTGCCAACGACACGAGGACGTACGATGCGTTCCTTACGATGGTCCACAGTGAGAATCTCATCGAGTATGCTGGAACTGACTTGGTGAACGGCACAACCTACTACTGGCGCGTGAGAACGTGCGACAGCACTGGAATCTGGTCCGACTGGGTCAGTGGGAGCTTCAAGTGGGAGCCGCTCACAGGCGGCATCAACCCGGTTCTCATTCTTGCAGTGGCCGGTGTCGGACTGGTCGTGGTTGTTATCGTAGTGCTTATGCAGCGCCGCAAGAAAGAGTAGAAATCTCATGGCCTGCTGGGATTCCGGCAGGCCACTTGCTTTCTTTTTCTGAAACCCGAGTCGTGAAGCTGGCTCAACTCTGTATGGAAGCGAGACAAACGATGCAGGGTCACGTATCTCCATTCTGCCACCAATGAACAGACCTCACTCCACGTATACAGGGCATTGCGGTTCACATCACTCGATGGTTCAGGACAGCCGGGACTCCTCTAACGCGCTCCTCATCTTCTCAATGAAGCCTGTGAACTCACCTTCCTGATAGGCAGGTGGATCCACAAGACGCGGATTGATTGGGCCATCTCTGAACCGATCGCCATCAAGATACCTCGGGAAGAGGTGAATGTGAAGATGCGGAACGGTGTTGCCATGGATTTCGATGTTGATCTTCGCTGCGCCAGTAACTTCTTTCAAAGCCCTCGTGACTCTCATGAGGTAGGTGACGATAATCGAAGCTTCCTGCTCGGTCAGATCGAAGAGCTCCACCGCATGTTTCTTTGGCAGAATGTAACAGGTGCCCTTGAGCGCCACCCTCGGATGAGCTTCAAGCCAGCAGTTCTGGGTCTCGTCGATTGTCACCAGATCTTTTGGGGGAGTGTATTCCAGGCAGACAGGGCAGTGCTCTGTCTTGCACATGCCTTTCCACTTCTTATGGTCTGTCCACAAGAGGCTCATGGACACACGAAGCAGCCTTCCGTTTTGAGCCTTTCAGTGGAGTAATAGAGCCACACCTTGTGGTCTCGTGCACGAGGATGTTGCTAGAGATGAACATAGATTCTTATTGAAGATAGGACAGTCCAAAGCTCACTGACTGCTGACCAGTCAGACAGCGCGTGGAGGAGATTACAGTCACAGAGAAGACCCTCAAGATAGGTACGACTCTAATGTTCTGCATGGGTTTCTTCGCCCTTGTAGTGTCCATACTCTGGATCTTTGTCACTGAGATCATGTTTGTGAGCGACTTCCTGTTCTATACAGGTGAGGAGTTCTCAGACTACCTGGCTGCGAGCCCTGCGTATGGAGAGATATACATAATCACGAAGAAGCTGATTGGATTCGTGATGCTCATAGCCTCTCTTCAATTCCTGTTCATCACCAAGAAGGGGTATGAACCGGGTGAGAAGTGGGCCTGGTGGGCGTTGCTGCTTACTGGCGGCATGTTCTGGGGCCTGTTTCTAGGGTACAGGGTCTACATAGGCTATGTTGCGATAAGCATGATGACTTTCTTGGTAGGTCTAGTCATCTGGTTAGTCGCACTTCTCATCCCAATCAAGGACTTCTTTGGCAAATAGACAAGCATCAGACGAGGCACCCTAGTGAGCAGTGGGTTACAGCAGGTCAGGCAAAGCGAACCTGTGGTTTCTTCCACTGCTCTTCGGGTTTTTCTCAGGCAATCAAGGCCAATCAGTAGCTGTGAGCAAGGGCGCACTCCTTCAGGCTTTGGCCACAAGTCCAGCTATCTTGTCTATGGCAATGAGGCTCACATGTGATTCATGCGGAAACATGTTTTGAGCCTTTCACTCTGATGATGAACCGCATCAACAGACCGGAATAGCTGCGAAGGTGTTCATTCTGGCGAGGGAGCCACGTCTGAACGCCAATCCAGTGTAGGGCCTACCTGATTCTTCTGACAACAGCACGTGAGAAAGTGATGTGTCTGCCTTGATCGTCTTCAGCTATCTTCTGGGGATATCCGATGACTCTTTCCCAATCAAGATAGGTCTGATAGCCCTCTCTTCCGGGAAAATCGTCTGCCAGCTCGACCTCCACTAGCTGTGTCTTCAACCAGTGTTTTCGCCACCATTCTGCAGAGTGCCATGTGTACAGCATACATGACTCCCAGTACTGCTTGAGGTGGTCTGGGAGTGCCTCAGGAAGGTCGCCGCTGAATTCCTCGTAGAAACCTGGTGTAACGCTCCCTATCTGGCATCCAACCCTTACACGAGGGATTAGATGATGTCGAAGGTAGACGTCGTCAGTTGCGAAGAAGAAGAGCGAGTTGACACATACGATTGCATCAAAGAAGTCACGGGGAAAGGGCAGTTCCCGAGCGTCTGACCTGAGAGGGAAGACGCTATCCTCAAGCCCCATATCTTGGATGCGCGCCCAGTTCTCGCTCTGACTGACTCCAAGATCAACAGCCCACACTTGGACTCCGAACTCCTTTGCCATGAAGATCGACCCTCCAGCCTTGCCACACCCCAAATCCAGAACACGCATTCCTGACGCCAAGTCCATCTCCTCGCACAGCCGCTCTAGCAGCCAGAGCGTGGGACATCCAAGATCCAGAGATATGGCCCAATCGGGGTCATAGGTGGCCGTACGCGGATAGCTATTGTTCTTCAGGAGCTTGCGCCCTAGCTCAAGATTGACCTCGTTCGACATCTGAGAACCTTCCTTCTGATTTCGCCACGTGTAGGTATCTGGCGGTTATAGGCAACAAGGACAGCGCAAGATTCCTGCACATTAGCCACTTGGATCTATGATTGGCAGGGACTTGCCTTGACCAGACCCCAATTCTCTTGTGATTGCGGCGAGGAGCGTACAGAAACCTACTTCATGTCAGCTTAGTAGCCACTCTTGCCATGCTTGGGACTCATCTCTAGGGGTTGCCATATCTGCCACTGCCCTTCACGTTCTTCTCAGGGAATTGATGTTCGACTTGCCAGTTCTGGCCGCACGCATGGATAGCAGACATGCCAGAGTGAACAAGATCTCACGCTCTCACGATTTGTCAATCTGTCGAGCTATCTTGTCTATGGCAGTGACTGCCTCCCTGGGAAGCAGTCTTCGGTCGAACTTGAACCCGTACACCAGGCCATGCTTTACCTCAGATGGCCGCGAGAACACAATCCTAACTATCTTGTTCTTCTTGTCAGGCTCGATCTTCATGCTATCCTGAGGCTCCATGAACCGCAATATGGATGCGGTTAGCTCAGAATCTGAGTTCAGCCGGTCTGCAAGCTTCCCGCCCTCCCAGGATACGGAAGTGATCTGCTTGTCGACCAATCCCTTCGTCTTCTTGGTGAGCTGCGCCTTGGTGCCCTTCTCGTCAACTGAGCTGACCCGGACAATGTGATGGTACTCGAAAGGTATCTTCTTACTCGATGCAATCTCCACGCCACGGTAGGTACCCATGCTGTACGAACCAGATGTCGTGCCCTTCATCCGTATCGTCACAAGGTCGAAGTTGCGCCCAGCCACCTTGATGTAGCCCATGTCCTGTTTCACGTGTCCCTTCTCAACAGCCTCTGTGCTCTTTTCTGGAAGCAGAGTGGCCTTGATGCCGAGTTCTTGATAGTACTTGCAGAGGGCGTCTATGCCCACAAACTTCTGTGTAACCCCAACCATAGGAATCCTATTCTCACGCACATCCATCTATGCAATAATGAATAAAGCTGCGTATGTGTACGAGAGCCTCAGGAAGGCCATAGAGTGTGCTAGCAGGCTTTCTCTGTTTCATCCTTTGCAGGCACCGTCAGATATCGAGCCAGCAATGGTTGGCCCCACAGCAAACAATATACGTTGGAGGGTATGCCGAGGTGGCAGGGGTAAGCATGAAGCTAGACATCACTCCACGCGCAGCCAACCTCAAGTATGCTATACGCGACATTGTTGTTGCAGCCAGGAAGTACCAGAAGAGAACGGGCGAGAAAGCCCTGTATCTCAACATTGGCGACCCAATTGCGTACGACTGGAAGACTCCTCAGTACATGGTGGATGCCATGTGCAAGGCCGCCCAAGATGGGTGGCACGGCTACTCGCCTTCTGAGGGCGAGGAGCAGCTACGAGTTGCCGCCGCCGAGAAGGAGAAGCGAGTCAATGGGATCGATGTCGACCCTGAGAGAATGATTGTGACCGCAGGAGTCTCCGAGGCGATACAATTTCTTGCGGGAGCGTTGGTTGATGCGGGTTCCGAATTCCTGTTGCCGGGCCCGAGCTATCCGCCGTACATCTCGTACGTGAAATTCTTCGGCGGGAGGCCTGTTGCGTATCGAACGGATGAGGAGGACGACTGGAATCCGGACACCGATGATCTCAGGAGCAAGATAACAGACAAGACTGTGGCAATCCTTGTCATCAACCCCAACAACCCCACTGGTTCAGTCTACAATGAGAAGACGCTCAAAGAGATAGTGAACATCGCGGGCGAGTATGGTCTGCCCCTAATATCAGACGAGATATACGACCAGCTCACCTATGACGAGAAGCAGATATCGATGGCCAAGATCTCCGGAGATGTACCTGTCGTAGGCTTCAATGGTGTGAGCAAGGTGTATCTAGCCCCCGGCTGGAGGGTGGGCTATGCCTACTTCCATGACACTAACGGAGAACTCGAACCCCTCCATGACGCCATGATCAGACAGGCAAGAGTGAGAATCTGCCTGAATGCCACCGCCCAGATTGCCTCAGCTACCGCTCTGCGAGGGGACTGCGACTACCTCGGAGAGACAATGCGAAAGATGAGAGAGCGTCGAGACCTGATCTACAAGCGGCTGAACGAAGTTGACTCAGTTTCAACCAAGCTTCCAGAGGCAGCCTTCTATATCATGCCGAAGATAGAGCTTGGAGGCAGGTGGAAAGACGATACAGAGTACGTTCTCGACGTTCTGAACAACACGGGCGTTGTGTTTGTGCCGGGCTCTGGCTTCGGCGTCGAATATGGATCAGGGCACTTCCGAAGTGTCTTCCTTCCCCCGCCAGACATGATCACAGAGGCAATGGACAGACTGGAGCAGTTCATGGCAAAGAAGTGACGAACTCCCGCTTCTCCCTCTTACACAGTATCTGAATCACGTTTCTGCCTGTGTAGACGCAGCCAGGCACTCCGCCACCCGGGAGGACCCATTGGCCTGCCATGAAGAAGTTATCTAGACCAGGCAGCGTTCTTGGAATCTGCGTCATCAGGGAGTCCCTGCTGAGCATCCATCCCATTGGAGACCCTTGGTCGTTGAGTGTGTATCGCCAAGTGGTGTAGGGTGTAGCCACGTCGACAACTTCCACTTGCGTCGATACACCGGGGAATACGTCCTCAAGCCGCTCGATGAATTCCTGTGCTAGACGGTCTTTCTCTTCGTTGTACGCATTAGCGTCCTTATCTCTCAAGAGCTTCCAGTAGTCCCACTCGGTCTCAAGCATTATCTGGATGACAGCCTTGCCCGGCGGAGAGAAATCCTCACTCCAATTGAATATCCGAAGGGGAAGACTCGTGATGTCCCTGTTTCCTACATGGACTGCTTCCTTCATCATGTGGATAGAGAGAGGAGGCATGTCATCAAACGTCCGGTTGACTCCCAGGCTAATCATGATAGTCGGATCGTATCTTCTCCAGTTCTCATATCTCGCAAGGGTCTTCTCATCGACATATCTGCCTTCGAGGAGCTTGAATATCGTGGAATACCCATCAGCGGCGGACACAACGAAGTCAGCCCGATGCTCTGACCCGTCGGCCAGTTCTACGCCCACGGCTCGATTCTCTTCGACGATAACCCTCTTGACCTCCGACCGATACTTGATTCGACCTCCTAAGGACTCGTATCGCGCGACAATCGGGTCAATGAAGTCAGGACACCCACCCTTCAGAAGACCTAGAAAGCCACCGGCGACACAGGCAAGAATCATGATGACAAACCAGACTGGTCCGTCAGGTCCGAACAGACTCTCAATGGCCATCTTCAGGAACGGATTCTTCAGATGCTTCGCGTACCCACGAGCCGACTTGGAATACTTGCCCATGAAGTACTTCATGAAGCTCCGCATCTGCCACATTTCCTTCAGTGAATCCAGACGACCCCTCAGCTCAGGAGGTAGTGCACTCATGCCAAGATCGGTTAGCAGTGGAGAGTCCCTCATCCAGCGTATCTCTTTCATGAGGTCTCTAATCTCATCCTCGTCTTCTGGGGCGATGGTCAGAAGGTCAGCCTCCACCTTGTCGAGGTCAGAAGTGAAGTCAATCGACTGAGTTCCAGTCGCGTCAACGAAACGTAGGTACGTCGTCATGTCAACCGAGGTCTCAGGGTCGCCTGTGCCAATCTCTTGGTAGACATCGTGAATTGGGTTTCCTGGCTGGTGACCGATTAGGAAATGAATCCCTCCGTCTATCAGGTAGTCCTTCCGTCTCCACCATGCAGCCAGACCACCTGGCTTGGTGTGGTGCTCGAAGATTACGCTCTCGAAGCCGTTCATCTGAGCATAGCAGCCTGTCGAAAGGCCGGCGATTCCGGCACCAATGATGATGATTGACCTCTTGCCCATTTCTCTCACTCTTCCCCAACATTTGATTCTAGCATTCGGGACAGAAGCCCGTCCCACAGCTTGGCCATACGCATCTCCTCTCCAATGGCTCTTGCAAGGTCCTTGTCGCTCTTCTTGTTCTTTTTCGAAATCTCCTCAAGACGCTCTACGAAGCGCCTGCTCATGAATGACATTTGCTGTAGCATCGAGAGGGCCGCATTGGCTGAGTCCACCAGCCTATACTTGTAGCCTGTCTTACGTGACCCGGTTCGACTCACGATGCCATAGGTCTTGAGGAGCTTCAGGGCTCTGTTTACAGAGGGCACCGATGTCGCGTACTTCGGGTCATCCAGGACTTGAGAGAGCCGATCTGAGATGCCTTGCTGCGTCCACTCATCTGGCTCGAGAAGAAGAAGTGCCTCCACCCACCCGCAATACGCAGGATACCCAAACTGCACATACGCATCTCCTATCGTGAGGATGAACTCCCTTCGCAGGTCAGTGGACGCCAAGACACAGCCTCAGTATTTCATATTACTGAAATCCATATAAATTTCACGATTCTGAAATTCATCCGGGCACATCTTCGCCAGCTTTATAGCCCCTCAGAAGAAGGGCATGTTGGAGTGAGCGGTGAGCCGGAAATCGACCTCAGAACCCATCAGAGTCTTAGTGGATGCCTCAAAGGCCTCCAAGTGTGACTGGTGTGGTACGTTTGAGAGCTACAGCTGGCAGAGGACAAACTACGGGGGGTCTTTCTGCAGTTGGCAATGCAAGACCGCCTTCGAAAGAGACAGGGGAAAGAACCTGGGTGCGTGTCTGCTTTTCATTGGGCTGCCTCTTGCCTTGGTCCTGATGACGAATCCAGAAACATTCGCCGGAGGGGTCGGACTTGCCTGGATCGCTGCTGCAGGTGGGCTACCCCTCGCATATGTCTACATCGCTGGGGGAAGAGCCCGCAAGAAGGTACCCAAGGGATCCCAGAGACCAGGGCAGCAGTCCGAATACGCTCTCATGAGATCAATGTCTGGCCCAATGAAGTGTCCTAACTGCGACGGCAACATTGACCTCTCTGCGGTCAGCCCTGACATGGTCTATCACTGTGGCTACTGCGGCGCTTCGGGCCGGGTCCAAATGATCTATCGAGGGACCTAGTCAAGCTCTGCCTTCTTGGACTCCAGAATCTGCGTAATCTCGCTTCGGATAGACCGACACAGGACTTGGGCCAATTCGACTTTCTCAGGAGTTGCGGGCCTGCTTGTGACCTCAAGGAACTTGCTGGCCAAGACCTGACTGAGCTCTGCTTCAATGGGCCCTATCTGGGATGGTGGTGCAATGCCGGGCCCAATCTGACGCTTGAGCTGCATCATAAGGTCCTGAATCTTCAGCAGGGAGGATCGTACCTCTCTCTTGTTGTGTGCCTCAGTATCCCATTCGTCAAGGGCATGACCAACCTCGTCTTCGAGCTTCGACTCTTGACTGGCAACGGCCTTCATGGTCGCTTCAATAGCCGGAGATATCAGCTCACGTGCATACTCCTTCTTGTCTGACTCTCTCTTGCGCTTGATAGTCTCAGCCAAGGTGTCATCTCCTAGGATACGATCGATGGCATCAATCAAGTCGTTTACAGCCTTGATTCGGGCCTTGGCGGCCTCAAGCTCTCCAGCCTCGACCTCATGTCGGCTCTTCTTTACCGAGTCAGATAGACCGTCGACCACGCGAATGAGTGGCTCGGGCTCCAACGGGGTGTCTTCGATTGAGGACTTCAGGAGGCCAAAGCGTCCATCTGTCACATCTGCGTCATGCAGGAGCTTCTCTCCCTCCTTGTAGTCCTTCAGTAGAATCGCTGCCGGACCAGCCTGGAGGCTGTACTCCGTCTTCAACTTGTCAGAGTAGGAACCTCTGACGACAACGGCGTACTCCTTCTTCCCCACAAGCTCCTCGGTTGCTTTGACCACGACTGCAATGTCCAGTGAATCGCCACCAGCTAGCATAGGGATGGACTTGGCTCGTTCACCAGAGGAGAAGCCGAGGCCTTCGTCAAAGCTCCATTCGAATCGTAGATTCAGTGCTTCACCCTCACCTGTATTCTTGACGATCAATCGAACAGGGAACTCCTCGCTGAAAGTGAGGTCGACCGGAATCATGAGCTGAGTGTTGATCTTCGGAACCTTGAGCTTACCACGGAGTATCTCGCGAACCATATCGAGACCGCGGTCTACATACCTGCTGAACTCTTGGCTACCTGCGCTGGCGAGAGACGCCTTCAACTCTGTGACTACTGCGTTCTCTGCAGCAGCGAAGGAGTCGAGGCTCATGGACTGAATCGAGGTCTCCAGCATCTGGGGGATCTGACTCAAGCGTACAGTGGCAGGAAGTCTGATTTTGGAAGCATGCTCCGCGTTGAAGCCCCTCGCGCGGTAGAAGCCATCTGCCTCCTTGCCGACCATGATGTAGATCATGCTGGCTGCGACTGCAATAGCAATGCCCTTGCTCGTCTCGGCGTCCTCGCCCCACATGAGGTGCTCGGCAGCGGCAGAGAATAGGTCATCTGCAGCAGACTGATAGGCCTGGACTGCTCGCGATGCATCTGCCATATCGGAGTAGACGTCACCAGCCTTGCACATGAACAGAGCCGACTTCTTGTAGCTCTTCGAACTACGGTACTCGAAAGCAGAGTTGACGAAAGCCTCAGCAGCGAGATCGTACTCTCGTTCCGCAGTGGTCATGTCCCCATTCTGTTCAGCGGTTGCAGCGGCTTCAATGTGTTTCCTACCCGCCGACTGGCGAATGGCGTCTCTCTGTGACTCCTCAATCCATCTCTTGGCTCTCTCATCCGACATCTGAATAGACTCCTACACGGACTTCTCTTGGCTGGTAGCTCGTCCTTATCGTGTTTTCGGCAAGCGAATCTCAAATCAACTCAATAGACTTCTCTTGGCGAGTGCTTCAGACGATCCGGGAGGCCTCCACCGTGACCTTCAATCACTAGCTCGAAGCCTCTGCCGATCCGAGGCCCGGCGGATGTCTGAAAGCCCACCTTCTCAATCCCACGAGCATTGCGCTCAGCCGCACGACGCTCAATCATGCTGGTTCCCGTAGGAACCGTAAGTATCAGACGCTTCTGAGCCTCATCGACAGTCAAAGTGATGCTTGTCTGAGGCGTCCCAGAAACCTCATGGAACTGGCTGTTCCTATACTCAAGTGTCTTCTTCATCGAACTGTTACACCATCCCTACGTCAGTTCTGGATTCACCCTAGCTCGGGCACATATTAGGATTAGTGCGACGAAAGGTTCCATGACAGAACCTAGGAGATTGTGAATCCGAGAGGCATATATGAACCTGTGAACACAGAGGGTCCTGCTCAAGGGAGCCCGTCCAGACTGCATCTAGGGACCCACCTAGGTAGTCGGATGAGACCATTCGCGTGGTTCGCAAGATGCACGAATACGACATTGTCATAGTCGGTGCTGGGCCAGGAGGCTCTACCGCTGCAAAAGAGGCCGCAGAGAAGGGGCTGAAGACTGTCTTCTTCGAGCGGGGTAGGAAGCCAGGAGAGAAGAACTCCTCAGGAAGCGGGCTTGGACCCCGGCTTTGGAGAGAGTTCGATTTCATGAGGGATCTCACGCCCGAAGTATGCCCCTCAATGAGGGCGGGGGCTGCTGCACGGAACTACTTCGTTGACAGCGACGGCGAGGTCTCTGGCTACATCATGACGAAGCCCACTGACTCTGTAACCTATGAACCTGCTAGGAGCTGGATCACAATGAACTGCTATCGCAGCGAGTTTGATCCTTGGCTTGCTGGACTTGCTGTCGACGCAGGAGCAGAACTCAGAACCTCCACGCTCGTCACTGGTCTGCTGAAGGAAGACGGGAAGATTGTTGGAGTCATCGACGAGAGGGGAGAGAAATACAAGGGCTTTGTCATTGGGGCGGATGGAGTAGTTTCGATGGTTGCACGACAGTCGGGACTAAGACACAGATGGGAGCAGCGACAAGTGACCATTGTCCCGCAGTATGACTTCGAGTGTTCCCCCTCCAAGATTGACGACATAATGGGTGATGAGGCCCTGGCAGTCTGGTGGTCTGCGACGTTTCCTGCCGCGTATCAGGCCTTCTTCAACGACGGATTTCATATCGGGCTGGGCAACTGGATGACCTGGTGGGACAAGAATCCAGTCCACTATCTCAACAAGGTAGTCAATCTGAAGTACTTCCAGCGTCTGGTGAGAGTACTGGACGCAAAGCCCAGGGAGTTCCAAGCACACCTCTTGCCATGGCAAGGTTCTCCTCACGATACTCACACTGACAACGTCATCCTGATTGGTGACGCAGGTGGATTCCCATGCCCGCTTGAGGCCGAGGGAATGTACCCCGCCATGGTGACTGCAAGGGCCGCAGTCGAGACAGCTGCAGAAGCGCTTGCTGAAGGCGACACATCGAAGGAATCCCTATCGATATATGACGAGAAATGGATGGCCACTTCTGTTGGCGAAGACTTCAAGGCAGGACCCGAGCTAGAGCACATTTGGCGAGCGCTTCCTTTCAGTCCAAGGAAGACAATGTCATGGTTCGTACCCATGTTCACGGAAATAACTGGAGGAATCATGGATTGGTCCGAGGCCCATCCAGTCAGAGTCAGGCAGGTTGCTCGTCGAATCAAGCAGTATCTCCCCCAGGCGGTTCCGTTCATCATGAAAGAGGTCCTTCCGCTGCTGAACGCGATTCTGGGAGAGGAGAAGATGGATCTCCTCACGAATCCTGAACGATTGCTCACCGAGCTGCCAGAGCTTGAGGAGGCAATCACCAATGCCTTCATGGATGACGACGAAGAGGAGGGAACAGAATGAAGATAGACCACAAGCAGCTCGTGACTAGAGTTGGGGACACCGGCGACTTCATCACCATTGACCAAAGCAAGTGCACAGCCTGTGGGCGTTGTCTCGTCATCTGTGTGATGAATCTCTGGAAGAAGCGGGAAAACAGCGTATACATTGTGAGTGACTACAAGTCACACTGCATAGAGTGTGGGGCCTGCGCCCAAGTGTGTGAAAGCGACGCCATTCAGTTCTCTTATCCTGCGGGTGGAACTGGTGTAGTCTACGAGAAGGGCTAATCTGAAAAGAAATAGGAGGGAGCCCCGGGACCGAAGTCCCGAGCTCGCTATTAGGTTGCAGTCTTGTAGGGACTAGTCTGGTGGCGGTGGTGGAGGAGGAACATCATCCTGCCTCGTATCGACCTTGGTCAGGACCGAGTCGCGCTTCTTCTTAGTTAGGACGAAGCCCATTATGATGAAGATTAATCCCACTACGGCAACGACGGCGCCGATCAGGACAGTGTACCCGGGTATGAAATCATAAGCGGGATCGTACCCAGGGAGCAAAGCCAGAATGGCTCCGGCAATAACCATCAGTGCACCAAGACAGACAGGTCCTGAGCGCACGTATTCTCGCCAAGTTAAGTAGCTCAATTCGCTAGGCTCCTAATCGAGACTTTACCACGCTGTCTCGTCTGGTTGAAGAGGTTCGGCCCAAGCGATTTAAGATTATTGGGAATCTTGTGCCATCAGATTTCAAATGACACAATACACCCCGTCGACGATGTATTGACCGAAATCTTGAGACCGGTTAGCTCAGACAGCTTCTTGGCGATAATCTCATGGAGGGCACAAGGATAGGCCGCTGGCACTCGGGAGAGCTTTGGGTCAATCTCTCTGCAAATGCGGAGAACGTCACAATTCTGCGTTTCGACGGTTGCTCTGTCGGTGCCGGTCTTTGGTAGTTGACTCTCGGCAGCGCAAGACTGAATGAGAGATCCGAATCCCCTTACTGCTGCGTACGGGTCAGTGGGGTCAGACCACCTCCGGATGAATTCGTCAGCAATCCGACCAAATATCGCCTCAAGATGACCTGAAGGTAGGGATGCGCCATAGGCCGATGCTTCTGCAATCATGATGGCATGGGCTTCCGCACTGGCTTTCCATGCATCTTCACCCACAACTCTGAGAAGTGGCGGAACCTCACCCAGCCTCATGTCGGGGAAGTCCTCAGATGATTCACCCGCAGGAAGTGCAACTCCAGAGTCCTCGCCAGTAGCCACACTGGCAGACACTGCCGGAGTTCCGTCATCATAGACGAGGTCGGGAACCTCGAAGTTGGGACAGACGCCAGAGGTCTGATAGCGCCTCGCAAACTGCATCAGTCGGCCCGCCATCTGAGCCACAGCGTGTCTGCTGAGTCCCTCTACTCTGATATGGCCGTAGGCAACTCCAACCATGTTGTCAATCTCAAGACTTGGAATGGGCTTCTCTGCGATGATCTTCTTGCCCCTGACCACTCGCACTGCCCACTTCTCATTCAGTACGCCAGCCTGAGCGGCGTAGCTTGTGTTGGTAATCCCAACAAGAGGAGAGATTGGATAGAAGTCCGACATCGTCTGATCTCCGGTTCGCCAGTCTAGAGTCGACCTGAGCTGTCGGCATTCAAAAGAGTATCGTGGTTGTACTTTGCAGCCTAGAGGGTACCTTCTGATGTCCCGAAAGTCACTCTCAGGGTGATTATGGAATGGGCGTCGACAGGGACTTCAACAGAATTGCTGTCTGATTTGATCTCACCGATATCTCTGTCGAGCAGGTCAGTTAGCTCTACCCGTTCTACTCGACGAGCGAACCGGAGCGAGGAAGTGCCTGATGCACCTTTTGGCTCGAATAGCCGAACCATGATCTGTTCGGCTCTGTCTGTCGGCCTCACAGACGAGAGGACCAAGTCAACACCTTCAATCTCAATCGAGGGACTCTCGGGGCTGAGCGTCCCTCCTTGGCCGTCGAGCGGATAGGAAATCAGCGGGAGCCTGTGCTCCATTGAGACACGCCACACATTTGCATCACTCCACGAGCCGCTGTGCGAGTGAAGCGTGTACCTGTAGTGATGCGGCCCCGTGTCTCGTGCAGTTCGAGTTTCCAGAATGTCGTCATCCAGTCCATGTGAAAGGTACTCCACACTCCTCAGGATTGTGGCTGAGAGGTTGCCGTCCTGGAATCCGAACTCATGGAGTCCTG
>JAEOUG010000175.1 GCA_016839445.1 Candidatus Thorarchaeota archaeon
ATACCGGGAGACCTCCTCGCCATCCTTCATCGCGGCTGCGATTCTGGGAACGCGGTCAGGGTTGCCTGTGATAATCGTGACTTTCTCCACATCGCCCTCACCGACTCTCAGATGTGGCTGCACACGTCTCTTCATCATCAATCACTTGCTCAGAATAGTGCCCACTCCTGCTTTTCACTGTTGAGGACAAGGAGTAATGTACCAAGTAGGTATCTCTAGCAAGTGACACTCTGGATCCGTCTGAGAATGCAGTCGATGCAGACCCTCTTAGCATTGATGACAAAGACCCTATCAAACCGAGGATTCGTGACGTTGCATTCGTCACAACTAGCATGCTCAGTTTCATAGTTCTCTGTCAGAAAGACAACTAGCAGGGACATCAGTTTGTGAGGCTCTTGCTCGATGAACATTCTGACGGGTCCTCAACAGACACACATCATAGCGACTTATTAGCCCCCCTGTTCTTCTACGCACGACTCTCCAAGAGAAGAGATGAAGGTCGGCAAGAATGAACGTTGATTTCACCTACTACTGCTACCGGTGCGGAACCAAGAATGACCGGAATCTGCCAAGCCCAACGGCTCCGGAGTTCTACGAGGGCGAACTCAAGTGCAGCAACTGCGGAGACGGCACTCGGGTCATTCTGAGCCACTGCCCGAATTGCTCCCGTTACGTCTACTGGATCTGCGACATCTCGATTCCCAACCTGGTGACCGGCTTCGCAAAATACATGGTTCACAACATGCAGACCATGATTGACAAAGCAGCTATGCAGGGAGCGACCATCAGTATCGACACTCCAGAGAGCTATCCTATCAGTGCGAAGTGTCCATGTGGCGCGTCCTTCTCAGTGAACATCCCCATTCCCGACCTGGATTAGTGATTGGGGGTCAACTCATCGCTGCTGAGCACTCCACTGACAGTCTGACACAAGCGGGCAGATTGGGCATTTCGGGCTCCTCCGTCTGCAGATAGTTGACACCAAATCGATGATGCCCCAATAGAGACGGGAGTCCTGCTCTTCGCCTCCCAGCTGTGACATGAGATCCCAAGCACCTGGGTCATTGGGCCCTGAGAATTGCACACCGAAGAGGCGCGAAGTCAGGTGAATGACATTGTTGTCAACAAGTGGTTCTGGTTTGCCAAAGGCGAAGTTGCGAACGGCTGAGGCGACATATCGACCAACTCCGGGCAGAGAGATCAGTGCCTCGAATTCCGTGGGGACTGCACCGCTCCACTCCTGGACTATCTTCGCTGCGGCCTCCTTCAGATGTACTGACCGGGTCCTTTGGAGGCCAAGAGGAGCAACAAGCTCAGCCAAGCTATCGAGCGAGGCCTTCGACAAGGCCTTCGGAGAGGGATAGGACACTAGGAAAGGACCGTAGACCTTTGAAACCGCGGTGGCAGTGGTTCTCCGGAGCATCATCTCAGCTATCAAGATCTCATACGGACTGCTTGATTGCCGCCAAGGGAATCTTCGCCCACTCCGTTCATACCACGCGATTATCCCATTCAGGACACGATGGAGTGTACCGCGAGGAGGAATCCTTGTCTCGTTCATCTACGGTCAGCTCAGGGAGGAGTGTGATTCGATTCTCTCAATGATCTCGGCAGGCGACGTGATAATCTCGACATTTCGCATCGTTCGAAGTGTGTCGACATTGGAGAGGTCAATGTCTCGGGCGCGCAATTCAACTCTCTCCCCCTTTGGGCCAAAAGTGGTCATCTTCCCGGGGTGCTGATCAACGGGATAGAGAAGAACTGGAGTGGATCCCTTCAAGGTCTGTGCAAAGCAATTGGTCACCAAGGTGTCAGCAATGCCAACTGCCATCTTTGCAGCCGAATTCGAAGTGAGAGGGGCCACTACAAGAAGGTCATACTTCCCCATCTGAAGAGGTCCTGCCAGGAAAGGTGTGTTGGCATTCGATTCTACGTGCAACTTGCCAAATGCGCCCTGCATGTCGTCCCAGACCCTGTACCACCGAAGAACCTGCTCGGCAGCCTTGGAAGCCAGTACTGTCATCTGGACGTCTGGTTTGCTGGCGACCTCCTTCATGGTATCTACTATCTCCCGGATTCTGTCGCCAGACCCGGTCATTGCCCAGACCAGTTTCATTGTAATCAGGATAGCATAATACCGACCATCTCACAAATACCTGCCTCTGTAGAGCTGCATATTTGAGTGGCCACGAGTATCTAGTGAGAGAGAGCGGACAGAGGAAAACCACATGTATCGATTGAGTGTCGGTGTGACAACCGGGATGGGTTTTGAGACCACTGACTGGATAGCCTCTCATGCAGATACTCTAGGGATAGATGCAATTTGGATTGGTGAAGACATCGGAGCGGGGCAAGACACCTCAGTCCTTGCGTCCTCGATGATACTTCGTTCAACCAAGGTAGAGGTGGGGACAGGAATCGTTCCTGTCACGATGCACAACATCGCAACCATCGCTCGAATGGCTCTCACACTCCACGAGATATCGGATGGCAGGTTCTCACTGGGCATCGGGATTGGAGGAACTCAGGACCTTCGGAAGGCAGGAGTACGAATCCGGAAACCAGTCACTGCCCTCAGAGAATCAACACTGTGTCTTCGTTCACTCTGGGAGGGTCAAAAGGTCACTGCAGCAAACGATCTCTTCAGCCTAGACAGATACTCACTTCGCCTTGGCGCGCCTGTAAGAATACCCATCTTCTACGGAGTCAGAGGACCTCAAATGCTGACACTGGCAGGGGAACTAAGTGATGGAGTCATTCTCTCAGGGCCTTTCGACTACATCGAGCGTGCGATATCAATAGTCCGTGAGGCTGCCGTCAATACGGGACGGGACCCTGCTGAAGTACGGGTTGTAGTCTGGGTTCCTACCATACCAACCTTCAGAGGAATCAAAGAGAAGACTGCCAAGCGGATTGTGGCTCTAGTGGTGGCCGACACTCCTCAAGCAGTTGTGGAAATGCTCAGTCTTGACCGAGAGAAGATACGTGCGATAGGAGCGGAGGTGGCGAGGGGTGGGCCGAAGTCTGGGGCAGCTCTCGTCGATGATGAGATTCTCAATGCGTTTTCAATCAGCGGCTCCAAAGAACACATGGTGGACCAGTTCCAAGCCTTGCATGAGATTGGTGCCGACGAAGTCGTGCTAGGACCGCCATTCAGCGGGGAATGGAAGATAGCCCTAGCTGAGCTGGCGACTGAGCTCAGGAGGAGGAACGAGTGATGGAGCTGGGTGTGGCGTTGAATGTGTCGGAGACCGTAGGGGTCACCACTGAGATCTCGCGACGCCTAGAGGAGGCCGGACTCAATAGCCTCTGGATCACCGATTTCCCGGCTGCAAGGGCGGCCGCGCCGCTAGCTGGCGCGGTGGCCGAGAGTACCAAAGAATGTAGGATTGGAGTGGGTCTCTTGAGTCCAGACCTCTATGGAGCTGATCAGATTGTCAGGCAGATTCAGACTCTGGAGCAGAACTTCGGCAAGCGGTTCGACGTTCTCCTAGGCCCTGGCGACAGGCTTGCATTGATGAGAATAGGGATTGCGTTGGAGGCAGGCACTGGTATCGCTGGTAGAACTGCCGAGGCTGCAATAAAGATTCGGCAGGAGCTACAGGAGTCAGGCTTTACTGGCAGAGTTCTCTTGGGGGCTCAGGGGCATAGGATGATTGCGGCGTCCACCAAGCTCGATGGGGTCCTCCTAAACTACTCAGACCTCTCCATGATTAGATGGGCACTCGATCAGATGAAGGATGTGCCGAACCAGTTCACCCTGGGAGTGTTTCCCCCCACATGGTTGAGCCACAACCCGAACTTCGAAGCGACGGAGCCAATTCGCCGCGCGGCCGCAATGGTTGCAGTTGGTCTGGCCAAGAAACCGAGAGAAGAATTCCAAGTCGCAGAACATGTAGACGCGGGCCTCCGTGCAAGGCTAGCAACTGGAAAGCTGGGAGAAGACACAATGAATGCCATAGGAGATGGCACACTCTGCAGATTCGCGCTCTGCGCAAACGAAGATGACCTCAACTCATATCTCAGACAGCTCGATGGATTGGGAATCGGCCTCGTGGTCTTTGGTCCACCGCTTTGCACAAGCTCAGAGGGATTGGAGATGCTTATCGGCGCCTTGGGCAGGAGAGGGTCAGAGTAGCCACCATCGAAGGTCCACTGCTTCTCTATCAAATGACCACTTGCCATCTTCATATGCGTAGTCCTTAGTCAGATCGAGGAGAGATCTGGAGCCTCCTTGGACAATCGTCATGATTGGATGAACGAGTTCCACACCAGGGTCTTGTTCGAGAGCCCTGAACATCCTGTAGTATTCGACCTGATGAGCACCAGGGGTCTTTGTCCAGACAATGACTCCTCGGTTGGATGTATAGAACATGGACCATGGGAAGCGCGATACGATTCTTGGTATCCTATCTCTCCACTCTTCGTTGCACACAATCTCGAAGCAGAAATTGGAGGAGAGGCCAATCCCGCCGAACAGGGTGTAGGGCATGTAGAGCCCTCTTTCACGCAGTCGTTTCTCGGACCTACTGACCCGTCTGGTGTCGACGTCATAGCCTCTTATAGCAAGGTTTGCACTAACCTTGCTGGGTGGCGATCTGAGATCAATCTGAAGATAGGTTGCCACAGCCAGGTCATTCTTTGTGAGTTCTACATCAACACCGTTGCAATGCATGATGACAGGGTCGTCAGTTGTATCACTACTTCGAATCTCATCGGGAACGTACTCGGGCAATGACCATTCACCTTCGCGGTAGAGGTCGAGATTGGTTACCACGCCGTTGCCGCTCTGGTAGTGTGGACTTGCATACTCAAAGAACTCTGCGGATATGTCGCGTAGTGAAGAGTGGAAGACTGCGCGGTTCTCATCGAAGTTGGGTATCAGAAACGTCACGTAGCCAAGATCAGTCATTGTTGTCTTCAGGATACTCTTCGTGAAGGGATACTTCGCGAGGCCCTGCTCAAGTGGCTCCCACTCGACACCATCTTTCAGAGTGAAGAACACTATGGCTGACTGCAAGTTGAACGCGGTGAAATCAACGAGGGCGGTGAAGCGCAGAGAGTGACGCTGACTGAGACGCTCCAATGCGCGAGCGACAGTTCGGGGAGTGAGTCCAAGCGACTCCGCGGCATCGATTAGTGACACGGAGGGATTGTCAGAGAAGAGCTTCAGGGCTTGCTGGTCCGTCTTGGATAACGGCTGCTCCTCTGTGAGGAATGCGAAGCTGTAGGCGGACCTGATGGAATCCCGTGTGACTAGATTGAATTTCTTCAGTGTCTTCAGATTCTCTAGGATTTTCGACTTGTGAGAATCGTTTATCGGGATGGTGGCGGGGTTAGTGGGAAACGTCGTATACTCGGGACTCTCTCTGAGAATGTCTACTGCCTTCAGAGCAGCCTCTACAGAGATGGAGCCCGAACACAGTGCAAGATAGATCCGCATGGCATCCAGATAGTACTGTGCAGCCGGCTCGTCTGAGCTAGGAATGAGTTCGTCGAATGGTGTTGGAATCTGTGACTCAAGGCTCTTAGACGGAGATACGTCTCTCACAAGACTCCCTATACCTGAACGTGCATTGTTCAAGGAGGACATCACCGACTGTATCTCGCTAATGGCGTGCGGCAGACTGGTAGAGCTTCACTATGCTCTCGAGGCGTTTCTCTATTTCGTGATGGCTGGCTATAAATGTGCATATCTCTGAAGTCTTACCTGCGAGGTTAGAGAGAATCTGCGACATCGTAATCCAGTCAACCATCTCAGGGACTTCAAGGTCAAGGACCGTTAAACCGGAACCAGTTATGACTCGTGCCCGAGGAAATGTGCTTGCTTGAGCACTGAGGAGTCGAGAGAGCTGCGATTTCTCGGCCTCTATCTCGTTGGCACACACCATGAGTTTCTGTCTTAGTCCAATATTCTTCAGGTCAACATAGGGTGTTGCCAACCCTTCTCTGACCTGAGACAGCCTTCTTCGGATTGTACGTCCTGCCGGAGGACTAAGACCAGCTTGACGGAAGCGTTCACCAACCATGGATGATGTGGCGAAGTAGCTCTCGTCTAATGCAGATCCATAGATCAGAGTTTCAAGGTCTGGTTCCCGGACTTCGCTCTGGTCCACCGAACCCACCGTAGGAAGAACGTCCACATACCCCTTGGCGGCGCCAATGGACGCTTCGAGGCGGAAGTAGTTACTGAAGTCCCAGGATGTACCGTCATAAAGACCCATGTTCATGTTGTGCGAGATTGTGGATGCGATTCCCTGTTTCATCGACAGGGAGTATGGACGTTTAGCGAACCTGTTGACCTGACTGAGAAACCACTCCTCGGTCCGCCCTACAGGGACTGTCGCCTCGAAGTAGACTCTGGCATCCATTGTGGAGGACATAACGGAGCGTGTCATTCTAGTGACGAACGGACTGGTCTTCAGCCACCCTGAGAACTTGTCTATTATGTCAGAGGTCTCTGCACTACAGGCCCAACCGAACACAAGACGCAGGCCGAGCTCACCGAGATCCAGGTTGCCTCTGATCGCCAGCTCTCTCTCAGACTCGAGCTTCTTCCAGAGCTGCGTCACCGCAGACCTTGTCACGTCGAGTTCAGCCGCCAATGCAGCAGGTCGAAGTTCTGGATTGATGGTCAATCTTCTGAGGAGTCTCAATTCACCGGGTCCTACAGAACTTGACGCCATCGAGAATATCCTCGTAAATATCCAGATAATATGGCCAGATGTTAAGATATGAAGGTAACGGGCGTCTCGATTCGCTTCCCCGTACTTGTGAAACGTGCGATACTCGCGGAGAGATTCACTAGATAAGGGCAGCGCTGCATTTCTTCCAGTTCTACGGGGGGAATGTCATACGAACGCTGCTTATAACGGGGATTTGCACTGATAGAGTTGGTTCACACTGTAGAATGAGCTCAAAGCATAGGTTATGCCTATGACCAGCCAGTCAAAGGTAGGTCACATTCTATGAACAAAGTAGACGACAGACCGTACGAACTGGATCTGAACCAACATACAGTGTGCCCCGACCAGCTATATCCAGCAAACGAAGGAGGTGAAAGCGATTAGCACAGACCGTATGCGTACACTCTACGAGAGCATGACTGAGAATCGTGCTGCATTGGAGTTGCTATCAATCGGTGTCGTGCGCGGCATCTCGACCGTCGTGCGGCCGCCCTGTGAAGATCCGACCCCATTCTAGACCACTGCCCTTGTAGTGGATAGAAGGTCTCGGAGAATCTCAGGTTGGCTTCAGTGTCGAGATAGTTCGTTGCTGGACATGGTTGGTAGGGGATTCTTGTCATGCTCTACAGTGTGAGAGTCGAAGAGAGAACCCAATGGTGTAAGGTGGGTTTGATCGGCCCCCAAACGTCGGAGTAAGAGAATCCGGCCAACCTTACGACAATTGGAGAAGAGAACAGTGAACCAAGAAACGGAGGAGAACGAAACTATGAACCCATTTCACCCAGACGATCCAACCCCATGGTAGAATGAAGAAATCGAGCGGTACGACCGCAAGAAACGGAGGAAAACAAAGAATGATACGAACACACGGAATCGAACCATATCTCGGAGACATCATCAGTCCCGACCAGGGACGTGAGGTGGACCCCTTCACTGATCCAGAGACAGTCAGGCTCGTGGCAATCAACCTTGAGCTGGCTGTAAGGAATCTGATCAGTGCAAGAGCCCCGCCGGAATGTCTCGTAATCACAGCCGACATCTGCACCCACAAGCTCATGGCCGTCCCAACAGCTGACGGTGACGTGAAAGTGCTAGTGTTCGACATGTGATTGCGAGGAATTGATGATGACCCCCAAGCATCAATGGGGGGCGAGAGCTCCCCAAGAGAGGTTCAGTTAGCACAGTATGTAGTGATGGGTCTAAATAGTCAGGCAAAGGACCTTTGCTTGTTCTCTGGCCGCTTCGCTCCGCGACGTGAACCTCGCCGGCAGTATGTAAGCGGCAGGCACTGAACGAGAATGCTTGGGAGATTCACACATGACTGATTTAGTCCAACAGGCAAGCGAGAGGAATGAACCTGAATTGGTGGAACAAACCGATCCTCTGGACTCCGACCTGTTGGCAGATCCTGCTTCTTCAGAACATCAGAACCCTAGTGAAACGAGTCTCGCTTCTGCATTGAGGACACTATTCTCTTGGCGGAACTACTCGGTCTACCTCACTACATCTTGGGTAATATCAGCCTCCAGCTACATTGGCCTGTTTCTCAATCTCTATCTCAGAGAACTGAGTTGGGAGTATGTGACCATAGGACTTCTCCTCTCTGTGGTCAACTTCTTCTCCACGATGGGACGGCTCATCGGAGGCTATGTTGGAGACGTGGCAAACAGGAAGCACCTAGCAGTAATCGCAACACTCTGTCTTGCCGTCTACAACATCCTGCTTGGGTTGTCAGCATCCTTCACGTTCATCTTTGCAGGCCTTCTCTTCCTCGCTTTGGTCGAGTACTTCAAGGGCGGCTCAACTGCCTACATAATGGACAATATTCCCAAAGAGCACGGGGGATTGGGGATATCGCTCTTCTCATCCACAGGAAGAGCAGCCGGAGTGGTCCTTCTGGTTGGCCTCGCTCTTATTGTGCCAGTCTTCGGGTTCACTGACAGCATCAGAACGCTCTATCTGGTCAGCGGCATCGCTCTCGTCCTGGCGGGAGTAGTAAGAGGCGTTTTGCTCAAAGGGGGGCAGACCGGCGGTACCGCGAAGGGAAGGAGCCATCTCAAAGCCATCTTCAACGAAAACAAAAGGACTGCAGGACTGCTTCTCCGTGTGGCACCTGGACTACTGGCAGTCGTAGTCGTTGACGGGCTTAGTGACTCCATGTTCAGGTTCGGCGCAAACCTGTACATCTACGAGATTGTCGGAATCAGCTACGAAGGAATCATCATAATGACGCTTGCCACAGCCCTTCTCTCCATCCCGCTCCTCCTGCTTATGGGAAGATCCTCTGACAAGAAGGGTGTTACCAGAGCGGCCCTCCTAATCTATGGCTTCATGCCCGTCTGCGCCGCCATCTTGGTGTTTGCCCCGGTCTTCTCCTTCTGGGCTCCAGCAGGCGTAGTATCAGCTGCCGACCTTCTGTATCCTGGACTGGGGGCCATCTTCTCAACTCCCTTCATCGCGGTGGTCATCAAGTCCGTTAACGACTCGCTATGGTATCTGATTCTACTGACGATAATCCAGAAGAACCTTCCAGGCAAGGACACAGCCAAGATATTGGGCACCTTCTGGTTTCTGGTCTATCTATCAACATCAATCGGACCATCCATCGCAGGGATCTTCTTCCAATACCTCAATCCCCAGCTCCTATTCGTGCTGGTCCTCATTCTCAACGTCGCCATCATGGCAACAATCAGTCGAAAGGGATTGATTAGCGAGTCTGCAATGCAGCAGATGAATGTCGAGAAGACGTCCTGAGAGCCCCCTGCGTAATAGCAGGCTTGAAGTACAGGTATCTCACTATCCCCCGTGGTGGTTCGCATGAGTCAGACAGCTGCTGCAGAGGAGATACTGGGCCTTTTGCATGAGGCGTATCCTGACGCTCCCCTGACCTACCTCAACTTCAGTAATCCGTTCGAGATCCTGGTCGCCACTATTCTCTCTGCTCATACGGCTGACGCCTGTGTCAACACGATCACTGAACCGCTCTTCAAGAAGTACCCCGACCCCAAGTCACTTGCATCTGCGACCCAAGAAGACATAATCGAGATTATCAGACCATGTGGAACATATAATCGGAAATCGGAGTACATAATGCGAACAGCAAGTGAGATTGTCGAACGATACGGTGGAAGTGTACCGGACTCGCTTGAGGAGCTGATCACACTTCCTGGGGTGAGCCGCAAGACCGCAAATGTGGTCCTCTCGGTCGCATTCCAGAAGAACCAAGGTGTAGTAGTTGATACTCATGTGATGCGTGTCACTGTAAGACTTGGCCTAAGTGAACATGACAAGAAGCCGACAAAGATAGAAGACGATTTGATGGCGTTGCTGCCTCGCAGCCAATGGGGCGACTATGCAAGACTCGCCGGAGCCCATGGAAGACGGACATGTAAAGCTCGGAGCCCGGAGTGCGGAAGGTGCAGATTGAACAAGAGATGTCCGTCTGCAGAGCTCTGAGGCAGCGAAACACGTTAAAGGAACTCAACGACGACGCAACACAAACTGGGATGTAATATGCGGATTGGGATGGTGAGCAAGTTCGGGGCCCCTGACGGGCTCTGCGTACGGTCAGGCGAGGTCCTAAAGGGCCTGGTCAGGCGAGGACATGACGTCCATGCCTTCACTCAGTCCAAGTCAGTGGATGGTCTGCCGGAGGAGCGCATCCACAGGTTCAGAGCCGTGCAGCTGAATCCTCATTTCTCACTTGACTCGCTGAGCGCCTCAAACATGATCGCAAGGTTGTGCAAGGAGTTGGATATCGACGTCTTGCACATCCAGATGAACTCTGGAAGCACCGAGTTCTTCCTTCCTTACTTCAAGAAGTCACTGCCTCCTCTGGTTGTGACCTACCATCTAGCATATGCCGCTGGCGATTCTCTATATACAACTCTTTTCGGAATCGCCTGGAAAGCGTCGATATTCGCGGCCAAGAAGTATGACCATGTCATTCTGGTGGATCCCTCGCAGAAACCGTACTTTACCCAATATGGAATAACAGGCGAGCGAACCACGGTCATAAGAAACGGAGTCAATACGGAGTTGTTCCAACCTCCTCGAACCAAGCTTCATGATGATGGAGTCATTGATTTCGTCTACGTTGGTCGACTCAGTCTAGACAAGGGGGTCAACATCCTTCTTGATGCCTTCAAGGAGTACCATCTTCGGAACCCTAGCTCTAGGCTCACACTGATAGGGGATGGCATGATGAAGTTCCAATTGGAGGGATGTGTGGAAGACGACTCGCTTCGCTGGCTCGGGCCAATGCAGCACGCAGACATTGCCTCCGTTCTGCAGAAGATGGACGTCTTTGTGATTCCTCAGAATATTGGAGGACTGGGCTTGAGTGTCCTTGAAGCAATGAGTTGTGGCCTTCCAGTTGTGACCACTGGCATCGGCGAGACCCTCCGTCTGCTCAGTGACAAGGAGGGAATCCTTGTGAGACCGCAGAATGTCAGAGAAGTAGTGGAGGCCATGACCTTGCTCGCTGATGACCACAAGCTCCGACGAGCAATGGGCGAGAGCTGCAGGAAGAAAGTGGTGAAGGATTACTCTTGGAGTTCACAGCTAGAGAGCATTGAAGGAGTCTACCGCAGAGTCATCGAGCAGGCCAGATAGCCTCTGGCTACAGGAAACGACTTATCTGGATGGTGACTGTCCAAGCAGCAGACAGTGGTGAGACTGCATGCTTCACATCCGGTTCATCAGGGAGAATCCTGACATCATCAGAAGCGACCTCAAGAAGAGAAGAAACGATGAGAAGCTTAGGGAGTTTGAAGAGCTTCTAAGGATAGATGAAGAGGTCAGATCCCTGAAGAGGAAGATTCAGGATCTTCGAACCCAGCGAAACAGACTCTCCAAAGAGATTGGCAAGCTGAAGAAGGCCGGAGAGGAGGACTCGAAGCTTGTTCGCCAAGTCAATAAGGTGAACAAGGAAATAGCAGCGCTAGAGGCGGAGAGCCAAGACCTTGAGGGAAGACTACAGACTATCCAGATGAGCATTCCCAACACTCTCCATGAGAGTGTGCCGTATGGGACCGATGAGGAAGACAATGTGACGGTTAGGGAATGGGGAGGTCGACCTGAGCATGACTTCGAGATAAAGAGCCATGTCGACCTACTAGACTCGCTGGACATAGCTGATATTCCAAGAGCCGCGAAGGTCGCCGGCTCCAGATTCTTCTATCTGAAGAACGAGCTTGTCGTGCTAGACATGGCTATGCAGCACATGGCACTCGACATGCTTGTCAAGAAGGGATTCACAGCCGTCTACCCGCCCTTCATGATGCGCCGCGAGCCATACGAGGGCGTTGTAGACCTGAGGGACTTCGAGGATGTTATGTACAAGATAGAGGGAGAGAACCTGTATCTAATAGCCACATCCGAACATCCTATGGCCGCAATGTACATGGACGAGATCTTCGAACCCGCGGACCTGCCAATCAAGTTCGCAGGGGTGAGCACTTGTTTCAGAAAGGAGGCTGGAACTCATGGTAAGGACACCAAGGGGATCTTCAGAGTACACCAGTTCATGAAGGTGGAGCAGTTCGTCTTCAGTCACCCAGACGAGTCCTGGAACATCCATGAAGAGATTCTCAGGAACGAGGAGGAGTTCATCCAGAAACTGGGGCTGCCCTATCGGATTGTCAACGTCTGCACGGGTGATATCGGAACCGTAGCTGCAAAGAAGTATGATCTTGAGTTCTGGTTCCCAGGACAACAGCTGTATCGGGAGGGAGGCTCCTGCAGCAACTGCACTTCCTATCAAGCAACACGACTCAACGTCAAGTATCGTATTGAGAAGGGCGGTGTCGACAAGGACTACGTGCACACTCTCAATAGCACGATGGTAGCTAATCCAAGAGCAATGGTTGCTCTGCTTGAAAACTACCAACAGGAGGATGGGACAGTGAAGCTGCCGCAGGCACTTCACAAGTACCTTCCATCTGGGCTCAGAGAGATAGTGCCGAAGAAGCAGTGAGACCCCTACATTCCGCCTTCTAGACTCATTCGAATAGCTTCATCGATGGATGCCTGCAGGGCCGGAGGCAGGTCTGGCACCTTGAGCTTGACGAAGCCCCTGATGATGAGGGATGTCGCCTCTTCTTCATTCAGACCCCGGCTCATGAGATAGCTGAGCTGCTCAGCTCCGACTTTGCCCACTGTTGCCTCATGACTTAATTCAGCACCTTCTGCTCGAGCATTCAGCATGGGGACTGCCCGTATTGAAGCTCTGCCACTGATCAGCAATCCATCGCATTCCAAGCGAGCCTTAGTTTCACCAGAGAGACCCACAAGATCACCCCGGGCTATGATCTCGCAGCTGTCATTTGCTATGGCACGTGATACCACTTTGCCCTGAGTCTTCGGTGCCTCAAGGCTCAGAAGACCGCCGATATCGTACTTGGAGCTATTGCTACCGTTCACAACAGAATAGAGGTCAGCCTTCGCACCTACGCCTACAAGCCGAACCTTCGGGAAGGTCTGGATTGACTTCAAAGGACTAAGAATAGCGTAGCTTGAGATGTAGGTTCCACCGTCTTCTACGATAGTAGCTGATCTTGGCCTGACACTTGTATTCTCGCTCCACCTGTGAACCATTGTGAAAGTCAGTCGTGCGCGCTTCTTGACGAAGAACTCAGAGATTCCGAGATGGAGGGATTTCTCGACAGAAGAAGGTGTGGCGCACCCAGTGATTACGTGAAGCTCTGAGCCTTCTTCAGCAATGACGATGTTGTGGACATTCTGGACTGACTGATTCTTCTTCATGATCAGACAGCTTTGTACTGGCATCTCGATGCGCGCCCCAGGCTCCGCACGAATGAAGTAGCCGTTGTACTTCTCAAGTTCACTCCTGGCCGTGTACTTATCTGCATCCACAGGGACAGCGCTCCAGATCAGACTCTTCACGAAATCGTACTTCCGGAGTGCTTCAGTAATCGGAAGAACCTCGAGACCTTCCTGTGACATGAGAACGTCAGCCAGAATGCTCTCATTGTCGAACTGCATGAATGACCCCGATGTGGTCCTTCCAGATGGATCGAATCCAACGTTCCGTACTAGGTCCCTATCGCTCTCAGACACTTCGTCGAGCGACTCCATGGTACTGGGGCCGGCCTCGTCATACTCAAAGACCTCCAAATCTATGTCTTCTCCGTATTCGGCCTTCTTCTCCTTTGAGGACGATGCGCGAGTCCTGATATCCTTCTTTGTCACAAGACCACCCCCGGGGATGCTATCGCATTACCTCCGCCAGGAATCGTTCGTATCCCTTCTTCTCAAGGACAGGGATGTCATCCATGTCGCCCGTGTACACCACTCTCCCGTTCTGGAGAATGAAGACCTTGTCAACTTCCAAGAACTCCAGCACGTACCTGTGATGACTTATGATGACCATTGTGACCTCCTTCTTCTCCCTGATTGACTTCAGTTCCCGGCCCACTGTCTTCAATGAGTCATAGTCAAGACCACTGTCCGGTTCGTCTAGAAACATGATACGGGGCCGCATTGATAGAACCTGGAAAAGCTCACTTCGCTTGGATTCGCCACCTGAGAATCCATCATTGAGGTCACGCTGAGCTAGATTCTTTATCCCAAGTCTGTCGAAGTCCTCGTACAGCTCGTCCTTGCACGAACACATTGCCCCCATGAAGTGCTCAGAGTCTGTCTTGCATTGGTAGTCCGGACAGATGCGACATATGAAGTCCTCGAGCTTGACCCCTTGGATTGCCGGAGGCGTTTGAAAGGCGTACGAGATGCCTAGCTGAGCTCTCTCTGTGATGGACTTGCCAAGGATTGACTTCCCCTCGAAGAGGATGTCCCCGCCAGTCACCCTATACTCAGGCAGGCCCATCACTGTCTTGGCAAGTGTAGACTTGCCGGAGGCATTGGGACCTAGGACTGCGTACACCATGCCTTGTTCAAACTCTATGTCGATGCCGCTGAGTATTGGAATACCATTCACTTCCACCCTCAGATCATGAGTGGCCAGCAAGGTCGAGGTCATATCACTATCCTCCAGCCAATCCTCACACTTCTATATTACTCTCTGTAATGGTCTGAGTAATCGTATGTAGAACCCTCGCCGAACTCCACCTCACGTACTCATCGCAGAGGTCACCAGTAGGCTTCATCGGGCGCTCTACACCAGCCTGAGGTATCTCGCCCTTGTCCATGGCTCGTAGACTCCTGCAGTCAACGGCACCCCAAGCATCCTGAAAATCGCGAAGGAGTGTCTTGACTTGAGCTCTTGCCCTTTCGCGCTTCTCTTTGAAGCGCTCTGTCGCTTCGTCACCATCAGTCCCAAACTGCAGGCCAAGGCAGATCACACTCCCACTGACAGCTCCGCAGACCTCGCCGCATCCAGCGATGCCTCCGCCTAGAACCGATGCAATTCTCATATGACTGGAATCAAATCCAATCAGAGCCGTGCCTTCATCGACCTGCAAGATCACGCTTTCTGCGCAGTTGAACGAGAGACCGTTACGCTTCTCCATACTGGGTCGCCGAAAGGCGGTGCAGTCCCTGACAAAAAGGTTCGCGTTGCGACAAAGGGTCTCAGGAAACCTATTCTATCATCATGCTTAAAACGGGCATGCGTAATCCGCACATCGGGTTGTACCATTGACTTCAGTCCAACAGACTTTCGAGCAACTGGTTTCCCTCGCAATACAGAGGGAGGAAGAGGCATACAACTTCTACATGACACACGCAGAAGAGGCAGAGTTCTCCTCTTCTACAAAGCTGCTGAAGGATCTCGCCAAGCAGGAAGAAGGGCACAAGGCGAAACTTGAGGCAGCCCTTAAGCAGGGTGTCTGCACGACCTTTTCGTGCGATACGGTAGAAGAGATTGAGAAGATGGACCTATCTCAGTATCTAGTTGACGTGCCACTGGCACCATCATCTAGTCCTCAGGATATCCTGATCGTTGCCATCAAGAGAGAACAGGGAGCCGAGAGCTTCTACAAGGCACTCTCTGAACTGACAACGAGTGGACCACACAGAGCCGTCTTCGAGACCCTCGCCAAGGAAGAAGAAGGCCACAAGACTCGTCTGCAGAACATGTATGACGATATTTTCCAGCCGGATATGTAATCGTTGGGGCCTTTCGGCCCCCATACTCCTTTCTCTAGTGTATCTGCCTTCACTTCGTTCTATGCAGGTTTCTTGCCGCAATGAAGGTGAGGCCTCGCTTAGTCAGCTCCTGTGCTGTAACATTAAGTGAATGGTGCTTGTCCAAGTAGTTCTGTAGCATCTTGGGCATATCGCCCTTCTCGACAATCTCGCTCTTTGGTCGGAAGTAGTCCAAGATGTCGCTTGGATACTCGCGCGTAGCATCAATCTCAGGAATGGCACCTTCGTGCTTGGCGCTGATATTCTTCACATGGTCAGCAAGATCCAGAAGGTCGGGAAGCCTATTGTACGGCTGCCGCACGATGTGTTTGTAGGTCTCAGTTATGTGATGCTCGATTCGGACTACGTCCTCAAACCCAAACGCCTCCCGAACATGTGCCGAGAGCTCGATAGTTTCCTTGTTTACACTGTTTGACAGATTGAAACCAATCAGCGGGCTTGTTCCGTCGTCTCTGCTGAAGAGCTTGGCCGTCATGAGTGTCCAGAGACAGGCATAGGGATTGTCATTCCCCATGAAAACGGATATCTTGAACTCCATGTCAATTCCTAGCTTGTGCATCATGTAGCCCAAGAGAACACTCCCCGGGTTTATGTTCAAGACCTGTTTGACTCCGTACTTCGTGTAGTAGCGGAGATACTCATCTGCCCACTTCAGAGGAAACTCGTTCGGCATCCCCACTCCACCGAAATAGCCCGTTATGGTATCGGGACCGCCGAGATGCACATTGACAGGGGCTCCATCGGGTCCTGGGAAAGTGCCCTTGGTATCCAGGGTCTCTACATAGGAGGCACCCACTACCTGCATCGCAGCAGCGAAGGCGATAACATCATTATCTGCAGTCTGCTCTGCCATGTTCCGTACTCGAATGAAGCGTCCGGGCATTAGCTCCTTCTTCGCAATGGCTTGCTTGGTTTCTTCAATGAGCCATGGGAAGTACTGCGCTGCACTAATCTCGAGAGTGACGGCGAAGCTGTCGTCAAATTCCTTCAAGTCAGCCTCAGGACCAAGAATGCTTCGTCTGTAATCAGGAATCGAAATGAAAGCATCATTCTCGAGCTGCCTCTCCAGCCACTCGATGTCCTTGACATAGGGGGACTTCTTGGACTCAAGCTGGGCAACGAGATTCTCAAGCCTCCGAGCCTCTTCGGCCTTCTTGTTGATCTCGGCAACTCCGCCATGCTTCTCTATGACCTCTAGGAGATCAGCTACCAGCGGGTTGTCCTCGTCCATCAGGAATGAGTTGATTTCATTCAGGCTTGCTTCACTTATTCTCAGCTTCTTTCGATCTGTCATCTCGGGCTCTTCCGTCAGTTCAGAGGTGCCCCTGAGGGCCGCCGTTCTAATAGGCTACGCCTAAATAATCATTCTGGACCGTTCTTCTTCCCAATCATCAGATTGCCTCTTGAAGGCTCTCCGATACTCGACCCTGCGAAGACAGGTATGCACGGAGTCTTGGGCCAACAAGCAGGGTTAGAACAGATCCCACAGTGACCTGCAGGAGATTACCAGTTATGAGCTCCACCAGAGCCGGCCCGAAACCCTCAAGCAGGGTCTCAGCTATGAGATAACCCAGAAGCATCACTGCCGACCCAATGATCACGCCAATAACGTCCCACTTGCCAATCTTTTCCAAAGCCGAAGTACGTCTAGATAGATATCCTACTGCCAGTCCTTCCAGACCCTTGACAATGAGAGTTATCGGAGCAAAGCCAACATAGCCAAGTGATACGTCAGCTAGCATTGAACCTCCTCCGCCAGCTATGAAACCTCCTGCGGGCCCGAGGAGAATCCCGCTAATCATGACCATGATGTCACCAAAATTCAGATAGCCGCCGGTTGCAGGAATGGGGATTACGAGGACGACTGTGGCAATTGTAGTCAGTGCAGTGAGAATCGCCAGAAGAGAAATCCAAACCGTTTGGGTCGATGAACCTGAGCGCTCCATCTCTCTTAACCTCGCGAGATTGTGCGGGAGGCACATGTTCTCCAGTCAATGGTCGACATATAACATTGAGCATGGCATCAAGAGCAGCATCTACAAGACAACTGTTTTAACGGTCGAAATGCAAGTGGGGGCAGTGAGCAGTGACAGCTGCCACAATCTGACGAGAGAGGCAGGAACAAATGTCAATGAAGTGGATTCAGACAGATGATTGGAAGAATGAGAAGCATGTCCCCGTAATCGAGGTCAAGGGACCAGTGAAGAAGGGTGAGCTTGTGAAGGTCAAGGTATCAGTGGGCAAGGAGATTCCTCATCCTAACACAACAGCGCACCATATCAAGTGGCTCGATCTCTTCTTCTGGCCTGACGGTGAGAAGTTCCCGGTGGAAATCGGTTACATGAGTTTCGACTCACACGGCGAGTCTGCAAAGGGCGCGGACACAAGCACAATCTACACAGAGCCTCGGACGAAGTTCGTGTTCAAGACTGAGAAGTCAGGAACACTCATGGCAACAGCATACTGCAACATCCATGGACTCTGGAAGAGCGAAGAACAGCTCAAGATAGAGTAGGGCCCGCGATTGAGAGTCTGGCCTGTGGAATGCAGGCCAGTCGTGCTTTATTCACTAATCTACTCTGCGACCTCACTCAGGGAAGCGTTCCAGATAGTGCTACCATCAGTGATACCAGATGCCCTCATCCTTTTCCCAAGGCACCTCTCGAACTCGTCGGTGCCGTAGTCCGCGGAGACTGCGGCCCAAGGAAGAATGGCAGACAGTCTGTACTCACGGCCATCATCTGTGACGATAGCGTAGTTCCCTCCAGGCTTGGTCACCAGGCCCACTACCTCAATGTCCTCCACAAGGCCACCTTCCGGGTAGTCACATGATGTGACTACTTGATGTGACCCTAAGTTGTGGCTCCGCTATATATACTGATTCTGAGTGGTGTATGTTGTGAACTATAATGGCTCTAACAACTAACAACCCCTACACATCTGTGCTGAAGAACAAGACCGGCAAGACTCAGTCAACTGATGCTCTCGCCTACGCCTACCAGTATCGGAGGTAGAAGATCATGGCTCTAGCAAAGACAGAGAAGACAGCCCCAAGGAAGAGAATAACGACTGACGCAGTCACCTACGCGTACTTCAGAAGGTGATTCGTAGTGACCGGCAAGACTCACTCTCATTCGCGGACTGCCCCTAGCTCATCTGATGACGTGGCAAAACGTCGTCGCATAACCAATGAAGAAGTGCTCATGCTTGAGGCAACCTGAGCACTTCTACTTCTTTTCTGCTGTAGATCGACAATCCACGCAAGGATCAATCATTCTTGATGATCCAGCTAATCAGACCCGCTGTCATAGCGTTCTCTCTTACGAACTCATCCCGGTACCAGTCGTTCTCGAAGAGGAACAGGACATTCTGTATCCCTGCGTCAAATCCCACTAGACGCACTGCTCGCTCCAAGGCATTTGGCCTGAATGCGAAGTAGCTGGCAATCATGCAGGCTGCGAAGAAGATAGTGAACCCAATCGGGATGAATCCAATTGGCTTTCCTCGCCATAGAGCATCGCCCACGAAAATCAGAGCAAAGAACATGAAGGCCATAGCGAAGCCATCAATCACGATACAGAATGTGCGGTACCGCTCGTGGCCGGCATCTAGGAACTGATGGTCGTCGCATACGTAGATGGGCAGTATCTTCGCGGGGGCTGAAGTTGACTGCATGCTCCTTCTGGCATACCTGCTGTAGTACGGGTCCCACGATCGGACAAGATACTCCTTTCGTCCAGAAACAACCTGTATCTTTGCCGTGTGAGATGCAGTCTTTCCGCAGACCGGACAGACCCTAGGGAACCTGATCCGGGCAGTCTCTACCCGAACCACAGGTTTGCGGAAGTACTCTTTCTTCTGGCCCATTGATACCTCCCTGCAAGTCAAGCTCAGTCCGTGAAGTAAAATGTCTATCGAAGTAAGCCATGGGCCAGCTTTATGTGAACGCCCGGCTGTTTCTGCATCCATGTACTACGGGGAGAAGGTGCACCTCCGGGCGCTGGAGATGGAGGATCTTGATACCGTTCTGTCCGGATGGAACAACCTAGATCTCAGGCGTCATCTAGTGACACCACTACCAGTTTCCAGACCGGCCGAACGACAGTGGCTCGAACGGGCGACAATGATGCATCCATTCAGAGATGGAGGAATCGTTCTGGCCATTGAGGACAAGGACTCCTCGGAGTTCCTAGGTACGACAAGCCTGATGGGCATCGCCAAGCAGCACTCTAGAGCAGAGTTCGGGATTGCCATACACAGGGAGTCCGACAGAGAGAGGGGGTATGGTACCGACGCAACAAGGGTAATGCTCTGGGTTGCATTCAACATTCTTGGCCTCAACTCAGTGCACCTAAGGACCTTGGCCAGAAATGAGAGAGCTCAGAGAGCATATGAGAAGGCCGGATTCCGTTTCGTCGGGAGATACAGAGATGCTGCCTTTGTGATGGGAGAATTCCAAGATGTCGTCACCATGGATTGTCTCAAGAGAGATTTCTTCGAAACCCTTCCTCCCGGAAAACCAGTCGGAACAACATAGTCCAGCGAAACAGGTAAAGGCAGGATGTCCTCGCCAAGCGTAACAACCAAAAGCAGGGCTTTGGGAAGACAGCGCATCCCATTGGGAAAGCGCTAGTACCGGTAAGAAGGAGAGCAGAGAATGACTGATTCAGACCTACGAGAGCGAGCGATCAACACCATCCGATTCCTGTCAGCAGACGCTATCCAGAAGGCGAACTCAGGCCATCCGGGTATGCCAATGGGTGCCGCCGCAATGGCCTACTCTCTGTGGACACGTCACCTTCGGTTTAGTCCGCAGAATCCGGGATGGTATGATAGAGACCGATTTGTGCTATCTGGAGGTCACGGATCAATGCTCCTCTATTCACTGCTACACTTGACTGGATATGACCTCACCCTTGATGACATCAAGGACTTCAGACAGCTGGGCAGTAAGACACCAGGGCACCCTGAGAGTCACATGACTTCGGGTGTCGAGGTGACTACTGGGCCCCTAGGACAAGGTCTTGGGAATGCTGTAGGAATGGCGATAGCAGAGGCACACCTAGCGGCAACATTCAACCGGCCGGGCCACGAGATTGTAGACCATTATACGTACGCCATTGTGACTGACGGAGACCTGATGGAGGGAATCTCAAGCGAGGCAGCAAGTCTTGCAGGTCACCTCAGACTAG